>CAZRIP010000086.1:0-16998 GCA_964600165.1 uncultured Elusimicrobia bacterium | reverse complement strand
GCCTCTTCTTTGTCTCAGGACTCTCGGCGGCCGCGCCGGCTCCCCGGGCCCGAGCTCAAGAGGCTGCCCGGCCTGCTCAAGCGGCTCGAGACGATCAACCTGCGCCAGAGCACGATGTTCCGCATCCTCGAGACCCTCTCGAAGGTGCAGGCGGGTTACCTCGAGACGCGCCGCGACGAGGCCAAGAAGCCCGTGAGCCTGCGGATGCTCGCGCGGCGCCTCGACTTGGCCCCGAGCACGGTCTCCCGCGCGCTCGCGGAGCGCAGCGTGCGCCTGCCATGGGAAAAAGAAGTCCCGCTCATCGAGCTGCTGCCCGGCCGCCGCCGGCAGCTGCGCCTGATCCTCGGGCGCTGGCTCGCCGAGGACGCCTCGCCGACCGACGCCGCGCTGGCCGAGCGGCTCAAGAAAGAGCACGGCATCGCCATCTCGCGGCGCACCGTCAACGCCGTCCGCCACGAGCTGCTGTCCTCCCCGCCCGACGCCCGCAAGCCCTGAGCCTCTGGCCGTCGCGTTGCGACGCCTATCGCATGAGCTCGCAGGACCTGCGGTCCGACATGCGCATCCGCGACGTCATGGCGCGGTTTCCCGCGACGCACGCCGTCTTCGCCCGGCATAGGATGGGCTGCTGCGAGGGGACTCACACGATCGCCGTGGCGGCGCTCGCGCGCGGGCTCGATCCCGATCTCGTGATGGCCGAGGTGTTGCAAGCCGCCGACGGCTCGGCATGATCCCATCCTCTCATAGCACCGCCTACTCAAACAGCGTCTTCCGGCCGAAGCTGCTGACGACGCTGCGCGGCTACGGCTGGAAGGACCTCGCCTCGGACGCGCTCGCGGGCGTGATCGTCGGGATGATCGCGCTGCCTTTGGCGATCGCCTTCGGCATCGCCTCGGGGGTCACGCCCGAACGCGGCCTCGTCACGGCGATCGTGGCCGGCGCCGTCGTCTCGGCCCTCGGCGGCTCGCGCGTGCAGATCGGCGGCCCGACGGGCGCCTTCGTCGTGATCGTCTATAAGATCGTCGAGCAGCACGGCGTCGACGGCCTGACGGCGGCGACGCTCATGGCCGGCGCGATCCTGATCCTGATGGGCATCGCGCGCCTGGGCGCCGTCATCAAGTTCGTCCCGTATCCGGTCACGGTGGGCTTCACATCCGGCATCGCCGTCGTGATCTTCAGCTCGCAGATCCCGGATTTGCTCGGGCTGCGGACGGGGCCGTCGCCGGCCGATTTCGTCGCGAAATGGCGCCTCTATCTCGAGCATATCGGGACCCTCGAGCCGGCGACCGTCGCCCTGGCCGCCGCCTGCCTGGCCGTCATCGTCTTCTGGCCGCGCGTCAGCCGCCGCGTGCCGGGCCCGATCGTCGCGATCGTCGCGGCCTCGATCGTCGCCCGCCGCTACCACCTCCCCGTCGAGACCATCGGGACGCGCTTCGGCGAGCTGCCGCGCGGCTTGCCGCTTCCGACGCTGCCCCTCGCCGGCTTGGCGCGCTGGCGCGAGCTGATCGGACCCGCGTTCACGATAGCCATGCTCGGCTCGATCGAATCGCTCCTCTCCGCCACGGTCGCGGACAGCATGATCGGAGGGCGCCACCGCTCGAACACCGAGCTCATCGGGCAAGGCTTCGCGAACCTCGCCTCGGCCGTCTTCGGCGGCATCCCCGCCACCGGCGCGATCGCGCGCACGGCGACCAACGTCAAGAACGGCGGCCGGACGCCGATCGCCGGGATCGTCCACGCGGCGACGCTTTTATCGATCGTGCTGCTCTTCGGGCGCTGGGCGGCGGCGATCCCCCTGTGCGCGCTCGCCGCGATCCTCGTCGTCGTCTGCTACCACATGAGCGAGTGGCGGTCCTTCAAGGCGCTGTTGCGCGCGCCGAAGTCGGACGTGGCCGTCCTTCTCGTGACCTTCTTCCTGACCGTCCTCGTCGATTTGACGGTCGCCGTCGAGATCGGCATGCTGCTCGCGATGGCGCTGTTCTTGAAGCGCATGAGCGAGGTCTCGGCCGTACACGGCTTCATCGGCGCGCCCGAGCCGGGGACGGGCGGAGACCGTCCCGCGTTCAAAATCCCGCCGGGCGTCGCCGCTTACGAGGCGCAGGGGGCGCTCGTGTTCGGCGTCGTCGAGCAGCTGCGCGACCTGATGTTTCTCGGCGCTGATCCTCCAAAGACGCTCGTCCTCGGCATGGACGACGTCCTCGCCCTCGACGCGACGGCCTTGCGGGCGCTGACGGACCTCCACGACGCGTGCCGGCGCGCCGGCACGCGCTTCATGCTGGCGGGAGTCCGTCTGCAGCCGCGCTCGGCGCTCACGCGTGCGGGCTTGGTGGAGCGCTTCGGCGCCGAGAACGTCGCCGGCGAGGGATTAAAAGCAGTCCTGACGACTTTATAAAAGATGGTGGGGTCAGACCCTACAAACGCTTCAAACTTTGAAGCGTTTGTAAGTTTGTGCGTGTCTGACCCCAACGTTTATCACGACATCAACGGGATGTCGAGGGCCTTGCAGATCTTGCGCGCGGCGAAGTCCTCCATCTCGGGGTGGCGCGTGATCGGGACTTCCTTGAGGTTCTTGGGGTTCTGATAAACGGAGTATTTTCCGCCTTCGCGCAAAATGACGCAGCCGTTGTCGGTCAGGTGCTTGATGAGGTCTCTACGCTTCATTGTTTTCTCCTTCGCGCTTCCAAGATCTTGAGGAACGACCGGCCTTCCAGCTCCTCGCGGGTCAGGCCCGAGCCGCGCGCTTCGTCTTCCGTGAGCGCGCCGCAGTTGAGGCCGCGCAAGAAATAGTTCAGCAGTCCCTGCCCGGTGGCGGCGTCGTCGAACACGTCGCCGACGAGCGTCGCCTGCGCGGCCTTCTCGACGAAGTTCTTCAGGCGCGCCGAGGCCGCGGGCAGCCCTTCCAGGAAGAAAGAATACACCGCCGCGTAGCGGGTTGGCAACTGAGCGGGATGTAAATCCCAACCCTGATAGTAGCCCTGCGAGAGCGAGTGGCGGGCGTCGTCGAAATGCAGCTTCCACGCGCGATGGACGGCGAGCACGTTCTCGTGCACGTCCTCGCTCGTCAGCGCCGCTCCGGGTCCTGGCCGGTGCGGGCCGACCGGCATCACGTTCGTCGCCCCGTCGGACAGCATGACGCCGGTGCCGGCGAGCGAGACCTGCATGACGTGCTTGGCGAAGTCGCAAGCCGGGTGGCGCATCCGCTGGTAGGCCGCGGTGATGTTGTTGCTGGCCGTGTAATCATAAGTGCCGAAATGCGCGGCCGCGCAGCGCCCGGCGCAGGCGTCGACGAGCTCGCGCACGGAGACCGCGCCCGCCGGCGAAAAAATCGACTGCGTCGTCTCGATCATCAGCTCCATGCGCAGCGCGTTCTTCGGCAAGCGCAGCTTGCGCTCGAGGACATCGAGCACTTTCGCGGCGGTCGCGGCCTGCTCGGTGTTCAAGAGCTTCGGGACGGTGACGAAAAAGTTCTTCGGCAGGCCCTTCGCGCGCGCGACGAGCGTCGACACGAACAAATCCAAAGTACGCACGCTTCGTGCGTGAAGCTCTTGATTAAAGGGCTTTACGCGGATGCCGATGAACGGCGAGAGCGTCCCTTCCTTGGCGCCCTTGGCGACCTCCTCGGCCGCGGCGACGGCGTGATGGTCCTCCTCGTCGTCGGGGCGGTTGCCGTAGCCGTCCTCGAAGTCGACGCGCGTGTCCTCGACGGGCTCGACCTTCAGCTTTTCGGCGACGCGGTTATAGATCGTCTTGGCGAGCTTCTCTGGGATGCCCAGGGCCTGCGCGAACACCGCGGGCTCCGGCGCGAACTGATGCAGGTTCTTCAAGGCCAGGGCGCCCAGCTTGCGCGCCGTGTCGAACTTGAAGAGCTGCGCGCCGCCGTAGACGGTGTGCACGGGCTGGCGCTCGGCCGAGTCTCCGGGAAAGCGCTTGGCCGTGGCGGCGTTGGCCTTCTTGAGGCGCGCGAGGATCGGGGCGAGCGTCTGCTTCGACAAGGTAGTTTTCGTCATCGGGGGCGGGCCTCCAAGAAATTGCGCAGGAGATTCTTCGAGACGGCGAGGCGATAGGGGCGCGTCGAGCGCACGTCGTCGATCGGCGAGACGTCGCGCTCCAGGAGCTCGCAGGCTTTCGCGATCACGTCGTCGGTGAGGACCTTCCCGCGCACCAGCTCCTCGGCGTGCGTGAGGCGGCGGACGGTCGGGGCCATGCTGCCGAGCGCGAAGCGCAGCTCGCGCACGGTCTTGTCGGGATTGACCCACAAAAGGCCGCAGGCGACGGTCTTCGAGATCGCCTGCGCGGCGCGCGTGCCGACCTTGCGGAACATCTGGCGCGTCGGCTTCGGATCGACGTCGTAGAGCTCCACGGCGGCGATGAGCTCGCCGGGCGTCAGCGTGGTCTTCTTGACGACGGCGAAAAATTCCGGGAAAGGGATGATGCGGCTGCCGCGCGAGGAAAGCGCGTGCACGACGGCCTCGTAGACCGCGAGCGCCGGGAACGTGTCGCCCGCCGGAGAGGCGTTGGCGATGTTGCCGCCGATCGTGCCGCGGTTCTGGATCTGCGCCGCGCCGATCGTGGCGCAAGCCTCGGCCAGGAGCGGGAAGCGGCGCTGGACCTCCTTGCTGCGCTGGAGCTGGGTGTGCGTGAGCAGCGCGCCCAGGCGCAAGCCCTCGCGCAAGGGCAGCACGCGCCGCCACTCGGCGATGCCGGAGAGATCGAGCACGGCGCGCTGGTTGAGAAGGCCCGCGTTCCAGGCGACCATGAGGTCGGTGCCGCCGGCGAGCGGAAGCGCCTTCGGGTCCTTCGAGAAGAGGCGCGCCGCCTCGCGCGCCGAGCGCGGGGCGAGGACTTTCATCGTCGCGGCGTCGCCCCTCACTTCTTGCCCCCCTTGGCGGCCGCGGCCACGGCGTCGACGATGTGCTGGTAGCCCGTGCAGCGGCAGAGGTTGCCGGCGAGCGCGCAGCGGATCGCGCCGCGATCGGCCTTGCCGCCCTTTTTGATGTAAGCGGCGGCGGTCACGAGCATCCCGGGCGTGCAGATGCCGCACTGCGCGCCGCCTTTCTCGAGAAATTCTTGCTGCAGCCGCGACAGCTTGCCCGGCTTGCCCAGCGCCTCGACGGTCTCGACGCGCTTGCCCGCGGCCTGGCAGACGGGGATGAGACAGGCGTTGACCGGCTCGCCGTCCAACAGCACCGTGCACGCGCCGCACTCGCCCTCGCCGCAGCCTTCCTTGGTGCCGGTGAGCTTCAGTGTCTCCCGGAGAACGTCGATCAACCGCGTGAAAGGCGCGCCGCCGAACTTCTTGCGCTTGCCGTTGACGTTGAACGAGATCACGACAGCGCCCTCGCGACCTTCTCGGGCAGCACGGGCAGCTCGTCGATGAGCTTGCCGGTGGCCTGCTTGACGGCGGCGGCGATCGCCGGGCCCGGGACGTCCATCGGCAGCTCGCCGACGCCCTTGGCGCCGAAGGGCCCGCGCGAGTAGGGCTTCTCGACGATAAAGACGTTCATGTCGGGCAGATCGGTCGACGTCGGGATGATGTAGTTCGTGAGCTGTCCGTTGATCATCCGGCCGTCCTTGTAGATCGCGTTCTCCAGCAAGGCGTAGCCTACGGCCTGGGCCGTGCCGCCGATGATCTGGCCTTCGGCTAAAAGGGGATTGATCGCCTTGCCGATGTCTTGCGCGGTCCAGAGGTTGCGCAGGCGGACCTCGTAGGTCAGCTTGTCGACCTCGACCTCGGCGACGACGCAGCCGTAGGCGTAGCAGCCGTAGGCCTCGCCGCGGTACTCCTTGTCGTTCCAGTTAACCTCGGCGGGCTTCTCGTACTCCACGATGAAGCGCCTGATAGACTCCCCGCCGCACAAGACTTTCGCGGCCTTCTTGACGTCGGCCGGCGAGCGCAGCGCGAGGCCTTGCTTTTGCAGCTCGGCGGAGAGCTCGAGCGCGGCGCGGCGCACGAGGCCTCCCACGATCATGCAGGTGCGGCTGGCGACGGTGGGCCCCGAGTTCGGGACCTTCGCCGTGTCCGGAATCTCGACTTCTACCCAATCAAACGGAACTCCCAGGGTATCCGCGGCGATCTGCGCGAAGATGGTGTTGGTGCCCTGGCCGATCTCGGTGGAGGCGGCGAGGACCTGGATGCCGCCCTCGCGCGTGATCGAGACGCCCGCTCGGCTCGCGAGCAGGACCTCTCCCGAGCCCGTGAAGCCCGCGCCGTGGTGGCAGAGCGCCAGGCCGGCGCCGCGCCACGTCGGATTTTTCCGGTCGGCGTTCCACTTCGCGCAAGCCGCGCGCAGCTTGTCGTACTTGCTCGCCTTGACCGTTTTTTCGAGCGTCTCGCGGCAGCCCACGCTCTCGCGCAGGATCTGGCCCGTCGCCGTCGACGAGCCTTCTTTGAACGCGTTCATCCGCCTGAGGCTGAGCGCGTCGATCCCGACGGCGTCGGCGATCCGCTCCCAATGCAGCTCGGCGGCGAAAAGCGTCTGCGGCGCTCCGAAGCCCCGGAACGCGCCGTTGGGCGGCGTGTTCGTCGCGACGACGGAGGAGCGCACGCGCACGTTGGGGCACTCGTAGGGGCCGGCGGCGTGGAGCGTGCCGCGCGAGAGCACGACGGAAGAAAGAGTGGCGTAGGCGCCGCCGTCCATGACGACGTCGACGTCCTGGGCGAGCAGCCTGCCTTCTTTCGAGAGCGCCGTCCGATGGCGGACGATCGCCGGGTGGCGCTTGGTCGTCGCCGTCATGTCCTCCGGCCGGTCGTAGATGATCTTGACCGGGCGCTTGGCTTTCAAAGCGAGAAGGGCCGCGTGGCCCGCCAGCATCGAAGGGTACTCTTCCTTGCCGCCGAATCCCCCGCCGGTCGTCGCCTGGATCACGCGGATCTTGTCGAGGGGCTTCTTGAAGGCCTTGACCAGCGCCTTGTGCACGTAATAAGGGCACTGCATCGAGCCGTGCACGACGATCGTGCCGTCCTTCTCCACCCAGGCGGCCACGCCGTTGTTCTCGATGTAGGCCTGCTCCTGGTGCGGGACGCGGTACTCCCCCGTGACGACGAGCTCGGCCTTCGCCATCGCCGCGTCGACGTCGCCTTTCTCGACGAGGAAGCGCTTGAAGACGTTGTCGTCCTTGTAGATCACGCGCTTCTTGGCCAGCGACTCCGCGATCGTCAAGGCGGGCTCGAAAGGCTCGTATTCCACGCGGACGTGCTTGAGGGCCTCGTAGGCCTTCGCGCGCGACGGATGCGCGATCAGCGCGATCGGCTCCTCGGGATGGCGGACCTCGCCGTCGGCCAGCAGCGGCTGGTCGGGCTCGATCAGGGCAACGACGTTCTCCCCCGGGATGTCCTTGGCCGTGGCGACGACGCACTGCTTCCACGGGAAGGTGGGCTCGAAGACGATGTCCTTGATCTTGCCGGCCGGGATCGTCGAGCGCAGGGTCACGCCGTGCCAGCAGCCGGGCAGCTCGTGGTCGTCGATGTATTTGGCCAGGCCGAGCAGCTTTTCGGGGCCTTCCTTGCGCCGGGCGCTGGCGCCGACGGCGGGCTTTGCCATGGGACGGATTCTAATATTTGAACGGCCTGGAATGCTACACTGGGTGCGCATGATCGTCGACGGGCTGATCGCCGCCGCCGTCGTCCTCTTCGGCCTGTCCGGGGCGCGCGCCGGAGCGCTGCGCCAGGCGAGCCACTGGGCCGGAATTCTCGGCGGCGCGCTGGGCGCGGGGCCGGCCGCGGCGCGGCTGACTCCGCTCGTCGCCCATCAGGTGAAGCTTCCCGCCGCGGCGCTGCGCGTCGGGCTCGACAGCGTCTTTTTTTGCGTCATCGGAGGCGTCACCGCGTATTGCGTCGACGGGGTCTTGCGCAAGCTCGTCGCGCAGGACGGGCGGGTCGACAAGCACGGCGGCTTCCTGCTCGGCGCCGGAAAGGGAGCGGCGCTTCTCGCCGCCGCGCTGTCGGTCGGGCTGTTTTTCGAAGGCCCGCTGACGCGCCGCGTGCCGGCCGCCGCGCCGCAGCTGCGGGACTCGATCGCCGTGGGGCTCGTGCGCCGCGCGGGCATCCTCAACAGGGTCTCCCTCGGGACGGCGGCCCGCTTCGAGAGTCTTTCGCGCGCGGCCCGCGACCCGGGCGCGCTCCAGGCCTCGCTCGCGCGGGAGCCGGCGCTCGCGGCCCTGCTCGCCGATCCCGCCGTCAAGTCGGCCCTTCAAAACGACCGGTTCCTTCGAGCCCTGGAGAAAGGCGACCTCTCTGAAATCC
Organism: uncultured Elusimicrobia bacterium; assembly: GCA_964600165.1. Classification (GTDB taxonomy): domain Bacteria; phylum Elusimicrobiota; class Elusimicrobia; order UBA1565; family UBA9628; genus CAZRIP01. Next base: position 8,759 of record CAZRIP010000086.1, on the reverse strand, counting down.
AGAACGACCCGCGTTTGGCCGCCCTGCTCAAGGACCCGCGCCTGGCCTCCCGGGCGGAGCGCTAGCCTGCGCGTGCCCCGCGCCGCCTTCGAGCGCATGGCCGAGGAGGCGCTGGGCCGCCTGCCGCGGCGCTTTCGCGACCTCCTCTATAACGTCCAGATCGAGACGCGCTGTTTCCCTCGGCGCGAAGCCGGGCGCTGGGACGGCTCGGCGAGCCTTTTAGGGCTTTACAGCGGCCTGACGCGCGAGCAGATGAAGAGCCCGCTGTCCGGCTCGTACCTGCCCGCGCGCATCATCCTCTACCAGCGCAACCTGGAGCGCGTCAGCGCGGACGCGGCCGATCTGGCGCGCCGGGTCGCGGAGACGCTGGCGCACGAGATCGCCCATCACCTGGGCTTCGACGAGGAGGCCGTTCAGCGCGCGATGCGCCGGCGCCCCAAGCGGCGTAAAACGCCGTGACGGCGGCCGGGCCGGGCTTTTTCGGCGGCGACGAACCGAGCGCCGCGATCGGACCGCTCAACAGATAGGCCGCGACGACGGCGGCCGGCGCGAGCGCGACGGCGCCGTGCGCCAAGAACGGGGCGGCCACGGTCGCGGCGACGGCCGCGGAGGCTAGCAAGGCCTTGCGGCTCGACGTGATCTTGAGATAGGGCAGGCGAGACATCATCAGCGCGCCGACGGCGGCCGTGCCCAAGACGGCGGCGGGAAACGCGGCCGCGGCCGGCAGAGCGGGCAGCGCGAAGGTGAGGGCGGCCAGAGCCAGCGCCCCGCCCGGGCTCGGCAAGCCCTTGAAGTACGCGGCGGGCTCCTTGCCGGCGCCCGCCGCCAGCGCGTCGAGGTTGTAGCGGCTGAGGCGATACGCCGCGCCGAACGCCGAGAACGCGGCGGCGGCGAAGCCGGCGGCGTAGAGGACCGGATCGCCGTGCGCCAGCGGCGCGAGCGCCGCCGTCAAGGCGAGGAACGCCGGGGCCGCGCCGAAGCTCACGCCGTCGGCCTGGCTGTCCAGCATCACGCCCGTCGGGCCGGCGACGCGCAGCTTGCGCGCGGCCAGGCCGTCAAAACCGTCGAAGAACGCCGCGAGCGCGATCATCGCCGCGGCCGGGCCGGCCTGGCCTTTCGCGGCGAAGGCGATCGAGCCCAAGCCGCTGGCGAGGTTCAAGCCCGTGATCGCGTGGGGCACCCACTGCTTCAAAGAGACTCTCTCGCCGCTCTCGGAGCCGACGACGGCGTCCGCGGAAGACGCCGCCGCGGGGCCCTGCGCGTCGAAGACGGCGACGCCGGCGTCGCGCGCGGCGGCGACGTTCTCGCGCGCGTTTCGAGACGTCAGCGCGGCGTCGGCGCCGCGCGCGGCCGCCAGCGCGCTCGGAGCCGCCGAGGCCTCGATCGACGCCTGCGACAAAGGGCCTACGAGAGGCAGCTCGAGCTGGACCGGCGCGGCGACGGCCGGATTAAAGACGGTGCCAGGCACCGTTGTGGTTAAATCGTCGGCCGCGGGCGCGACGCGCGCGATTTCCATCGGCGCCGCCGGCAGCTCGGCGGCGAAGGACTTTCCGACGAGGATCAGGCAAAGCGCGGCCGCCAACGTACGATAAATCATCCTGAAAAGAGTATAGCGGGACGCGTCCGCGGACCCCAGGGTCCATCGGGCAAAAAAATGTGGGTCTTGGTGTCTGGCACGGGCATAGGACTCGAGGCGCTAAAACGCTGGGACCCAAGACCATGCCGGCGTGGGACCTTCGGCGGTCGACCTTCCCCGCGCGCCCGGTTAAACTCTTCCGAGATGCGCAAGAATTTCGCGATCCTCGCCGTTCTGCTGCCGCTGGCGGCCGCTCCGCTGCGCGCGCAGACCGACCCGGCGGTCGCTTTCCGACTCCAATTCAAGCCCTACGAGCAGTGGATGCTCGACGTCGTCTTGAGCGACCCGAAGCAAAAAGCCGCTTGGGACGCGTCGGCCGTCAACGCGGCCAAGAGCGGCGACGACGACACCCGAGAGCTCATGAAGTGGCGCAAGACGCTGATCTCGTTCGTCGAGTACTATAAGAAGGAGCTCGACACCACCGACATCGTCCCCAACGCCCCCTCGGTCGAGAAGATGGTCACGCCGGAGGAGTTCAACGTCACGCAGTACTACTGGCTGCGCCAGCCCAAGGACAAGCAGGCCGGGATGAAGAGCGACATCGCGACCGGCAACAACCTGCTCAACTGGGGCGGCCGCAAGCTCGTCGAGAGCAAGGTCCGCGCCGGGCGCGTGACGTTCTCCGGCGACCTCGGCCAATACCTCAACGATCCCGACTCGAAGAAGGCGCTCGCCTGGGTCGAGCCGCCGAGCAAGCCCGCGCCCGTTCCCGTCGTCACGCAGCAGCCTCTCGATCAGCCGAGCCCGGCGCCGGCGCCGACCAAGCCGCCGCCCAAGCCGATCCCGGCCGCGCCGAAGCCGCCGCCCAAGCCCCAGCCGACGCAGACGACTCCACCCGCGCCCACCGCGCCGCCCGTGAACCCGACCGGCGCGCGCGACCAGGCCGAGAGCATCGCGCGCAACTCCGTCCCGAACGGCGCGCCCGAGGGCTCGGCCGAGCGCGCCGGCAGCGGGTTCACGGGCTCGGGCGCCCATCCGCCTCCCGCGCCGACTCCGGTCGACGCGACGGGAGGAGGCGCACCCTCTTCGCCGCCGGACGCGCAGCAGGTCCCGAGCCTGCCACCCCCGGCGGGCGCCCCTTCAGGCGGCTTCGTCGTCGCGCCGCCGCCGTCCCCGGTCCTCGACCAGGAAAAGCCCGTCAAGGAAGGCGGCTCGAAGTTCAAGATCCTGGCCGTCAAGTACGGTCCCGGCGTCCTCGGCGCCGTCGGCGTCGGCCTGCTCTTCGGCTTCCTCGCCGCGATGTTCCTGGGGCCGATCGGCGCCATCGCGGTCGGATTGGCCGGCGCGGCGCTCGGCTACAAGGGCGGCCAGATGCTCGGCCGCAAGCTGCTGGGCTCCTAAGAGCCGATCACTCGCCGCGCGGTCAGGTACCGCAAGCGATAATAATCGCTGTAGAGGCTTTCCATGCGCGCTCCGATCTTCGGATCGGCGACGTGGATGAAGATGCCGTTGTTGACGTAGATGCCGACGTGGCCGACGCCGCGGCCGACGTTCTCTCCCGAGAAAAAGACCAGGTCGCCCATTCGCAGTTCCGTCGTCGAGCGCACCTGGCGGCCGAGGCGCGCCATCCGCGCGGCGGTGCGCGGCAGGCGCACGCCGTTCTCGGCGAAGACCCTGTCGACGAAATCCGAGCAGTCCTTGGGCGCGCGACGCCGGCCCTCGTTTTCCTCGGGCAGATACGAGCGCGCCGTGCGCACGACGGCCTTGGCGCGAGCGGGAATCGGCCGCGGTTTGACGGGCCTTCGCGCCGCGCAGCCGAACAGAAGGAACGCGACGCCGATGGCGAGCCTTGCCATTACGGACCTTGCTTTTTGAGCTCGTTGGCCAGGAACGCGCCCAAAGCCAGCGAGAAAACGGCGAGCGGCAGGAACATCGCGCGGTTCTGGTCGCGCAGGTGCTCCGAAGGATCCCCCAAACAGTGCGTCTCGGGGTGCTCGGGGACGTAAAAGACGAGGACGCGGTCGCCCGCCTCGAGATCGGCGAAGGCGCGATTGCCGTAGCCGGCCTTGCCGACGTCGCTGTAGGTCCGGCCTTCGGCCTCGAAGGAGTAGCTCAGCTCGTCGGGAGCGTTCAGGCCCTTGAGCGTGACCCAGCCGTCGACGGGAACGCCGCGCTCGCGCAGACCGCGGTAGAGAGGCCAATCGGAGCGGTAAAGGAACACGGCGACGGCCAGCCCCGCGGCGGCGACGACGGCCAGTCGCCAACCCCCGGCCTGCCGCAGTTCCTCGGTCAGCCGGCGCAGCATGCCTCTCACGACGCTTATCATATCTAAAAAAACTTCACGCGGCCGAAGGGCGAATGACACACGGACCCCGGTACAATGTTCACCGACATGCGGGACATCGAGATCTTAATGGTCGAGGACGATCCGGCCGACGCGGAGCTCGTCCGCGAGGCGTTCAAGCGGTTCGACGTCGCGCCGCGCTTGGACGTCATCGACGACGGCCAAAAGGCGCTGGACCGGCTGCGCGACGCCAAGCGCGTCGAGCCCGATCTGATCTTGCTCGACTTGAACCTGCCGAAGCTCGACGGGCGGCAGGTCCTGCGCGCGATCAAGGCCGACCGGCGCTTACGGAAGATTCCGACCGTCGTGCTGACCACTTCCTCGGCGGACGCCGACGTGCTGCAAGCCTATTCCGACGGCGCCAACTGCTTCCTGACCAAGCCCTTGGGGCTCGACGAGTTCTTCCACATGACCAAGGCCCTCGAGCGCTTCTGGCTCCAGGAGGCCCGGCTCCCCACGCGGCCGACCGCATCGAGGCGCCCGACATGAGCGCGTCGATCGAGATCCTGCTCGTCGAAGACGACCCCGGAGACGTCGATTTGACGCGCGAGGCGCTCAAGGACGCCAAGCTCGCCTTGACCTTGAACGTCGTCGGCGACGGCGAGCAGGCGCTGGCGTACCTGCGCCGAGAGCGGCGCTACGCCCACGCCGCGCGGCCGGACTTGATCATTTTGGACTTTAACCTGCCGCGCAAGGACGGGCGCGAGGTGCTGGCCGAGGTCAAGGGCGACGCCGCCCTCAAGTCCATCCCGATCGTCGTCGTCACGAGCTCCGACGCCGAGGCGGACATCCTGCGCTCCTACGATCTAGGGGCGAACTGCTACGTGACCAAACCCCTGGGGCTCGAGCAGTTCCTGCAGGTCGTGCGCGAGATCAAGGATTTCTGGCTGACCATCGTCCGCCTGCCGGTCCCCGGCTCGCCTTCAACGTTGCTATAATCCGTGGGTGACGCCCTCCGACCTGGCGAAGCTCCTCTCCGAGCGCTGCTCCGCCGGGCTTCCGACCGCCCTCGTGACCGTGACGGGCTTCTCCGGCTCGGCCCCGCGCGAGGCCGGCGCTAAGATGCTCGTCTTTCCCGATCAACGGATCGCGGGCACCATCGGCGGCGGGCGCCTGGAGGCGCAGGCGATCTTAGACGCCGCCAAGGCGCTCTCCGAGGGCAAGCCGCGCGCCGTCTCCTACGAGCTCGAGCCCAGGGCCCTGGGCATGTATTGCGGCGGCACGGTCGAGGTGTTCATCGACGTCTTCTGCGAGTCGCTCAAGCTCGTGATCCTCGGCGGCGGGCACGTCGGCGAGAAGACGGCCGCGCTGGCGGCCTTCTTGGGAGTGCCGCATTGGGTCGTCGACGACCGCGAGGAGTTCGCCTCGCGCGCCCGCTTTCCCACGGCCAGGCAAGTCGTCGTCGGGCCGCCGGACGCGGCGCTCAAGAATCTTCCCGTCGACAAGGACGCGGCGATCGCCGTCGTCACGCGCTGCCATGGCTTCGACCTGCGCTGCTTGACGGCCGCGCTCGCCACCGACGCCTTCTACATCGGCATGATCGGCAGCCGCACGAAGGTCGCGCGGCTCTTCTCGCTCTGCGAGCGCCGAGGCCTCTCGCCGGCCGAGGATCCCCGCGTCCACGCGCCGATCGGGCTCGACCTCGGCGGCACGCGGCCCGAGGACATCGCTTTGTCCATCATGGCCGAGGTGACGCGCGCGCGCCACGGCGCCACGGGCGAGCCGCTCAGCCGCCTGACCGCGGCAAGGAACGCGAAATGAAACCCACCGCTTCAAGGAAGCTCTCGAGCCTTCCGCCTTACCTCTTCGTGCAGCTGGCCGCGTGGAAGGCGCAAGCCGAGAAGGCGGGCCTCAACGTCATCGACCTCGGCCAGGGCAGCCCGGATTTGGGAAGCCCGGCGAACGTGGTCGAGGCCCTCAAGCGCGCGATCGACGAGCCGTGGACGCACCGCTACCCGCCGGCGCAAGGCATGCCGGAGTTGCGCCGCGCCATCGCGGGCTGGTACAAGACCCGCTTCTCCGTCGAGCTCGACCCGGACGCCCAGGTCCTGCCGCTGATCGGCTCGAAGGAAGGCCTCGCGCATCTCTTGATGGCCGTGCTCGACCCCGGCCAGGGCGTGCTCGTGCCCAACCCGTGCTACCCGGTCCACTACAACGGCCCGATCCTCGCCGGCGGAAAGGCGCACCTGATGCCTCTGCACGTGGAAAACGGGTTTCTCCCGGACCTGCGCAAGATCACGGCCGCGCAGGCCAAATCCTCGAAGGTGATGATCCTCAACTACCCGAACAATCCCACGGGGGCCGTGCTCGAGAGCAACCTTCTTTTGGAGGACGCCCTTTCGTTCTCGAAGAAGCACGGCGGGTTGGTCGCCTACGACAACGCGTACTCGGAGCTCACTTTCGACGGCTACCGCGCGCCGTCGATCCTGCAGATCAAGGGCGCGATCGACCACGCGGTCGAGTTTCATTCGTTCTCGAAGACGTACTCGATGGCAGGCTGGCGCATCGGCTGGGTCGTCGGCAACGCCGACGCGATCGCGACGCTCGGCAAGTTCAAGGGCTTCCTCGACTACGGCATCCCGACCTTCGTGCAGAAGGCCGCGATCGAGGCGATCACCGGCCCGCAGGATTACGTCGCGAACGCGCGCGAGACCTACCAGCGCCGCCGCGACGCCTTCGTGAAGGCCTTGGCCGCCGTGGGTTGGGACGTGCCGGTCCCGCGCGCGACGATGTACGTCTGGGCGCCGCTGCCGAAGAAAGCCGCCAAGATGGGCACGCTCAAGTTCGCGGAGCGGCTGATCCTCGAGCACGGCGTCGTGACGGCGCCGGGCGTCGGCTTCGGCCCGCACGGCGAGGGCTACATCCGGATGTCCTTGATCGCCTCCGAGGACAAGCTGACGGAAGCGGCGACGCGCATCGGGCACTTCATCAACAAGAAAAAATAGGTTTGATGCTGACCGACTCGCACGGCCGGCGCTTCGAGTACCTCAGGCTCTCCGTCGACGACGCCTGCAACTTCCGCTGCCTCTATTGCCTGCCGAAGGGCTTCGTCAAGACGGACGAGGAGCCGCCGCTGTCCGTCGAGGAGGCGCGCCGCCTCGTGACGGCCTTCGCCGCCATGGGTTTTTGGAAAGTCCGCCTGACCGGCGGCGAGCCGACGACGCGCCAGGACATCGTCGAGCTCGCCTCGGCGGTCGCGAGCGTCGAAGGCATCCGGAAGGTCGCGCTCTCGACCAACGGCTACCGCCTCAAAGAGCTCGCCGCGCCGCTCTCGCGCGCCGGCGTCTCCGCGGTCAACGTCAGCGTCGACAGCCTGATCCCCGAGCGCTTCGCGGAAATCACGGGCCACAACCGCCTCCACGACGCGCTCAAGGCCGTCGACGAGTGCATCGACCTCGGCCTCGACGCGAAGGTCAACGTCGTGCTGCTCAAGGACAAGAACGACGACGAGCTGGCCGCGTTCATGGAGTACGCCAAGCCCCGCAAGATCTCCGTGCGCTTCATCGAGCTGATGCCGACGGCGGACAACGCGGATTTTTTCGCCGAGCGGCACTTGAAGTCCGCCGCGATCGTCCCGCCGCTGCTTGCCGCCGGCTGGACGGAACGGGAGCGCGCGCCGGGCTCGGGTCCCGCCCGCGTCTTCGGCCATCCTCAATATAAGGGCACGCTCGGCCTGATCGCCCCCTATGAGAAGAATTTCTGCGACCACTGCAACCGCCTGCGCGTGACGTCGCGCGGGCGCCTGCGCCTGTGCCTCTTCGCCGAGGGCGAGTTTTCGCTGCGGCCGTGGCTGCAGCGCGACGAGCAGTCCCGAGAGCTCCAAAAAGTCGTGACCGACCTTGTCGTCAAGAAAGAGATCTCGCATTATCTCGATCAGGGACGTCTGGGCGACACCAAACATTTCGCGTCGATGGGAGGATGAGGAATCTCGACTTACCCCGGGGCAAGTCGAGATTTCGACTATCGCCAACGATAGTTGAGATCTCGAAACCGAGTTAGATGACCGCGCAAAACCTGAAAATGGTCGACGTCGGCGGCAAGGCCGTCACGCGGCGGCGCGCCGTCGCCTCCGGGGCGCTGCGCATGAGCCGCAAGGCGTTCCGGCTGCTCGAGGCCGGCAAGCTGCCCAAGGGTAATCCGCTGCCCGCCGCCGAGGCCGCGGGCATCCTCGCCGCCAAGCGCACGCCGGAGACGATCCCGCTTTGCCATCCGCTGCCGCTCGAGTCGGTCTCCGTCGCATTCGAGCTCGACGCGAAACTGCCCGGCGTGCGCGCGCGCTGCGAGGCGCTCGCCGAGGCCAAGACCGGAGTCGAGATGGAGGCGCTCTCGGGCGCGACGGCCGCGCTGCTCGCCGTCTACGACGTCGTCAAGCAAGTCGAGCCCGCGTTGACGCTCGAGGCGATCCGGCTCGATGTAAAGGAAGGCGGCAAGAGCGGCGTCTGGCGCCATCCCGAGGCCGCGCCCGCCCCGCGCGCCGGGAAGCCTCCGAAGCTCGGGTACCGCGCCGCCGTGGTCACGGTCAGCGACCGCTGCGCGGCCGGCAAGGCGCAAGACCGCTCCGGCCCGCTGCTCGCCGAGGGCCTCGCCGCTCTCGGCTTCGCGGTCGGCGCTCGCGTCGTCATCCCGGACGAGCGCGGCAAGATCGCGGACACGATCATGAGGCTCGCCAAGTCCGCCGACGCCGTCGTGCTGACCGGCGGGACGGGACTCTCTCCTCGCGACGTGACGCCGGAAGCCGTCGCCGATTGCTGCGAGCGGCTCATCCCCGGCATCGGCGAGGCCCTGCGCGCCTCCGGGCAGATCGCCACCGCCGCGCTCTCGCGCTCGGTCGCGGGCCAG
>CAZRIP010000085.1:0-17436 GCA_964600165.1 uncultured Elusimicrobia bacterium | reverse complement strand
GGCCTCTCCCGCGAGCTCGGAGGCCGTGCTCGGCGAGACTTTCGACCGCGCGCGGTCGCCCCGCGAGGGAGGCGCCGACGCCGTCTCCGCCGTCGCGTCGCGCGCCGCCGTCCTCGCGGCCTTCGTTCCCGGTGCGGCCGCGGCCAAGGTCATGCCGATGCCGGCGGCGCACGCCGCGAGCGCGGCTCCGGTCGTCGTCCACACAGCCGTCGCGCCGGCCGCCGCCGCGGCCGCCTACGCTCCTTTTATAGGCTTCGCCGCGGCGATCGGCGCGATGGCCGCGACGTGGGTGCTCGGCCGCCGCTGGATCCGCGCCGGGGACTCGACCGGCGTCAGGATCGCCAAGATGGCCGCGCTCTTCGTCGGCGCCTCCGCCGCTTCCTCGGCCGGCCGCTGGGCGGTCCAGGCCGGGCTGACGGCTCTCTACGCGGCGTCGCCGGGCATCGCCTGGGGCCCGATGATCCTCACCATCGGAGCCGTCGGCGCGGCCGTGTGGGGCCTCAAGCAGACCCCGTGGGGCAAGAGCTACTCCCGGCAGAACCGCGAGTACTGGGACCGCCGCGCCTGGCTGGCCGCGCATCCGATCGAGGCGCACGCGCAGCTGGAGGCGGCGGCCTGGGCGCAATACCGCAGCCAGCTCTTCGACGACAAGACGGAACGCAAGCCGTTCTCCGCGCGCATGAAAGATTGGTGGAAGTCTCGGGGCTCGAAGGAGACGGCGCCCGCCCCCGACTCATCTCCCGCGCCGGCCGCCGCTCCCGCCGCCGCGGAGACCGCGCAGGCGCCGCCCGCCGCGCCGCCGCCGGGGCCTTCGCGCAGGGCCCTGTTCTCGAAGGCGATGGGCAGCGACAAGAAGGAGGCCGCTCAGATCATCAAGGACGCGGGCATGCCGCCGGACGTCGAGGCCGCGGCGCTGGCCGAGCTCGACAAGCTGCTGCGGACCTCGCCGCACGACACCAATTACAACAACTATTACAGCTACATCGAGTGGCTGCTCGAGGTCCCGTGGAACGTTCGGACGCAGGACAAGATCGATCTCGCCGAGGCGCGCCGCCTGCTCGACGCGGACAACTTCGGCCTGGAGAAGGTCAAGGAGCAGGTCATCGAATATCTCGCCGTCCGCAAGAAGACCGGAGGGCTGAAGGGAAAGATCCTCTGCTTCGCCGGTCCTCCGGGCGTCGGCAAGACCTCCATCGCCGACGACATCGCCAAGGCCATGGGCCGCAAGTTCGTGCGCGTCGCGCTCGGCGGCGTCAGCGACGAGACCAAGATCCGCGGTTTCCGCCGCACCTACGTCAGCTCCCAGCCCGGCATCATCGTCAAGAAGATGAAGGAAGCCGGCTCGATGAACCCGGTCATGCTGCTCGATGAAGTCGACAAGGTCGGCACCGACGGCCACCGCGGCAACCCGATGGACGCGCTGCTCGAGCTGCTCGACCCGTCGCAGAACAAGACCTTCGAGGACCACTACCTGGAGCAGCCGATCGACATGTCGGAGGCGCTGTTCATCGTCACGGTCAACGACCTGTCGAAGCTCTCCGGCCCTCTGCGCGACCGCCTGGAGATCATCGAGTTCTCCAGCTACACGACCGACGAGAAGATCCAGATCGCCCAGCGCCACGTGCTGCCCGAGATGCGCCGCGACAACGGCGTCCCGGCCGACGAGGCCAAGCTGTCCGACGCCGCCGCGCGCCGGCTGATCGAGGGCTACACGCAGGAGGCCGGCGTGCGCCGCCTCAAGCAGGTGGCCGACAAGCTGATGCGCTCCGTCTCCGCGCGGACCGAGACCGCGGCCCAGCCCGTCCCCGCCGAGATCGCCGAGAGCGACCTCGAGACCTATTTGGGCCCGGCGCCGTTCGGGACCAGCCGGACCGTCGACAACGGCGTGGGCCGCGCCACGGCGCTCTACTACAGCGCCGTCGGCGGCGGGACCTCGAACGTCGTCGCCACGGCGTCCGTCGGCACGGGGAATTTCATCCTCCGCGAGCAGATGCTCAAGATGACGAAGGACTCGGCCGCCAACGTGATGGGCTATCTGCGCTCGATCGCGCCGAAGCTCGGCATCGACCCGCGGCTGTTCGGCCGCATCGATATCAATCTGCAGTTCTCGCCCGCGCAGGACATCGACGGCCCGTCCGCCGGCATCACGATGGCGCTGGCCGTCGCCAGCCGCCTCACGGGCCGGCCGGTCAAGAAAGGCGTCGCGATGACGGGCGAGCTGACCCTCGACGGGCGCGTGCTGCCGATCGGCGGGCTCAAGGAGAAGGCGCTCGGCGCTTTGCGCGACGGCTACCATACGGTGCTCTATCCCGCGCTCAACGAGCCCGACGCGCGCCAGATCCCGCCCGAGGTGCGCGCGAAGCTCACGCTGATCCCCGTCGAGCGGATGGACCAGGTCTTCGAGCGCGCGCTGGAGAAGGACGTCGCCGAGCCGCTCGATATCCCCGCCGACGGCCCGCCGGCGTCGCCGATGTCAGGCGTGACTGGGATGGCGGGCGGGTTGGTCCTCGCCGCGACGCTTGCCGCGCCGAGCGCCTTCGCGTCCGGCGGCCGGGTCGCTCTCGCCGCGCGCGCCGTCCCGCAGGCGGGCGTCTCCAACGCCTTCGGCTTCACGATGCTTTTCCTGACGATCTTCGCGCTGTTGTGGCTGACGCGCTGGGTCCACGGCTCTTACGGCTTCCAAGCCTATCTCTCCAAGCGCCTGTTCATCACGCAGAACGACGCGCGCTGGCGCGACGTGCCCGACGACGTCAAGACCCGGGTCCATTACCGCGGCTACCGTTGGGCCGACGCCAGCCGCGCCGGCCGCGTGAACTCCTTCAAGGGCCTGCTGCTGGCCCTCGTCAACCGCCATCCCGTCCTCGACTCTCCGCGCGCGCTGCGCGAATAAAGAGTCGCGGCGGCTCAAGTAAGGGTCGCCGCTACGGGTTCTTCGGGCCGCGCCGCGCGGCCGGCAGCGAGGCCAATTGCCCGACGGCGGCGACGAGGGCCGGCGACCGCGCCCCGGGTGCCTGCGCGGCGGCGCTCGCCAGCGCCGTTCGCGGGTCGGCCGCGGCTTGGATCAGCAGGCTCGCCGCGGCGCGGTCGGCGTCGGTCGCCAGCGGCGAGGCGAGCTGCGCGGAGAGCGCCTGGGCCATGCCGGCGGGCCGGTCGGCCAGCGGGAGCAGCGCCGTGACCTGCGACTGGAACGAGACGGCGACGGGGTCGAGCGCCGGGAGCGACAACTCCTCGGCGGCCGAAGCGAGACGCGCGGCCAAGGCCAGTCCGAGCGCGGCGAGGGGGAGGGCTCTCATGCGCGGGGTCCCCTGAGTACGCGCCCGCTTCGGCTTTCCGTCAAGGGGCCGACGGCGCCGACCCGAACCTCCGGCAATACCCGGCCCACGAGGTCGCGTAGCTGTAGCGCGCCGGCATTGAGGTTTAGTAGCGACGATGTCCTGAAGGAATTTGTTAGGATCGTCCCCGTGACCGCGCTGGGGTCGTTCGTCTTCGGGTTCGCGGGCCTCTGGATCGCCTGGCAGCTCTTCGCCGCGTCGGGAGGGCCGACGGCTCAAAGCGTCGCTCTGGGCCTGGGCGCTTTCGTCGCGCTCCTCGGCGTCGTCGGCGGCGCGCTCGTCGGCCGCGCGCTCTCGCGCGCGAGAGAGCCGAAAGAAGCGGCCCGCGCCCGGCTGATCGCGCTCGTCGCCCTGCTCGGCGCCGGCTGGCTCGGTTGGAGAGCCTACGCGGGCCGCCGCGCCGCTGACGCGCTCGCGGCGATCCGAAAGCAGCCTCTTTCGCTCGATGAAGCGCGCCGCCTGGCGCGAGGCTCGATCGAGGTCCAGCGCGCCGTGGCCTACAACCGGTCTTGTCCTTCCGAGGTCTTAGGCGAGCTCGCCAAAAGCCCGGACGAGGCGGTCCGGGCGAGCGTCGCGGGCAATCCGTCTTCGCCGCGCGCCGCCCTCGACGAGCTCGCCAACGATCAAAGCGAGCTGGTCAAGCTCTACCTCTCGCTCAACCCCGCTCGCGTCGCGCGCTAGTCGCGCCAGTAGTAGAGCGCGGCCGTCAGCGCCACGCCGCCCAGGCACGTCAGCAGCGTCGTCGGCGTGAAGTAGCAGTACGTCATCAGCGCCCCGCCCAGCGCCATCGACTTGTAATCGCCTTCGCGCTTGCCGTAAGCGAAAGCGACGAAGCCGATCCCCGAGAAGACGAGCCCCGCCGCGATATTGGCGAAGCTGAAATTCCCGGATCCGAGGCCGGCCGGGAGGTTCAAGGCCGCTTCTTGAAGCCCGGCTTCTTTTTGAAGTCGAAGTTCGGCTTCCCGCCGAACTTCGGCTTGCCGGCCCACTTGGGCTTGTCGCCGAATTTGGGCTTGTCGCCGAACTTGGGTTTGCCGGCCCATTTCGGCTTGTCGCCGAACTTGGGTTTATCGCCGAACTTGGGCTTGTCGCCCCATTTGGGCTTATCGCCGAACTTCGGCTTGCCCGCCCATTTCGGCTTATCGCCCCACTTGGGTTTGTCGCCGAATTTCGGGCGGTCGCCGAACTTGGGCTTGCCGGCCCACTTGGGCTTGTCGCCGAAGGAGCGGCGCTCGCCGAAAGAGGGTTTCTCGGCGGCGCGGGGCCCCCAGCCCTTGCGCCGGTCGCGGCCGCTGCGCCGCTCGACGAAGCCTTCGGGTTTCGGAGCGGGCGGCTCGGAGGCGGCCCCTGGACGTTCCTCTTGCGGGCGCGCCTCGTTGACGACGAGGTAGCGCCCTTCGAGAGAGCTCTTATTGAGCCGGGACGCCGCGGCCTTGGCCTGCTCCGGCGTGGCCATCTCGACAAAGCCGAAGCCCTTCGACCTTCCGCTGTCGCGGTCGGTGATGACCTTCGCGAACGTCACCTCGCCGCAGGACGAGAACAGCTTGGCGAGCCCTTCCTCGGACATCGCGAACGGCAGGCCCGCCACGAACAGTCGATTCCCCATGCCCCGGCACTGTAACAGGTCCGCGCCCGGAGCGCAAGCCCTAGCCGGCGGCGATCTCCTTGAGAAACGCCTCGCCGTAGCGCGCGAGCTTGGCCTCGCCGACGCCTTTGACGCCGCGCAGCTCGTCGAGGCTGCGCGGCTTGGCCGCCGCCATCTCGGCCAGCGTGCTGTCGTGGAAGACGACGTAAGGCGGCAGCCCCGCGGCGCGCGCGAGCGTCAGGCGCAGCGCGCGCAGGCGCTCGAAGAGCGCGCCGTCGACGCCCTGAGCGGCGGCGGCCTTGCCCTTGGTCTTTTTCCTGGACTTGGCCGCGGGCGCGACGGCGCCCAGACGCACCTCGCCTTCGTCGCGGCACAGCGCCTTGCCGGCGTCGGTGATGCGCAGCAAGGGGTACTCGCCGTCGACGACCTCGAGCAAGCCTTGCACGACGAGCTGGTCGATCCACGAGCGGATCGCCGGCTCGCCGGCTTCCTTTAAAATGCCGAAAACGTTCAACCGGTCGTGGCCGTGGCGCGCCATGCGCTCGTCGGACTTGCCGGCGAGGACGGCCGCGACGTAGCCGCCGCCGAAGCGGCCCTCGGTGCGCCAAGCCGCGCTCAAGATCTTCTTGGCCGTCAGCAGCGCCTCCTCCGGGGACAAGCCGCGCGTCTCGCCGAGGCAGACGTCGCACGCGCCGCAGGAGGCGGCCGGATACGCCGCGCCGAAGTGCTCGCACAGCAGGCGGTGGCGGCAGACGGGGGAGACGGCGAAGCGGCCGATCTGGCGCAGCTGGCGGTCGAGCACGCGCTCGCGCTCCGGCGGCAGCGCGCCGTCCATCAGCGCCAAGCGCCGGTGGGTCACGAGGTCCGCGCCGGAAAAAAACAGCACGCACTCGGCCGCCAAGCCGTCGCGGCCGGCGCGGCCGGACTCCTGCTGGTAGTGCTCGAGCGACTTCGGCGTGTTGGCGTGGACGACGAAGCGCACGTTCGTGCGGTCGATGCCCATGCCGAAGGCGATCGTGGCGACGACGACGTCGATCGACTCCCCGACGAAGCCTTCCTGGGCGCGCCGGCGCTCGTCGGCGCCGAGCCCGGCGTGATAGGCCGCGCACGACACGCCCTCGGCGCGCAGCCCGGCGGCGAGGCGGTCGACGTCCTTGCGGGTCTGGGCGTAGACGATGCCGGCCTCGCCCGGATGGCGGCGGATGACCTCGAGGACCTGCGGCAGCTGCTCGCGGCGCGGGAACGCGCGAAAGACCAGGTTCGGGCGGTCGGGATGGCCGACGAGCTCGAGCGGATCGCGCAGGCCCAGCTGCGAGCGGATGTCGCCGCGCACCGCCGGCGTCGCCGTGGCGGTCAAGGCCATGCGCGCGGCCTTGGGCCAGCGGTCGAAGATCTCGAGCAATCGGCGGTACTCGGGGCGGAAGTCGTGGCCCCACTGCGAGACGCAGTGCGCCTCGTCGACGGCGGCCAACGTCACTCGCGGCGCGAGGTCCTCCACCAGGTCGCCGACGAGAAGGCGCTCCGGGCTGACGTAGAGCAGCCGAGTCTCGCCCGAGGCCAGGCGCGCGTAGGCCTTGCCGCGATCGGCGCTCTCGACGTTCGAGTGCAGCGCGTCGGCGGCCAAGCCCGCCTCGCGCGCGGCGGCGACTTGATCGTCCATCAGCGCGATCAGCGGCGAGACGACGACGACGAGGCCTTGAGCCGCGGCCGCCGGGAGCTGATAGCACAGGCTCTTGCCGCCGCCGGTCGGCAGCACGACGAGGGCGTCGCGGCCGGCGAGCGCGGCCTCGGCGGCCTCGCGCTGGAGGGGCTTGAACGTCGAGAAACCCCAGTGGCGGCGGAGCGCGTCCTCGAGCATGAGACCTAGATTATACCCGCTAGCGCCGCGGCGACGACGGCTCGAGCGTGACGGGGGCGGCCTGCGCGGGTTCCTCGGGCAGGCCGGGCGCGTGCGGCCGCGTCCGCTCGACGTGGCGCAGCAGCTCGAAGGCCAAGCGGCTGGCCACGGCCGGCCGCTCGGCGGCGAGGTCCCTGGTCTCGAGCGGGTCCTCCTTGAGGTCGTAGAGCTCGAAGCCTTCCTTGTAAAGATACTGATGCAGCTTCCAGCGCCCGTCGCGGACCACGCGCTCGTCGAGCTCGAGGCCGGCTTCCGAGGACAGGTTGCGCTTGGAGCTCGCGTAGGCGAGCTCGCGCCACGGCGTCGACGGCGCGCGCAAGAGCGGCGCGGCGCTGCGTCCCGCGAGAGAGAGCTCCGAATAATCGACGCCCGCGAGGTCGAGCAGCGTCGGCATCAGGTCGACGCGCTCGATCAATTGCTTGTAGCGCCGCCCCGCCAAGCCGGGGATGCCCGGATGCCGCACGATCAGCGGCACGTGGAGGATCGGCTCGTAGAGGCCCTGCGTGTGTCCGAGCAGACCGTGCTCGCCCAGCAGCTCGCCGTGGTCCCCGGTGAGGATCACGACCGTGTTCTTGTCGAGCCCCATCGCCTTGAGCCGCTCGAGAAAGACGCCGACTTCGTCGTCGGCCTGCCGCAGCGAGGCGTCGTAGCGCGCGATCAGATGGTGGAGATGGCGCGGGTCGCTCTTGAAGACGGCGACTTTTTTCTTCAGCTCTTCCGGATAGCCGTCGGGCTCGCCGTTGTAGGCCCGCGCGAAGGGCACGGAAAGCACCTCGGTGTCGCTGGCGATCCCCTCGTAGCCGGGATCGAAGCGGTCGGGGTCCTTCGAATGATAGGGCGCGTGCAGGTCGTCGACGGCGACGTAGAGCATGAAGGGCTTCTTCTTATCGCGGCCCTTGAGCCAGTCGTTGACGCCGTCGAGGTTGTCGGCCAGCGGCGCGGGAAGGCGGCTGGCGTCGGACGTCGAGAACGCGTTGACGTAGGTGTCGAAGCCGCGGTCCAGGCCCCACTCCGGCAGGAGGTAGACGCCTCCGCTGAAGGCCGCCGTCGCGTAGCCGTTGCCGCGCAGCTTCTCGGCGAGCGTGGCCTCGAACTCCGGCACGCCGCGGAAGCGGTTCGTGTAGAGCCCGTGGACCTCGGGCGGCTGGCCCGTGAAGAGGCTCGCGTAATTAGGAAGGCACCAAGAGCTCTGCGCCACGGCGTTCTCGAAGACCGCGGAGCGGCGCGCGAAGGCGTCGATGTGCGGCGTCGTCTCGCGCGAGTAGCCGTAGGTCCCGAAGTGGTCCGCGCGGGCCGAGCAGACGTCGAGGACGACGATGTTGGGCCGCCCCGCCGCGCGCGCCGGCGCGATCATCGGCGCGAGGACGAGCCAGAAAAACGCGAGCACGCCCCATGTTAGCATTTCGATTTATTATACTGGCGCCGATGGCCGTCCTGTCCCTGGGCTTCTACGGCAGCCGCGTCAGGCTTCTCGCCGGCTCCCAGGCGGAGCTGGAGCCCCTGCGCCGCGATTTCGAGTGGTTCTTGGACGGCGAGGAAGCCTCGGCCGCGCCGGTCGAGCTGCGCTTGTCGGCCGGCGCCGCGCCCGCGGGCTTTCCGGAGCCGCCGTCTCGCGGGCGCTACCGCGCCTTTGATCGCGGCGGCGAGCGCCTGATCCGCTACGACGACGGCGCGGCGGCGCGCTTCGACTTCGCGGCGGGCGAGGGCGACATCCACGCCGGGTCGCCGGAGCGCCTGCACGAGCTGGCTTATCTGGCCGTCCTCTCTCGGGCGGGCGAGGCGCTGGATCGCCGCGGGCTCCATCGCGTGCACGCGCTCGGCTTTCGCCACGGCGACGGCGCGGGCCTGCTGCTGCTGCCCTCCGGCGGCGGCAAGAGCGTCCTCGCGTTGGAGCTGCTGCGCCGCGGCGTGATGGGATTTTTTTCGGACGACACGCCGCTGCTTTCCCCGGGTCCGGCGCTTCGGGCGTTCCCGTTGCGCTGGTCTTTCCGGCCCGACGCCGATCTTTCCGACGTGCCCGCCGAGCGGATCCGGCCTTTCGCGCGGCGCGAGCACGGGCCCAAGCGCCTCGTCGACCTCGGGCATTTCCGGCACCGGGTGGCGCGCGAGGCGCCGCTGCGCTGGATCGTGCTGGGGCGCCCGGGCGGCGCGCGGGCCGCCTGGAGGCCCGCCTCGTCCGCGGCGATCTTGGCCGCGCTTTCGCGCGACCTCGTCGTGGGCGCGGGCGTCGCGCAGATGCGCGAATACATGCTGCGCCCCCGCGCCGCGCCGGCTCTCGCGGCGATCGCCTGGGCGCGCGCGCGCGCGGCGCTTTCCGCCGCGTCCGGAGCGCGGGCTTTCGAGCTCGCGCTCGGCCCCGATCCCGCCTCGGCCGCGGACGCGCTGTCGGCGCTCGTCGAGAAGGCCTGATCCGGCCCTTGCGCCGAGGGGCGTTTCCCTTTACACTTCGAGCGTGAAGGCCCCTCTGCCTCTGACCGCGGCGCTGGCCGCTTTCGTCTTGGCCGCCGCCGTCGCCGAGGACCGCCCGCCGCGCTCATTTTCCGACGTCACCTGCGATCCCGACGGCGGCACGGGCGCGCTCGTGCGGATGCGCGAGGGCCAGGGACGCGACGAGTTCGAGACGGCCGCCGGCGACGCCTTCGGCCTCGAGCCGGCCGAGCCCGAGACCGAGGAGCCTTCATCCGGCGACGGCGGCGAGGCCGAGCCCAAGGCGAAGCCCAAGCCCAAGCCCAAACCGAAGCCGAGGCCGAAGACCTTCCGTCTCAAGCCGGGGAAAGACTGCAAGGAGCGGCTCGATCATCTCGGCGGGACGCTCGGCGACCGGCTCGACATCGTGCCAGACGCTCCCGGCATGACGCCCGAGAGGATGGAAAAAGCTTTTTCGGCGCCGGGTGTCTGGTCGCGCCTGAGCCGCACGAAGTTCGAGTCTCCGGCCGCGCTGACCAAGCTCTTCGACAACGCCGTCAACGGCGACAAGACGGCGCTCGGCGTCCTGCTCGGCGGAGGCGGGACGGCGAGCGGCGCGGCGGGCGCGGACGCCTCGCTCGTGCGCGTCGACGGGACGGTCGTCAAGCCCGACCCGACCGGCGCGGCCGTCAGCCAATTCCAAGTCCGCCAAGCGCCGCCGACGGCTCCGCCGCCTCCGGCGATCAATCCGAATCCCAATCCCGACTCCTTCGAGCAAGAGGCGCCGGCCCAAAGTCCTTACCGCGTCGTCCAGGCGGCCTCCAATATCGCCGACACCGTGCAGCAGTGGGCCGCCGACAAGCGCTACGGCACGGTGCCCGACAACAAGCCCTTCACGCTCGCTCCGGGCGAGGCCGCGGGCGCGCTGCCCGAGCCGGCGACGATCGCCGGCGGCTGGGCGGAGCTGCCGGCCTCGGGGCCGGGCTACAAGTTCGTCGGGCGCGGCCAATACGGCCTCGAGCGCGTCGTGCGCGGCTTGATGGCCTCCGCGGCCGATCCGATCGCCAACGTGCAGTCGGGCTGGCTCGGCGGCGGCGGCCCGTTCTCGATCGTCGCGATCTCGCTCAAGGGCGGCGGCTATTTCCCGCCGCACGTCACGCACCGCGTCGGCATCGACGTCGACGTCGCGCTGTGGGGCTACCACGGCGGCCCGCTCAACTCGAAGGCCGCCGACCGCAATCTGATGTTCGCCGTCTCCGTGGTCGAGCACATGAAGCCGAACTTCATCCTGCTCGACCGTCAGCGCCAGGCCGAGCTCGAGGCGCGCGCGCGCTTTCTCCTGAGCGATCCGACCTTCAAGGGGCCGGCCAGGGACCGGCTCGCCGCGGCGTTCCCGCTGCTCTTCGATCCCGGCCCGCCCGCGCGCGGCCGCCGCCTCTTCTCTCACGTGGAAAACCATCGCGATCATTTCCACATCGAGTCGAAGACCGGCGTCCTCGGCAAATAGTCATCGCTCGCGTCATTTCTCGTGACCCTCCCGTCATAGGACCGTCGTCGGCGCCGGGCTTACAATGAAAGCGTCGACGGAGGATGACATGAAGACGACGATGACGACGGCGGCGCTGCTCGCGGGCCTGCTGACGGCGGGCCCGGCGTGGGCGTGGACCGCCAAGCACATGCAGAAGGAAGTGAAGCTGCTCAACGACTCGGCGACGGCGCTCGAGTCGAGCAACCCGGACCTGTCCTCCAAGCTCAAGGACATGGCCGGGAGAGAGTCGGCCGCGGCGCAGTCCAACGTGAAGGAGAGTTCCTCTCAGGATCAGGCCGACGCGGCGATCCTCAAGGACTCGGCCAACGCGTTGAGGCAGTCGCGCCCCGACTTGGCCAAGGGGCTCGACCGCTACGCGGCCAAGGAGCTCCACGAGTCCAAGCGCTCGATCAAGCCGATGCGCTCCGATCAGAGCACGACGCCGCAAGGCTCACAGGGCTATTGACGCAAGCACTGCGCGGGCGGCCTGCCTGTGGGCGGCCGCCCGCAGTCCGCGTAGATCCGGCCTAGCTCGGTGAGCGCGCCCCGGGCGCTCCAGAGCGCCGCGGGCGCCGGCGGCGCGCTCCGCGGATCGGCCTCGAACCAGGCGTAGCGCTCGACGCAGGAGTCGGCCTCGAGCCACGGCAGCGCCTCGCGCAGGAAGTCCGCGACCCGCTCGCGTTCCCGCGCCTTGCCCGCGCCCGGCACGGAGAATTCGACGAGCCAGACGGGCCGCCGCCACTCGCGGCACGCCTTGCGCACGTCGCGTTTGAACGCCGCGAAGTCGGGTGGGCCGGACCAGCGCACGGCGACGAAGTCGGGTTTCGCGCCGCTCGCGTCGGCGCCGACGACAAAAGTCTTGAGGAACGGGCCTTCGGCGAGCTTCGCGTCGGGCGCGCCGGCGCGCGCGCCGAGCCGCCGCGCGGCGGCCGCCACCCCGCTCCATCTCGCCGCGGCCTGCCGCCCTTCATCCGCCAGCCGCCGCGACTCGAGCGCGGCGGAGAGATAGGCCTCGCGCGGCGCGGCGACGCTTCCCGTCGACGGCTTGATCGCGGGTTCGTCGAGCCCGATGATTTCGCGCGGCTTCGGCGAGAGCCGGCCGACGTGGTCGAGCTGCGAGGCCAGCGCGGCGCTCTCGTAGACGACCGGGACGAGCTCGACGCCGGCGGGAAGATCGATCGAGGCGCGGATCGGGGAGTGCGCCCAGGCGGCGCCGACGGCGAGATAGCCGTCGTGGGGGATATAGGTCGCCGCGTTGAGGCCTTTTTTCTTAGAGAGGGGCGCGGGCACGGCGGGCTTGGCGGGCGCGTCGTCGGTCGCGGCCGGCTGAGCTTCGTCCGAGCCGCCGCCGTTGACGATCGCGCCGCCGCGCCGCCCGTTGAACGTCTGGGCCGCGAGGCTCATCGCGGCGGCCGCGGCGACGGCCAGGACGAGCGACCGGCCAAGCGCGCGATCAGCCAAGGTTCTACTCGCCGCGCAGCCTTTCCTCGTCGATCGCCTCCACGCTCGGCGCCTGGATAGCGCCGGAGGCGTGGGGCCGATCGACGAGGCCGAGGCGGTTCTCGTGGATGTACGGCCGCAGGACCGCCGCGTAGCGCGGCGGCAGGTAGGTCATGTTGTAGCTGTTGTCGTAGTAGTGGTTGCGCTCGACGCGCGTGAGGAGATCCAAGTTGAAGCGGACCCCGCGCGACTTCTCGTCGAAGTAGCGCGCGGCCACTTTCGCCGCGAGCACGAGGCCGTCCAAGAGGGTCTCGTAGTAGGGCGCGAGCCGCTCGTTGACGCCCTTGAACCAGGCGTCGTCGGCCTCGGGATAGGCGTGCTCGAAGAACGCGGTCAGCATCTCGCGCGCCGGCTCCGGGATCAGCCCAAACTTGCTGTAGAGCTTCTTGGTCTGGAACATCGACTGCCGCTCGTGCACGAACCGCGCGAAATCCTCCAGGCCGAACTGGTCGCGCGAGTACAGATAGAGCGTCATCATGTCCTTGCCGTTGAGCAGATGCGCGAAGAAGTTCGCCGTGCGGTGGAACGCCACCTGCTTGCGCGCGACCGGAGGCTCGAAGCACGAGAGGCCCACCTCGGAGGTGAACATGTACGCGCGCTCGTTGGAATCCGTGCGCCCGTCGTGAAATCCGCACTCCGCGGCGTAGTCGCCCAGCGGCGTGCCCGGGAACGGGGAATAAAGCGAGTTCCAATAGTAATCTTCCTTGCCGAAGCGCCCGCTCGAGCAGACGAGATGCAGCGCCGCCAGCGTCTCCTGCATCGGGTCGTCGTAATAGTGCTCGACGCCGCGCGCGTCGACGAGGCCGATATCGGGGGTCGACGGCTTCTTCAAGGGACGGATCACGGGCAGGCCCGTGATCGCCTGCGTACGCAGCGGGATCATCGCCTCCTTCACGTTCTTGAGCGCGTCTTGGATCACGTCGTTGGACTCGTGGCGCTTGAGCAGAAGGCGCCGCACGTGCTCGTCCCCGGACTCGATCGCCATCGAGATGCCCGCGACGAGGTTGCCCTGGGCGATCATCGACAGGCGCCTCTTGCCCTGCGCGCCGGCCAGCATCTGCGGGCGGGCTTGGATGTAGAACGGGATGCCGACGCGGCCCGTCCACTGCTCCCGCAGCGCCTCCCACCAGGCGAGGTTGTTGAGGGAGATGTCGGCCTGGTCGAACACGGCGCGCGTCGAGACGCCGTAGAGCGCGTCGAGGCGGCGGATTTCCTCGCCTTCTTTTAACACGAGCTCCAAGGGGCGGTCTTGGATGATCGAAGGCGGGCGCACGCCGCTGCCTTCATACGACTGCTCCTGGTTTTCGACGAGCGAGCCGATGTAGCAGTAGGTGCAGCGGTACGCGCAGCCGAGCGCCGTCAGCACGGACTTGACCGGCGAGAGCGCGTACTTCTTGAGCCGGTCCGAGAACGCGAAGGTGTCGCGGTAGAAGCCCGCGCGGTCGAAGAGGGGGAGGTTCGGGTACGAGATCGGATCGTGGTAGATGCCGGGCTCGAGGCCGCCGAGGAGGATGTCCTTGAGCAGGTTGACGCCCTTGCCGCGCACGGAGAAATCCGCGCCGCGCGCGTAGGAAGTGGCGTAGTCGTGGTTGTTGTAGTGGCCGCCGACGATGACGGGCGCGTAGCCGGCGCCGCGGGCTCCGCCCTCGCGCACGAGACCCTTGAGCGCCGCGTCGGCTTTCTCGAAAGAGACGAAATCCTTGCGGAAGATCTTTTTGGCCCGCGCGAGCTTGTACCCGCGCAGCCAGTCGAAGACGTGGTCGGTCAAGCCGGTGTATAAGTTGAAGCCGAGCCAGTCGGGGCGGAACTCCTCGATCACGCGGTCGAGCTCGGCGCAGTTGCTCGGGTTGATGAGGACGTAGCGCGGCGTCCCGTTGAGCGCCTGCACGACGCCGCCCAAGGCCATGAGCGTGATGTTCTCGATCTCCGACATGTCGTGGCTGACGAGAAGGACGCGCGGGTTGACGTCGGGGCGCGCGCGCTTGAGCTCCGCGGCGTAGGCGCTCCAATCGCTCACGACGTCGCGCACGCCGTAAAGGGCGTCCGTGAAATCCTCGCGCTTGACCAATTGCGGGTGGGAATTCCCGCGAGGATAGCCGTCGGGATTGATCAGCGGCTCGCGGAACGCCGGAAGCTGCGCCATGTCCCGTTAAGTATACAAGGCTCGCGCCGGGCGTCAAGACGTTTTATGTATCATGAGGCGATGAGGATCCTGATCGTCGGCTACGCCGCGATCGGCGATCTTTTGTTCTTCCTGCCCGTCGTCCAGGAGCTTCGAAAGCGGTTTCCCGAGTCCAAGATCACGTGGCTCGCCAACGATTACCCGACGACGCGCGAGCTTCTTCCGGCGACGGGACTCATCGACGAGTTCTGGATGCATGACTGGGAAGGGCCGCGCGCGCGCGCCGAGAGCCCGGCGATCAACGCCAAGATCGCCGCGGCGGGCTTCGATTGGGCGGTCCTCACGCAGGCGGCGCCGGCGCACCATTTTTTCAAGGGATTGAGATCGATCCCGAACGTCGTCGGGCACGTCCGGAGGTTCGAGCGCGCGCCGCTCTTGCGGAAGGTCAAGCGCTTTCTCGTCGCCGGAGAACTGCACCGGCGGCTGCTCGTCAACAAGCGCGTCTGGTGCGCCGTCGAGCCCGAGCACTCCGTCAAGCGCAACCTGCGATTGCTGGAGGCCGCCGGCTTGGAGGGCCCTTTCGACGACAAGGTCCGCGTCCCTCTGCCCGGCGCCGCCGTCGCGAAGGCGGAGCGGCTGCTGCCCGGCGGGCCGTGGATCGCCGTGCACGTGGCGCCGGAGCGGAATCAATACGGCAAGATCTGGCCCGCGGAGAAGTTCGGGCGCGCCTGCGCCGAGCTCGCGAAGACGTCGAAGGCGAGGTTCGCGCTCTTGGCGTCCGGCGAGCCCGGCGCGGCCGAGGCCGTCGCCGCGGCGACGAAAGAATTCCCGGGCTTCGTCGATCTGGCGGGCAAGCTCTCGCTGCTGGAGACGTTCGCGGCGATCGCGCGCTGCGCTCTGTTTTTCGGGACCGACGGCGGGCCCGCCAAGGCCGCGATGGCCTTGGGCGTCCCGGCCGCGAGCGTGTTCGGCCCCGGCGATCCGCGCGAGGTCGGCGTCTACTGGGAGCCCGAGAAGCACCTCGAGATCCGCACCGGCATCGCGTGCAGCCCTTGCGCGCGGCTGGGCATGCCGCTGTTGGACCGGCTCAACTACACGACGTGCGGGCACCGCGACTGCATCGGCAAGCTCGACGTCGGCCTGGCCGTGAGCGCCCTGCGCGCCCGATACCCGGGGCTCTTCGCCTGACGCTAAATTTGTTAGACTTCGCCGATGGCTGATACGCCCGTCATCGAATCGCGCGTCGATCGAGACTCGCCGGAGTACGAGGCGAACGCGCGCCACCACGAAGCTCTCGTCGCGGATCTGCGCGCGAAACTCGCCCAGGTCAGCGCCGGCGGCCCGGCGAAGTCCGTCGAGCTCCACCGCAGCCGCGGCAAGCTCACGGCGCGCGAGCGCGTCCGCGCGCTCATCGACGAAGGCACGGACTTCCTCGAGCTCTCGGCGCTCGCCGCCCACGGGATGTACGACGACGAGGTTCCGGCGGCGGGCCTGATCACGGGCCTGGGCGTCGTCAGCGGGCGGCTGTGCGTGATCGCCGCCAACGACGCCACGGTCAAGGGCGGCACCTATTACGCGGAGACGATCAAGAAGCACTTGCGGGCTCAAGAAATCGCGCTCGAGAACCGATTGCCCGCGATCTACCTCGTCGACTCGGGCGGCGTCTTCCTGCCGAAGCAGTCCGAGGTCTTCCCGGACAAGGAGCACTTCGGCCGGATCTTCTACAACCAGGCCGTGATGTCTTCGCTCTGCATCCCGCAGATCTCCGTCGTCATGGGCATGTGCACGGCGGGCGGCGCCTACGTCCCGGCGATGAGCGACGAGTGCGTGATCGTGCGCAATCAGGGCACGATCTATCTGGGCGGCCCGCCGCTCGTCAAGGCGGCGACCGGCGAGGAGTCGACGGCCGAGGAGCTGGGCGGCGGCGACATGCACAGCCGCGTCTCCGGCGTGACCGACCATCTCGCCGACGACGACGAGCACGCGCTCAAGATCTGCCGCGCCGTCGTCGAGAATCTGAACGCGCCGCGCCTTTCTCTCGGCGAAGGGGACGAGCCGCTTTACCCGGTGGAGGAGCTTTACGGCATCGTCCACCGCGACCTGCGCCGCCCTTGCGACCCGCGCGAGGTCATCGCGCGCCTGGTCGACGGCAGCCGCTTCCATGAGTTCAAGGCGCTCTACGGGCAGACGCTCGTCTGCGGCTTCGCCGCGATCCGCGGCCGCGAGGTCGGGATCATCGCCAACCGCGGCGTGCTGTTCTCGGAAGCGGCCGTCAAGGGCGCGCATTTCATCGAGCTCTGCTCGCAGCGCGGGATCCCGCTGCTCTTTCTCCAGAACATCACCGGCTTCATGGTCGGCAAGGACTACGAGCAGGGCGGCATCATCAAGCACGGCGCGAAACTCGTGCAGGCGGTCTCGACGGCGCGCGTGCCCAAGATCACGGTCATCATCGGTTCCTCGAACGGCGCCGGCAACTACGCGATGTGCGGCCGCGCCTACGGGGCGCGCTTCCTCTTCACGTGGCCGAACTCGCGCGTGTCGGTCATGGGCGCCGAGCAAGCCGCGCAAGTCATGACGATCATCAAGCGCGAGCAGCTCAAGAGAACGAAGCAGACCTTGACCGCCGAGGACGAAGAGAAGATCGCCGCGCCGATCAAGGCGCAGTACGAGGCCGAGGGCCAGCCCTACTTCGGGACTTCGCGCCTTTGGGACGACGGCATCATCGAGCCGGCGGACACGCGCAAGGTCGTCGCGCTCTGCCTCGCGGCCGCCTGCGACGGCAAGACCCTCGGCGAGCCGCGCTATCCCGTATTCCGGATGTAGCCATGGCCGACTACGAGCATCTGATCGTCAAGCAGGGCGCCGTTTCCGAGGTCATCCTCAACCGCCCCGAGGTCCGCAACGCCACGAGCGACGTGACGCTCAAGGAACTGACGCGCGCCTTCCGCGAGCTCTCCAAGCGCTCGAACCTGCGCGCCGTCGTCGTCAAGGGCGAGGGCAAAGATTTCTGCGCGGGCGCGGACATCAACTGGATGCGCACCGCCGGCCGCCTGCCCCCGCAGCAGG
>CAZRIP010000084.1:0-17588 GCA_964600165.1 uncultured Elusimicrobia bacterium | reverse complement strand
ACGCTGCGGAACATCCCGCCCGCGCCGTAGGACGCTTGATAGAAACGCACGCCGCCGATGTCGAGGGGATCGTTGACGATGATGGTCTTCTTGCCGATCTCCACGCCGTTCTTCTCGACGCGCAGCTCGGAAGCGAAGCGCTTGGCGTTCATCGTCCCGTCGTAATATTCGATCGTGAACTTGTCGACGAAGACTTCCCAGCCGGGCTTGTTCTGCATCCCGCGCGAGCGGCCCTCGAGCACCGGGACCATCTCGACGAAGCCGAAGAGCCCCTTGACGAGCGCGCCGAGCAAGATCACGACGAGCGCGATGTGGGCGACGTAGGAGCCCCAGCGCTGCGGCGCGTGCTTGGTGGCGACGAACGTCTCGCCGCCGCTCGCCGAAAGGTCGTGGCTGATCGCGTAGCCGCGGCCGCCGAGGAACGTCTTAGCGGCCCCGGCCGCGTCCGGCGACGCCGGCGGCGAGGCGAACGCGGCCTGATAGGGCTTGGTCCGCAGCGCCGCGTCCTTCTGCGCGAGGTGCTCGAGCTTGCGCTCGTCGGTGGACTCCGGCGGCAGGGCGACCAAGCCGTGGTCCGGCGGCTTCCTCATGAGCTTGCAGACGACGACGTCGAAGGCCATGAGCCCGAGCGCGCCCATGAACCACCAGCTGTGATAGAGATCGAAAAAGTTGGCGAGGTCGAAGAGCTTGTACCAGAACGGGTGGGCGGTCTGGTAAGCCGTCACCTTCTCGGGGGCGTCGCCGACCTGCGGCAGGAGAGTCCCGATCGCCGAGGCGACGGTGATCAAGAGACCCAGCAGGATATTGAAGCGGACGGAGCGAAGGACCTTCACGCCGCCGCTATTCTACTTTTTTCGACGAAACCTTGAAAGCGCGTCCCAGACGTCCGCCGCCACGCCGAGCGTCACGAGCGCGGCGAGCGGGCGGACGAGGCGCAGGCTGAACCCGAGCTCGCCCGAAAGGCCGTAGGCGATCATGAACCAGAGCGCGAGGCCGAAGGCCCCGATCAGCGCGAGCGGACCGCTGTGGCGGACGACGGCGGCCCAGTCGACGGGTGGCTTGGCCGGCGCGGGAGCCTTGAGCGCGCGCGTCTCCAGCGTGCGCGCGTTGACGGCCACGACGGCGCCCGCGTCGTCGTAGAGCTTGTACCAGACGTCGACGTCGCCGGTGGTCTCGTCTTTCTCCAGACGCGCCGAGAACGAGGCGCCGCCCTTCGCGGCGAAGCCGGGGACGTCGCGGCGCGCTTCTTGGAAGGCGGTTTGCGGGCCGCGCTCGAAGCCGCGCGCGACGAAGCCGTAGCCCGCCGGGTCGTCCAAGTCGGGCCAGAGCCGCGGCTTGACGTCGACGCCGGCGTGAACGCTCGTGCGGACGTCGAAGTCGCCGTGGAGAGTCGTGAGGGACCTCTTGAAGTCGACGTAGATGACGGACGGCTTGGCTTGCGGCCCGGCCGGCACGAAGGTAAAGTGCGCGTGGTCGCCGCCGCGCAGCGGCAGCGAGCCCGTGACCTCGACGAAGAAGACGCGGCCCGGCAGCCCCATCTTTTGCGCCGCGAAGGACGCGGCGTAATAGGCCTCGGCGTAGACGTGGCCGGGGTTGACCAGCTCCTCGCGCGTCCCGTAAAGGACGTTGTAGCCGGTGCGCGCGCGGTACTCGCCGGGCTTGGCCGCGCGCTCTAGGCGCGGTCCCGTCGGGATCGAGCCGTCGGCGACGCCTCGCAGATAGACCGAGGCATAGTCGTCGCTCGGAGTCTCGCGCTCGCCGGTGAGCTCGCGCTCGATGGAGCGGGTGGCGCCCGCGCGGTCCTCGCCCGTCGCGTCCGCCTTGCCCGCGGCCTCGGCCGCCTTGGCGACGTGATCGCTGATCCGCGTGACCGAAGCGGTCGTCTTCGCCCGCGCGCTCCGCGCCTGAGCTTCGACGGAAGCGGTCGCGGTCTTGGCTGAGGCGGAAGCCGCGGTCGCGGCGGCGCGCGGCAGCGCGCCGTCCTCAGCGGCTTCAGGGATGACGTTGCCGCTCAGGGCGGCATCGAGACCGACCGGGGTTTGAAGCGGGTCGATCGCGGGAACGACGATCGGGGCAAGGCCGGCGGGAGCCAGCGGCACCGGCGTCGGCGCCGGCGTGCCGGCCGGGCCCTCGAGCTCGACGGCGGCGGCGCGCGTCAGCGCGCACGCGAGGATCACGGCGGAAAGCTTCGAGGCTCGGCTCATCTTCCCTCCCCAGATCAACGGCTTCGCCCTATTATAAAGGAGAGGCGCCGCGGCGCACTGGGCCATTGAGGCCCGCGCGCGGCGTCAATCGGCCTAGGATTTTTTAGCCCTCTCGGCATCCGCCACGTGGCGGATGATGAGTCGGTCGGCTCAGCGGAACGCCGCGGCCCACTCGGCTTCCTTGAAGCCGACGAGACCCTTGGCCGGGACGAAGGGGCGCTTGACGAGCTTGCCGTGTTTGGCCAGCAGATCGAGCGCCTCGCCTTCCGACATCGTCTTCAAGCGCTCGCCGACCTTCAGCTCGCGATAGACCAGGCCCGACGTGTTGAAGAGCTTTTTCAAGTCCCCGACCCGCCGCAGCATTTCGGCGAGCTCGCTTTTCGCCGGCGGCCGCTCGACGATCGGCACGCGCTCGTAGGCGACGCCCTTCTTGTCGAGCCACTTCAGCGCGTTGCGGCACGTGGAGCATTTCTCGTACTCGTAGACCCGGATCTTCATGCGCCGATTTTAGCGTTTTTTTACCTTTCGATGCCCGAAGGGCCCACGCGCGCCGCGCGCCGCCGCGTTATCCTTGGAACATGATCCTCCTCGCCGCCGCGGCCCTGGCCTCAGTCGCCTTCGCGCAGCCCCTCAAGCTCGCGCCGCCGACGCCGCAGGAGTGCGGCGACGCCGCGCTCAAGCGCCTCTCGGATTCCACCGCGGGCCTCGCGCCGAAGGAAGTTCCGGCCGGCTGTCCCAAGGGCATAGAGATCTCGGTGCCGTTCAAGCCCCGGCCCGCCGATCCGCCCAACGCGCCCGCTCTCGCCGCGTCCAAGCCCGGCGCGCTCGCCCTACCTGGAACTCAGACGGGGCAGAGCGTCCTCGTCGACGTGCAGGACATCGCGGAGAGCTTGGGCATCGACCTTCACGACGGAGGCTACGCCGACGTCGTGGCGAAGTCCCTCAACTTCAAGGGCAAGAAGGTCGTCGTCACGATCCGCTACTGAAGCGCCAATTCGGCCGCTTTTCCAGGAGCCTTTTGGAAAGTCGCGAGATAGACCCCGCCCATGATCGTCGCGCCGCCGAGCGCGCTCCAGCGCGTGAACGGGTCGCCCAAGATCAGCACGCCCAAGACGACGCCGATCAGCGGCTGTAGAAAAATGAAGTTCGCGAGCAGCGACGCGGGCACTTCCTCCAGCGCCTTGTTCCACGTCACGACGCCGAGCACCGTGACGCCGAGCGCGAGATAGGCGACGGCGCCGAGGTGCGCGGCCGGAACATGGATCCCGTCGCGCAGCGCGCCGAGCGCGACGACGGGCAGCGCGATGAGCGTCGTCAGCCCGCAGAAAGTCATCGGGTCGACGCGGCGCAGCACGGGCTTTCCGATCACGGAGTAGAGCGCCCACAAAAAGCCCTGCAGCGCGAGAAGCAAATCGCCGCGCCAGTGCGGCGCCAGCGCCGCGGCCCACGGCGGCCCCTGGAGCACGATGATCGACGACCCGGCAAGGCCGAGCGCCACCGCCCCGCCTTTGAGAAGCGAGAACTCTTCCCCCAGAAACAGGGCGGACATCACGACGACCGACAGCGGCTCCATCCCGATCAACAGCGAGGCGTTGGTCGCCGTAGACATCGTCTGCCCGAGCGCGCCGAGCACCAGCGGCGCCGCGAGGCCGAAGACGCCGACGCCGGCCATCCCGAGCCATTCTCTCGCGGAGGGCCTCATGCGGCGCAGGCCGCGGACGACGAACGGCAGGAAGACGACGGCGCCGATCAAGAGCCTCCAAAAGCTCAGCACGGCGGGCGTCGCGCCCTCCAGCGCCCGCGCCGTGGCGACGTAGGACGAGCCGCCTAGAAAATTGGCGGCGAGGAGATAGGCCAGGGCACGCGGCGTCATCGAGAGATTTTAGCTTTTCTTAAATATTCGGTGCCAGGCTCGCCCGTTTGACGGCGGTCAAGGCGGGCCCCCTTGAGCAATTGTTAACATATGACGCACAATCTACGCCTATGTCAAACGAATCCGAGCTGAAAGGGAAGTGGGCCGTCATCCTCGGCGGCTCGTCGGGCTTCGGCCTGGCGACGGCTAAACGCCTGGCACGGGCCGGGATGAACATCATCATCGGCCACAAGGACAAGGAAGGCACCGTCGAGACGGTGATCAAGCCCCATTTCGACGAGATCCGCAAGACCGGCGCCCAGCTTTTCACCCACAACGTGAACTTATTCGAGGAGGACGGGCGCGGCGAGGTCTTCGAGTCGATCTCCGAGCACGCCGGCAAAGGCGGCGTCCAGCTCTTCATGCACTCGGTGGCCGCGGGCGCCTGCAAGCTGCTCGTCGAGGAGAAGACCCCGGATTTCAAGGGCCAGGCCATCAAGGCGCTGGCCGAGCAACTCGGCCTTCCCGCCGACAAGGTCAAGGTCGCCGTCAACACGGCTTTTCACGACAAGGGCGCCGACGCTCTATTTTCGCTCGCCGACTCCAAGATTCCCTACAAGGAGACGATGCTCGAGCAGGAAGACTGCGAGAAGACGATCTTCATGATGGGCTACGACTACATGCTCTGGGGCCGCGAGCTCGTCAACGAAAAGCTGCTCTCCCCCGGCGCGCGGCTCGTGGCCATGACCTCCGAGGGCAATGAAGTGGCTTGGCGCGGCTACGGCGCCGTTTCCGCGGCAAAAACGGCCCTCGAGGCCTCCTGCCGCTCGATGGCCCTCGAGCTCGCCCCTTACGGCGTCAATTGCGTCATCGTGCAGGCCGGCATCACCGACACCCCGGCCGGCAACGGCATCCCGAACTTCGACCTGATGAAGGCCCAGGCGCGCGTGCGCAACCCGTACCACCGCCTCACCACGCCGGAAGACGTCGCCGAGGCCATCCACGGCCTGTGCCTGCCCGGCGGGCGCTGGGTCAACGGCACGATCCTGCGCGTCGACGGCGGCGAGGCGATCTCGGGAGTCTAGGCTCCCCCTTTCATGCTCAACATCCTCGGGCTCGGCTGGCAGCTTCCCGCCACCGAGCTCACCAACGACTTCCTTCACAAAGAAGTCGGCCTCGAGCGGGGCCAGGACTGGGTGGACTCGCGCCTCGGGATCAACCGGCGCTTCTCCGTCCTGTCGAAAGAGTACATCCTCAAGACGAAGAACCAGGACCCGCAGCAGGCCATCGTCTTCGCGCGCGCGCACGGCGAGACGCCCGTGACGCTCGGCGTCAAGGCCGCCAAGAAGGCGCTGGCGATGGCCGGCATCCGTCCCGAGCACGTCGGCCTCGTCGTCGCCAACAACGACACGCCCTTCGAGACGATCCCGTCCACGGCCAATTTCATCGCCAAGCAGCTCGGCGTCGGCGGCGGCGCGCACTGCGACGTCAACTCCGCGTGCTCGTCGTTCGCGCGCCACATGCAGATGCTCTCCGACATGGAGGAGAAGCTGCCCCCGTTCGTCTTGTGCGTGCAGACGTCGTGTTACACCGTGCGCACCGACTACTCCGCGAAATCCATCGACGGCTACATCTGGGGCGACGGCGCGGCGGCGCAAGTGGTTTCCGCGAGGCATCAAGGCCGATTGACGGTAGAGCCCATGGTCTTCGAGACGAACCCGGCCGGCGCCGACGACATCACGATCGACGCCTGCGGCCACTTCACGCAGAACGGCGCGGCCGTGCGCGAGTTTTCCATCAGGAAGACCTGCGAGATGTTCGAGCAGATCGCGCTGAAAAGATCGCTTTACGCGGAAAAGACCTGGACGGTCGCCCACCAGGCGAACTTCGTGATGCAGAACTCGATCATCGGCCACCTGCACCTGCCGCCGGAAAAGCACCTGCGCAACGTGCAGAACCAGGGCAACATCGCCGCGGCGGGCGCGCCGTCGGCGATCGCGCAGAGCCTCGAGAAACTCCACAAGGG
This sequence comes from uncultured Elusimicrobia bacterium, assembly GCA_964600165.1. Classification (GTDB taxonomy): domain Bacteria; phylum Elusimicrobiota; class Elusimicrobia; order UBA1565; family UBA9628; genus CAZRIP01. The sequence continues at coordinate 11,506 of CAZRIP010000084.1, read as the reverse complement.
CGATCCGATCGTCTACGCCGTGCTCGGCTCCGGCCTCGCCTGGGGCGGCGGCTACATGGAGGTCCAGTAGTGAGCCTCCAGATTCTCGGCCTGGGAACGGCCTTGGCCACGACGCCGCTCGATAATAACTTCCTGCACGAGGAAGTGGGCCTGGAGAAAAGCCCGGATTGGTGCGAGTCGCGCCTGGGCATCGATCTCCGTTATACGTCGCTCTCTAAAGAATACCTGCGCGAGACGAAAAACGCCGACCCGGATAAGGCCATCGCCCTCGCGCGGCAGAACGGCCAGACGCCCGTTACCCTGGGCGTCCAAGCGGCGCGCGAGGCGCTACAGAAGGCCGGCGTGAGTCCCCAGCAGGTGGGCTGGGTGATCGCCGCCTGTGACACGGTGTTCGACAACGTGCCTAACACGGCCACGCGCATCGCCCAGGCTCTCGGCGTGGGCTCCGGCCCGCACACGGACATGAATTCGGCTTGCTCTTCCTTCGCGCTGCACGCCAAGGTCCTCGCCGACATGCGCGAAGAGCGCGTGCCGGAGTTCGTGCTCTGCGTCCAGACGAGCTGCTACACGACGCGCGTCGATTATTCCGCGCACAGCGTCGACGGATACATCCTCGGCGACGGCGCGTCGGCGCAGGTCTTCTCGACGCGCCACCCCGGCCGGCTTCTCGTCGAGCCTCTGATCTTCGGGACGCGCCCCGAGGCCGCCGACGAGATCACGCTCAACATGAGCGCCTATTTCAACCAGAACGGCTCGGCCGTGCGCGCGTTCTCGATCCGCAAGTCGTGCGAGATGTACGAGCGCGTCGCCGAGATCAAGGGGCTCTACGCCGAATCCGTCTACACCGTCGGCCATCAGGCGAACCTCATCATGCAGAAGTCCATCGTCGACCATCTCAATCTGCCGATGGAGCGCCACCTCACGAACGTCCGCGCGCAAGGCAACATCGCCGCGGCCGGCTGCCCGTCGGTGCTCGCGCAGAAGCTCGACTCTCTCAAAAAAGGCGACCAGATCGTCTACGCCGTGCTCGGCGCCGGCTTGGCCTGGGGCGGCGGCTACATGGAGGTGCTCTGATGCTCGCGACGCTCGTCCTGCTCGCCGCCTCGTCGTTCGCCGGGACCGCGAAGTCCTACGACGGCCTGTTCTCCGTCGACCTCCCTTCTGGCCTGACGATCGTGCAGCCCGCGGCGTTCTCCAAAGCGGGCCCGGCGCGTCCTTACCTCGCGCTGGAAAAGCGCGGCGAGCCCCTCCCCGTGCTCCTGATCATCCCCGTCGACGGCGTCGACGCCAAGGAGACCGGCGCGCGCGAGCGCAAGGCGTTCATCGAGCACAACAAGGGCAACATGGCGTTCAAGCCCTCCACGCTGCGGTCCGCGACCCTCAAAAACGGCGCCGTCGCGTACTGGTTCTCCAACGGCCGCACGGCGCGCGAGTTCACCTTCATCTTCGTGCCGTTCCAAGGCCGCGTGCTCAAGGCCGCCTGCCCGGCCGAGGACCGGCTCGTCTGCGCGGGAATCCTCGGGACCATCAAGCCCCACAAGAAGGCGGAGACGCCCGGGGCCAAGGCTTGATCTTGCCGATCCTCCTCGCCGCCATGCCCGCGTTCGCCGCCGATCTTCCGGCCGAGAGGTCCAAGGCCTTCTTCGAGCTGTGGAAGAAGGGCGACTACCAAGCCATGTACGAGCAGATCGAGGATTCTTGGCGCGCGAAGTGGCCTTTTGAGCAGTTCACGGCGCTGCTCGCCCCGATCAAGCCGGTCAAGCTCGTGCGCCAAGCGTCCTCGCAAAACAGCTTCAACGCGCAGTTCTACGACGCGGCGTTCGTCTACAAGTGGGACGTCTACTACGCCGATGACGGCAAGATCGCCGGCATGTCGGTGAGGACCGAGGGCGCGACGGTGGACTATCCCGCCAAGCACGACAAGGACGCGATCCCGCGGCCGCTGCGCTTCCCGTTCGCCGCCGGCGACGAGTGGCTGGCGACGGGCACGCACCACAAGGTCGCGCGCTCGCAGCGCTTCGCCTTGGATTTGAGGATCATGCGCGACGGCGCGACGTATAAGGGCTCGCGCGCCGACGCGGCGGCCTACTTCGCCTACGGCAAGACGGTGCTTTCCCCCGCCGCGGGCACGATCGTCGAGGCCTCCGACGGCGAGCCCGACGCCCCGATCGCCGAGCCCGCCGTGACCGACGGCAACCACGTGCTGCTGAAGGTCTCGGACGCCGAGTACGTCTACCTGTGCCACTTCAAGCCGGGCAGCGTCCTCGTCAAGGAAGGCGACCGCGTCAAGGCGGGCCAGCCGCTCGCGCAAGTCGGCACGTCCGGCCACTCGACCGAGCCGCACCTGCACATCGAGGCGTTCGACTCCCTGCCCCGCAGAACGGCCGACGCTTGGCCCATCACTTTTAAAGACGTCATCCACAACGGCGCCGCCAAAGATCAGGCGCGCGTCGACTACGAGGACTCGGTGGGAGCCCAGAAATGAGCAAGGACATCGCCGTCGTCACCGGCGCGTCGGGCGGCATCGGCCGCGCCATCGCCAAGATGCTGCACGAGAAATCCGAGGGCGCGCTGCGCTTGTGCCTGCATTACAACGGCAACGAGGCCAAGGCCAAGGAAGTCCAGGCCGAGATCCCGGAGTCTTTTATCGTCAAGGCCGACGTCTCGACGACGGAAGGCCGCAAGAAGCTGCTCGACGCCGTGCTGACCGAGGGCAACCCGTACGTCCTCGTCAACAACGCCGGCGTCGACAAGCCGCACGAGCCGGCGATCATGATCAGCGAGCAGGCGTTCGATTCGCTCATCAACGTCAACCTGCGCTCCTGCGCCTTCCTGATGAAGGACTTCGGCAAGGAGATGATGGGCGCGGGCTCGGGCGTGATCGTCAACGTCAGCTCGGTCCTCGCGCGCAAGTCGCTCGTCGGCTCCGCGCTCTACCGCGCGAGCAAGGCGGCGATGGAGGAGCTCACGCGCCAGTTCGCCTTCGAGCTCGGCCCGCGCGGCGTGCGCGTCAACGCCGTCGCGCCCGGCTTCATCGAGACGGCGATGACCGCGGGCATCGACGACGCGATGCGCGATAAGATCAAGGGCCAGATCGCGCTCGGCGCGTTCGGCACGGCCGAGGCCGTCGCGTCGGCGGTCTGCCAGCTCGTCGAGAACGACTACATCAACGGCGCGATCTTGAGCGTCGACGGAGGGATGATCCTTTAATCTCGACTATCCCCGGTGATAGTCGAAACTCGATCTATGAACGACCTCACCAAGGCGGAAGTCCTCGCGCGCGTCCCGCAGCAGCGGCCGATGCGCTTCATCGACGAGATCGTCGAAATGGACGAGGAGCACATTCTCGCGCGCTACACTTGGAAAGACGAGGACTGCGCGGGGCACTTCCCGGGCAACCCCGTCGTGCCGGGCGTCAAGATGATCGAGATGTGCGCGCAGACCGGCAACGTGGCCTGGGGCATCTATCAGATGGCGCACAAGGTCAGCGAGGACGAGCTGCGGCAGATGGTCGGCTTTTTCACGCAGGTCGACAAGGGCGTCTTCAAGAAGATGGTCCGCCCCGGCGAGACCGTCTTGTGCATGGCGCAGTTCGGCGAGGAAGGCTATTTCCGCAACAACAAGCTCGTCGCCGAGGTCGAGATCCAGTTCGAGGGCGGGCCGAAGGACGGCGAGACGATCTTCACGGGGGTCACGAGCGGCATGTGGGTCCCCAAGGACTCGGAGACTCTGAAATGACCACCAAACGCGTCGTGATCACGGGCCTGGGCGCCGTCGCGCCCAACGGCGTCGGCGTGCCGGCGTACCGCGCCGCGCTCAAGGCCGGCAAGTCCGGGATTTCTCATCAAGAGCCGTTGAAAAAGCTGAACTTCGCGTCGCAGATCGGCGGCGTGCCCGACTTGGACGAGGACACGATCTTGAAGACGATCCCCGCGGCCGACTTCCACAAGCTCTCCGAGGCCATGGTCTACGCCGCGCTCGCCGGCGTCGAGTGCGCGCGGATGTCCGGCGTCGAGCTCGACCTGCTCAAAGGCTATCAGAACAACCCGGTCGACTGGGACACCGGCGCCATCATCGGCTGCGGCATCGGCGGCATGGACACGATCTTCGAGGAATTGGGCCCGGTGATGTCCGAAGCCGAGTCGCAAGAGCCCGGCCGCGGCTGCATGCCCGTCGGCACGGACATCGTCCCGAAGGTCATGAACAGCGCCGTCTCCGTCGCCATCGGCAAGTTCCTCGGCGTCGGAGGCCAGGTCAGCTCGAATTCCTCCGCATGCAATACCGGGACCGAGGCCATTTTCGAGGCGTGGAAGCACATCCAGCTCGGCTACGCGGAGTCCATGTACGCGGGCGGCGCCGAGGGCACCCACTACGGCATCTGGGCGGGCTTCGACGCGATGCGCGACGTGCTGTGCTCGAAGTTCAACGACATGCCCGAGAAAGGCAGCCAGCCGATGGGCGCGGGCGCCTGCGGCTTCGTGCCGGCGGGCGGCGCGGGCGTCTTGCGGCTCGAGACGCTCGAGCACGCCCACAAGCGCGGCGCCAAGCCGTTGGCCGAGCTCGTCGCCGCGTACTGCAACTCGGGCGGCCAGCGCGACGGCGGCACGATGACCTTCCCGAACCCGGACGGCGTGGCGCGCTGCATCAAGCGCGTGCTGCAAGACTCCGGCGTCGACCCCGCCAAGATCAGCCTGATCAACGGTCATTTGACCTCGACCGGCGCCGACCCGCGCGAGGTCGGCAGCTGGATCAAGGCCCTCGGCCTGCCTCTGGACAAGTTCCCGCTGATCCAATCGACCAAATCGATGATCGGGCACACCCTCGGCGCCGCCGGCGCGCTCGAGAGCGTCGCCGTCGTCGACCAGCTCGTCCACGGCTACGTCCACCCGTCGATCAACAGCGACAACGTGCACCCGGAGATCCAGAAGATCGCGGCCAGCATCCCGCACGCGCTCGTCGAGGGCAAGAAGCTCGATTACGTCATCAAGGCCTCCTTTGGCTTTGGCGACGTCAACGGCTGCCTGCTGTTCAAGCGCTGGGAAGGCTGAGCCTCCCGCCGTTTTGATATAATAACCGACCTTTCATCAGGAGGCATCAAGAAATGGCGTTCAAGCGCAAGGAAGCCGTCATCGAGGCCACCGACCTCAACACGATCTCGCCCGAGGAGGCGGAGAAGCGGATCATCGCCGGCGTCAAGAAGTACGCCACCAACGAGGCGAACTTCTCCTCCGCCGACGCGAACACGCCCTACCTGGGCCACATCGTCGGCATGGGCATCGAATCCTCGAACCTCGCCGACATCACGATGTCGATCGAGCGCCAGTTCCTGACCAAGATGACGACGCGCGTAGCGGCGCCCAACGGCGCCGCCAACGACTTCATACTTCAGCCGGGTGAGCTCGGCAAGCTGCGCATCTTGGACGGCCAGGACGCCCTCGCGGCGACGCCCGGCCTGTCGATCAAGATGCTGATGGACCACGGCCACATGGCGAAAAACGACGCGTATCTCTCCAAGGTCGTCTCGTTCGCCTACATCGCCGCCGTCGGCGACGGCTACAAGCTCGCCGACGCGCTGAAGAAGATGACGGCGAAGACGGCCGGCCTCTCCGGACCGGAGAAGGACGAGGCCCTCGCCAACCTCAAGACCATGGTCGCCCAGGCGAAAGCCTGCGACGAGCAGATGTCCGACCCGGCCAAGCTCGCCGCCGCGCGCCAGAAGACCTACGCCAACGACCAGGGCGCCTACGACGCGCTGCAAAAAGACCTCGAGGTCGTGCTCGAGAAGCTCAAGGGCGCCGCGGCGTCCAACGACTCCGCGCGCGTCGCCTCCCTGCGCGCCGAGGAAGCCGAGGTCCGCACGCGCCTGAAGATGAGCGGCGCCAAGCTCAACGTCTCGCGCGAGGTGGCCCAGCAGGCCGGCAAGCGCTCCGCCGTCGAGCAGCAGAAGGTGGACACGCTGCGCAAGATCCTCTCCGCGGCCATCGCGGCCGCCGAGCGACTCTAAAAAGGAGTGCTCTCAGAGCAAGGACTCAGGGAGCTCCGCCGGCAGCAATGGTGGAGCTCCCTGTCCACTTTCCCGGTCCACGCCTTCGTCGAGCTCGCGCTGGCGTTCTATTACCGCTACGAGTTCGTCGACGTCGACGAGCTGCGCGCGCAGCTCTGGCCCCAGCTTGACTCTCATAAAGGGCCGTTGATCTGGGCCGCGAACCATCTCACGCTGATCGACTCCTTCCTCATCTACCGCGCGCTGTTCCCCCTGTCGCGCGCGGGCGAGTCGCGCCTGATCCCGTGGTCGACGCCGGAGTACCGCAACTATTACCACCTCGGCGGCTGGTTCAAGCAGCGGCTGATCCGCTCGCTGATGTACCTGTGCCGCTGCATCCCGTTTCTGAGAGAAGGCGAGGACGAAAAGTCCGTCCAATGGCGCCAGACCGCCTTCCAGAAGCTCGTCTGGGTCTTGAACCACGACGGCGCCGTCTTCGTCTATCCCGAGGCCGGCCGCGCGCGCAGCGGCTGGTTCGACCGGCGCAAGCCGAAGGATTTCCTCGGCAACCTCGCCCTCGAGGTGCCGAAGGCGAAGTTCCTGTGCGTCTACCTGCGCGGCGAGGAGCAGCACTACACGACGGCGATCCCCAAGAAGGGCGACCGCATCCGCGCGGTGGCGTCGCTCGTCGACGGCGCGCGCCCCGGCGAGACCAACGGCCGCCAGATCTCGCAGCGCCTGTTCGACGAGATCGCGCGCCTGCAAGACGAGTGGTGGAAGAAGTCGGCTCTTCCGCGCAACTGCTCCGGCAACGACGTCGTCGACCTCAAGGACCCTCTTCTCACGGAAGACATCGACCCCTCCACCGGCGACGCCGACGAGGAGTGGCTGACGCGCCATCTGACGCCCAAGGAGCGCGCCCACTGGGACACGCAGCCGCCGGCCCGGCGCTTCGCCGAGTTCTGGAAGCTCTTCGCCGCCAAGGAGGCCGCCTTCAAGGCGTTCACGCAGGCCGGCATCACGACGCCCAACGGCGCGTTCACGCACCTCGAGGCCGACCTGTTCCGCCGCAAGGTCCGGCACCTGCCGACCGGCGCCGAGTGCGACCTGGCCTTCACCGACGACGACGCCGACAAGATCCACTGCGTCTGCATCCTGCGCGGCGGCTCGATCGGCGACGACGAGAACCCGGGCGACTACCTTTATAAGGTCGAGGAGCTGCCGCGCGGCGCCGACCGCCACGCCGAGGTCCGCGAGCGCTGCCTGCGCTTCATCGCCGAGTCGTCGGACGACATCCCGTCGCCGGCCGTGCTGGCCTTCACCGAGGAGACGTCGATGCCGCGCGTGCTGCGCAACGGCCGCCCCAAGGACTGGGGCGTGTCGCTGTCGCACTCGGGCCGCTACGCGGCGTACTCGTTCATGATCTCATGAAAAATAAAGCCCAAGAAGCCCTCAAGCGTCTGAAGGACGGCAACGCGCGCTTCGTCGAAAGCGCGCGCGCCGACCGCCCGCTGACGACGCACACGACGCTGGCCGATCTGAACCGCGCCCAAGACCCCATCGCCATCGTCCTCGGCTGCTCGGACGCGCGCGTGCCGGCCGAGCTCGTCTTCGACCAGGGCCTGGGAGACCTCTTCGTGATCCGCGTCGCCGGCAACATCGTCGCGCCCTCGCAAGTCGGCAGCGTCGAGTTCGCCGCCGCGAAGTTCGGGACGCCGCTCGTCGTCGTCCTCGGCCACTCGGGCTGCGGCGCCATCGCGGCCACGCTGGAGGAGCTGCGCCGGCCCTCCGACAAGCAATCGCCGAACCTGCGCTCGATCGTCGACCGCGTGCGGCCCTCCGTGCTGAACCTGCTCGAGTCCGACCCCCACATCTCGCAACAAGCGCTCGCCGAGAAGGCCATCCGCCAGAACGTGCGCGCCTCCGTGCTGCACCTGCGCCACGGCTCCGAGATCCTCGAGGACCTGGTCGAGAAAAGCGGCCTGCTGATCGTCGGCGCCGAGTATTCCCTCCAGACCGGCGCCGTCGACTTCTTCGAGTAGCTTCGGCGTCCCCTCGAGGCCCTCGTCACCCGTCGGAGCATGGAACTTTTTCGGGGGGTCGCTCGTATACGTTATATGGACCAGATCCAAGTCGAACCCGGCCCCTCGGGCCGGCTCATCGTGCGTTTCCGCTACTCCCCCGAGATCGTCGCGCGCATCCGCGAGGTCCCGGGCCGCCGCTGGCATCATGAGGAGAAGTTCTGGACCGTCCCCGACGTCGAGGGCATGCGCGAGAAAGTCGCGCTTCTCTTGTCGCAGGACTCCCCGGCCGAAGGCCACCGGCCGGAACGCCCCGGCGAGCTGCCGTTCATCAAGCGCCTGCGCCAGGCGATCCGCACGCGCCACTACAGCCCCAGCACCGAGCAGCAATACGTAGCCTGGCTGGAGCGCTTCATCGTCGCGAGCGGCGGCGTCGACCCCGCCGAGCTCGCCGAGCCGCAAGTCGCCGCGTTCTTGACCAAGCTCGCCGAGATCGACCGCGTCAGCGCCGCGACCCAGAACCAGGCCTTCAACGCGATCCTCTTCTTCTACGAGCAGGTCCTGGGCCGCAAGCTCGGCCTGATCGACGGCGTCGTCCGCGCCAAGCGCCCAGCGCGCCTGCCCGTCGTGCTCGCCCGCGACGAGGTCCGCAAGATCCTCGGCCTCATGGACGGCACGCCGAAGCTGATGGCGACGCTTCTCTACGGCTGCGGCCTGCGCCTGCTCGAATGCTGCCGCCTGAGGGTCAAGGACCTCGACTTCGCGCAGAACCAGATCGTCGTGCGCGCGGGCAAGGGCGGCAAGGACCGCTACACGATGTTCCCGCTCGGCCTCCAGGAGCCGATGCGAGCGCACCTCGAACGAGTGAAGCGCCAGCACGAGTCCGACTTGAGCCGAGGCCTCGGCGCGGTGGAGTTGCCGAACGCTTTGGCGCGCAAGTATCCCAACGCTCCGAAAGAGTGGGGATGGCAATGGGCGTTTCCAGCGGCCTATTACTACCGCGACGGAATGACCGGAGAACGACGGCGACACCATCTGCACGAAACGGTGCTCCAAAAAGCCATCAAAGCCGCCCGCTTAAGATCGGGCATCGCCAAGCCCGCGACGTGCCACTCATTGCGGCATTCGTTCGCGACGCACCTTTTGGAGGACGGTTATGACATCCGGACGGTCCAGGAGCTGCTCGGGCATAACGACGTGAGCACCACGATGATCTATACGCACGTCCTCAACCGCGGCGGCAAAGGCGTGCGCAGCCCCGCCGACCAACTCGGCCTATGACCCCACCCGACAAAGGCCGCATTCAAATCCGCCTTTCCCGTGGCCAAAGCCCCCACACCTGGCAAAAAGTGCAAATCGGCACTACACTTCCCTCAATGCCACTCCCCCACCCTACCCGCAAAGGCGGAACGGCATATTCATGCGTTATGCGTCCTATTCACGTTCGCGGATGCACAAAGACGGCGTCGTAGCCACACCTTTCGCTCCTTGACACGTATATACATCTGTATTACACTAAAGACAGATGCCAATCCGGTGGGACCCTCTCAAGAACGAATGGCTTAAGCGGACGAGAGGAACATCCTTTGAGGAAGTTCTCCGCGCTAAATTCATCACGATCGAAGAGCATCCAACGAAGCCACATCAAATGCTTATGCTCTTCGAGCTGAATGGCTATATATTAACGGTGCCATACGTGCAGAAAGGCGATGAGCTATTCCTCAAAACGATCTTCCCAAGCCGGAAATATACGAAGAGATGGCGACTTGGAGAATTCAAATGAAAAGGCGAATCGTTCTCACACCCAGCGAAAAGGCAATTGAGCGCGCCATAGAACGTGGCGAGTACCGCCCCGCGCCCAAAGCAGAATTTGACCGGATTGCCGCAGCCATAGCCAGGCGCAAGAAGGATGCCGTCCTGAATATCCGGGTCAATAGCCAGGATTTGCAAAGCATCAAACAAAAGGCCAAACGGATGGGAATTCCATACCAAACATTCGTCTCGGAATTGATCCATCAATACGCTGCCTGAGGACGCATAACCATGCGCTTGTGCTGGCCGGCATTCACTCGCGCATCAGCAGTTGGCCGGCAGCACAGCGTAATCGTTAGGCGGAAACGCGCTAAAACGTTCGTGGAGGCATAAGAGAATTGCGAAGTCATAGCACGGGATCAGTGGCAAGGTCTTTCAGCGCAAACCTCGGACTCGGCTTGCTGCTACTGGCGGTTGCACCGCCTTTCGCCCAAGGCGCGTCTCCAGCGTTGACGTGGAAAGAGTGTCATGACCGGGCCGGTGAGCCTTTCTCTGGGAAGCGGCCACACACGTGTCCGGACGGCCAACATCAGATTGGCCACATCACGGACGCACGCTGCTCATGCATTTGCTGTTCACCAGCTGGCGCAGCGACGGAGTCGAGGATTCTTTACGGATTACCAATCAGGGAAAAGCGAGATGGCCGAGAATCCGTTTGGGGAATTAGATTGGAACTATCGTCGGCTCTCAAGAATCCGGTGAATCCACAACAAGTCTCCATAGTTGAGGCGAAGCATTCAAGAGAACTCCGAGATCTTATGGATTTCCGCTTAAAAGAACGTGGGAAGGAATTAATCATCATATTCAAACCTGGCAACGGAGATTTCGGATCAGGGAACAGCGTACACATTGAAATCAAGCCAGGGACTCTTTTGTCCAATGGGAAAGACTCAACAAAGGGAAGCTCAACAGACGTTAAGACGGACGTCCCATGATGAATCGAATTTCTACTCCGCCTAACCATGCGCTTGGACCGACCGGCATTCATTCGCGTCCCAGCAATTGGCCGGCGGCCCAGCGTATGCGTTAGCTGGACAGCGTAGCAGACGTTCGCGGATGCACAATAGAATGACGAATAAAATCTTCACCAGGACCTTTCTCTTGGTTTTCGGAGTCCTCATTTGCACAACCGTGCTATTTCCACCGAAATTCTTTTTTTCATATTGGCCCGGTGATTGGGGCCGGGCCTATCCGCTTGTCTTTTGTTTTCAACTTCTTGCCTGGTTCACCTACCTCTTAATAGGGGGCGTCCTCACCACAAGGCCTGAAGAGCACATTTCAACAGAACTCATAATTACGTCGGCTTATGTAGTGATTTCCTTCTTGGCTTCAATTTTGGCCGCCGCAATAGCCCGGAAAGAACCGCATGAACGATGGCGCTGGCTCGCATCCACAAGAGGATGGGCCATAACCGGCCTTGCGTTCACATTTCTCTGGACGCTGAGTTATTATCGCTTCAAGGTGGACGTTGACGGTTGCTGTGTCTCGCCAATCCCAACGCTTTGCGGGGCCACCATACCCTGCGATCCAGTGTGGTCACGAATTAACTGGAGCGGGATGTATATTGTTTTTGGATTTTCGCTTGCTTGCTTTGCCATAGCCGGGATAATGAAATTAAAACAAGGGAAGGCCAGCTAACCAGTTAGCATGAAAGCAAGGGGCCTCCTGTGCTATACAAGGCGGTGGACGT
>CAZRIP010000083.1:0-17665 GCA_964600165.1 uncultured Elusimicrobia bacterium | reverse complement strand
GTTCTCGGCCGAGACCGCGCGCTCGTCGAGCCGGGTCGCGCTCTCCCGCGCGGCCGTCGCGCCTTCCTGGGCCTTGGCGACCGACTCCTGAGTCGTCTTGACCGCCTCCTGCGCCTTGACGACGCCTTCTTGCGCCGCCTTGATCGCCTCGGCCGGCTTCGGGCCGCCCTTGGCGCCCTCGCCGAAGAAATTGCTGCCGGTGCCGGCGTTGATCTCGCCGCCCGCGCCGCCCATCGCGCCCGCCTCGGGGGAGCCGAGCGTGCCGCCGCCGGTCAGAGCCGACGCGTTGATCTTGCTGCCCGCCGAGTCCGAGATCTTCGCGCCGGGAGTCTCCACCGGAGCCTCGGCCCGGACCGGCTCGGGGGCCGGGCGCGTCGGAACGCTCTCGACCGGGCCGGACGGCGCCGTCGGGCGGCTCGGCGTCGTCTCCACCGGCGTCGTCGGAGTCGTCCGCGTCTCCGGCGCGGCCGGCGGCGCCTACGTCTGCGGCTGGGTCTGCGGCTGCTGCTGAGTCTGCGTCTCCGTCGTCGTCGGTGCCTTGGTTTCGACCGGCTTGGCCGGCGCGTTCTCGGTCGTGAATTTCGCGTAATCCTGTTGGATGCCGGCGGATTTGCCCTGCAGCCACTCGTTGAGCCCGTGCGCGGCGACGAAGCCGACGACGAAGGCGGAGACGCCGCGCGAGGCCTGATACGCGTCGTCCGGGTTGCCGCTCTCGATCGCATGCGCGACCTGGCCGCCCGTCTCGCGCAGGCCCTTGCCCATGTCGTAGGCGAACTTGAGGTTGACGAGCGTCTGGACCGCTTTGATCGTCACCTCGACCGTCTTGACGATCTTGACGATCTCCTCGGCCGTCTTGACGCCCTTATAGACCACCTGCAGGACCTTGAGCGTCAGCGCCGGGATGGTGCCCGCGCCCCACGTCGCCACCGTCAGGGCGATGAAGACCGGGTCGGTCACGCTCTCGAAAGCGCCGCGCGCGATGCCGCCGGTGATGGCGCTCAACATCTTGACCGCCTCTTCCTTCGACTTGCCGGTGACCCACATGTACAAGTAGGTGTAGGGCAGGCCGACCGTGTTGAAGTAGGCGGGAGCGACGTAGTTGCGCGTCCCGTTGCCGATCGCCGCGCCGACGTAGCCCAGGCCCAGGAAGCCCACGTCCATCGTGGCCTGGATCCGGCCCGCGTCGCGCCCGTCGACCTTGATGGTCTGGAACTTCCCGTCGCCGGCGAGCCCGTACGTGTGATACTTGTACGCACCGTTCGCGTCGCCCATGAAGCCGTTGGGCATGTTGTCGTCGCCCCACGACGCGAACAGCCCCGACTTATTGGTCACTTGCCGCATGCCCGCGAGCCAGCGGTTGTAGCGGATCCCCTTGAGCTCCTCGCCGGTCATGCCCGGCTCCTCTTTGCCGAGGGCCTCGGGGTTCGGGTCCGGGAGCTTGACGTAGCGCACGTACGGGACGTAAAGGGCGCTGCCCTTGTCGGCGACGTCGAGGCGGCGCGCGTTATCGTTGTAGGTGAAGCGGCTCGTGCTGACGCCGCCCTCGTGGTCGACGTGGTAGGAGACGTCGACGCTGCCGTCGCGGCCGAGCTGGCCGTCGAAGAAGCCCATCATCTGGGAGAGCTGGGCCTCGAACTCCGTGCCGTCGCCGCTGATCGAGTCGATCACGCCCAGGTGATGCGCCTGCGTGATGCGCTCGGCGACCTTGCGGTACGCGGCTTCGCGCTCGCGCTCCGACATGCCGCTCGTGTTCAAGTGGACGTCGAAGTCGACGCGGGAGTGGCCCTCGGCGCTGCCGTCCGGGCCCTTCGTCGTGTAATAATCGGGCAGCTTCGTGAAGCTCCCCTGCTTGACCACGTCGGCCAGGCTCTGGCCCGTCGGGAAGCCCTGCTCCCGGACGACGGTCAGCGTCAGCGGGCGGTGTTGCGCGTCGTTGACGCCGAGGCTCTCCGGAGTCTCGATCTTGGCCTTCGGGTTCTTGGCGTCGGAGAGGTCGAAGTATTGGCGCGAGACGAGGTCCCGGACCTCGCGGCCGTCGACGTCGGTGACGCGGTAGGTCGAGCGGTCGAGGTTGGCGGCGAGCCCGACGTTGGGGTGCCCGGACTTCGCGTCGGCGAGCGAAAAGTCCATGCCGAGCGAGCCGTTGCGCGCGGTGAGGGAATGGTGCGCCAGATCGACGAGGGCGTAATCCTTCGAGCCGCGGAAGCTGTTGCGGTAGCTCAGGACGGTCCCGCCCGCCGTCTGCATGTCCGTGATGAGCGTGCGCCCGTCGTCCAAGCGCCGCTGGATCGTGACGTTCTCGACCTGGGCTCCGTGCTCGCCGCCCGTGATGAGCTGGCGCTCTTCGGTCCTGTTGTGATGCGCGTCCCAGACCGGCTTGAGCGTGTAGTACTGCTTGGTCTGCGGGTCGTAGCGGATGTCCTTATCGTCGGCGTCGCCGGGCAGACGGCCCCGGAACAGCGCGACCTCGTGCCCGTGATCCGACACGGTGGCCGGCGGGCGCAGGACCTCGGTGTAGCGGTTGTCGAGGCTGACGAAGCGGTTGTCGGCCGAGCCTCCGGAGTAGAAGAGGCCGTCCAGCTTGCGCGCCGTCGGCGCGTCGAGCGGGACGTGGAAGCCGCGGCCCATTTGGCTGGCGATCACGCCGTCGTGGTCCTTGGGCGTCGTCGTGCCGTTGGGCACGCCGTGGGACGCGTAATTGCGCTCGCGGCTGACCTCGCCTTCGGTCCCCATGATCCACCCGGAGACCGTCAGCTTATCGGGCGCGTACGCGTCGCGCAGCGAGAGGCCGACGCGGCCCTGCAGCTCGCCGTACGCGCGCGACATCGCCAGGCTCGCCGCGAGGTGGGGATCGGACTGGGCCTTGGTCAGCATCTGGTCGAGCGCCGTCGAGGCGTCGAGGTAAGAGCGCACTTGGCCGGCGAGCGCCAACTGCTTGAAGGCGTCGGTGTGGACGACGGCGTCGAGCTTGCGGACCCGGTCCGTGAACTCGTCGTTGTTGGACTCGAGCAGCTGCTGCTTACGCGCCTCGACCTGCCCGTCGGCCACCTTGGTCTTGAGATACTCGAGCAACTTGGCCTTGATCTGCGCGGCGACGGCCGGGTCGCGGTGGTCGCCTTTGACCTCGAGCACGCTCGCGAGGATGAAGACGCGCTGAAGATCAAGCACCTGATCCTGACTCTGGGGCTGCGCGCTCACCTTCGTCGTGTCAAAGCCCACGCGCAGCATCTCCGCGTCGAAGACGGGCTGGCCCGCCCAGACCAGCGCGCGCGCGAGCTGCGCCGGGTCCTTGGAGTCGCGCGCGCCTTGGATCTCGGCGTTGATGGCGCCCCACTTCTGCGCGTCGAAGTTCGCGGGCATCGGCTGCGCCAGCCGGTCGTCGAGGACCTTCTTCCACATCTGCCAACCGGCCAGCTCCGCCTGGTCGCGGGCCGAGAGCTTCGAGCGGTCGGACTGCCCGAGCGCGGCGACGCGGGCGAGGAAGCCGCGCGTGAGCACCGCCGGGTTGTCGAGCCCGTCGAGCGCGGCGACGACGGGCGCCGGGTCGGCGCCGGCGCCGCCGACGGCCTCTTTCAGCTTCCGGGACTGCGCGGTGACCGAATCGACGTAGCCTTGGCCGTAGACGCTCGTGAGCACGTCGTCGCGCAGCGCGCGGTAGCGGTCGTCTTGGGGCCCGAGGCGGCCCGCGGTCAGCGTCCAGGACACGATCTCGCGCTGGTCCTCGTGGCGGATGATGCCGTCGACGTCGACGCCCTCTTTGCGCAGCGCCGCCTTGGTCTGCGCGTCGAGGCCGCGCAGGCCGGCCACCATAGTCCGCAGGGTCTCGACCGACGCCCGCGACAGCCGCGCCTCGTCGTTGTCCTGCAGCAGCGGCCGCACGCTGTCGACGAGCTTGCGCTGGAAGTCGAGCTCGCCGGGAGTGACCTCGGCGGCCAGGCTCGAGTGCCCGTTGAAGCGCTCGCAGAACTCCTTCTTCTTCGCCTCGGTCATCGCCGCCGGCTTGGAGAGCTTGGGCTGCGGCTGGCCGCCCTCTTCCCCGCCCTCGGGCTCCTCCGGAGCGGCGGCGCGCGGAACGCTCGCGCGCTCCTCGCTGCGGAAGCGGCCCTGCTCGATCGAGACGTCCGCCTTGCCGTAGTTCTCGCAATGCAGGACCGCGGCCGCCTGGCGCGCGACGTCGTAATAGGCCAGATAGAGCGACGTGACGACCCGCTGCGTGCTCGGCTTCGAGGCTTCGTTGCGGTCCAGCCGCTGCAAAGCCTGGATGTCGGCGATCGCTTGCGGAGTCAGCGCCGGGGCCGCGGGCGCGCCGGAAGCGGCGGCGGCCTTGCGCTTGAGAACGTAATCACGGATCGGGGCGGGAAGCTCGGCCGCGACGTCGTCGGTCAGCAGGGCCTTGTTGGCGCTCTGGTCGAAGAAACCGTCGAGCGCGGCCGCGTCTTGCGCCGGATCGCCGGTCAGCTTGATCCCGGAAAGGCCGCGCAGCAGCGTCGACGCGTCGTCGCGCACGCGGCCTTTTTGGATGAACGCCTGGCCGAAGACGCCCAGGTCCTCGACCTTGACGGCCGACGCGGCCTTGCCGAGGATCTCCTGCCGATAGCGGTCGTCCCACTGGGTGATGTCGAGCTCGCCGCGGCCCATCGCCTCGTTCATCGACTTGAGCAGCGCGACCATCGTCGCCGCCGCGCCTTGGCTCGGCTTGAGGTCGTCTTGCTCTTGTTGGCTCGGCGATTTGCCGATCCAGGACTTGTACTCCGCGTCGAGACGGCCCCATTGGCCGGCGGCCGCTTCCGCGGCCTCGGAGTCGCCGAGCAAAGCGGCGACGGCGGCGTCCCACTTGGCCTTCCATGCGTTGATCGCGGCCTGAGAAGCGCCCTTGCGCGGCGCGGCCGAGACCAGCGCGCGCACCTCGGCAGCGACGGCGTCGAAGGCGCGCTTCAAGCCCGCCGGCGCGATCTTCTTGACCCCGTCGTCGGCTTGCGCGAGCTTGGCCTCGAGAGACGCCCGCGCATCGGCGGCGATGCCGTCCTTGGCGGCCTCGTACTCGCGCCGCAAGAGCGCGACTTCGGCGGCGCGCGCGGACGTGTCGCCCAGCGCGGAGTCGATCTCCCGGCGAAGATCGGTCCCCTCCGAGGGCTTGGCAGGCTGCAGGCGGCCGAGAAGATCGTCGAGCTTCTTGTCGAGCGGACGCTCCGCGCTCTCGGACGCGAGCCGCCTCTTCCCGATCTCGACCGCCGTCGCCCTGAATTCGGCCGCGGCGCTCTGGATCGCCGCGGCCCGCTCCTGCGGCGCGGCGGCCTGCAGCCGCTTGAGCTCGGCGTCGAGCGCGTCGACCGCGCTTTGCGACGGCAGCTGTCCCGACTGCGCGAAGGACGCCTCTTGCTCGCGCAGCGCCGCCGTCTTCGCGCGGAAAGCCGCCAGATCGGCGTCGAAGCGCAGCGCGCTCGCGCGCGCGTCGAGCCCGGCCGCGAGCGGCGCGACGCGATCGACGAGCGAGACGACGTCGACGCCGCCCGAGAGCTGCTTGACGAACTGGTCGGCCGTCATGCTCTGCGGGAAGAGCTTCGTGAACTCCGCCCACGCGGCGGCGAGCGCCGGGCCGCCCGCGGCGGCCGCGCCCGCGAGCTTGGCCTGCCACTGCGCGAGCTGCGCCGAGGACTGGGTCGCCGAGGGCTTGGCCGGCGTGGACGCCGCCGCCGAGGGAACGTCGCCGCCGTCGGGCGTCAATCGGGGCTGCGGCGCCGAGAAAACGATCGTGGCCGCCTGCTGCGGTGGGCCGGCGCGCGTCTGCGCGGCCTGCTTGATCTGCTCGAGGAGCGCGGCCCGGGCTCCGACATCCGTGTTGCCCGACTTCTGGTCGAGAGACTCCACGTCGTGGAGGACCGACGAAAGGCTGCCCGCGTCGCCGGTCTTGAGATATTGCGAAAGGCGCGCGTTGAGCGCGCCGAGGTCCGTGGCGAGCTTGGGATCTCGCTTGAGGACCGTCTGGCGCAGCGGCGCCAGGACGTCGTCGGCGGCCGAGCCGGGCGTGTTCTCCGGGCGCGCCTTGACGAGCTGCGCCAGATGCAGGCCCTTGAGCTTCTGCGAGGGGCCCGACCACTGGTCGCAGAGCGCCGCGCGCGCCTCGCCCGCCGTCTTCTTCGGGTCCTCGGCCGGAATGCCGTAGGCGCGCTGCTTTTGGCAGTACGCGTCGACCCGGTCGGACTCGGGGCCCGCCTGCGGCGCCTCGCGCGCGATCGCGTCCCAGTCGTCCGTCGTGAGGGTGTCTTGGGGCTTGTCGAAGCGCTCCGCGCGCGCCGCGTTGCGCGCGACGAGCGCCTTCATCTCGAAGTCCTCGGCCGTCAGCTCCTTGACGAGGGCGTAAGGCGCGGCGAAGGCGTCCGCCGCGCCCGCGGCGAGCTTCGTCCCGCCGTCGGATAATCCGGCCGCTTTCAGGCCGTCGAGGTCCTTATGCAGCTGCTCGGCGTCGGCCGCCAGCTTCTTGAAGGCGTCCTGGAGCGCGGCCGCGGCGTCGACGGCGAGCTTCGCGTTCTTGAGATCGTCGACGCGCTCCGTGAGCGTTTTTCCGATCGCCTCGCCGCGCGCGCCGGGCTTGGCCAGGTCGACGTTGAACGGCTTGGCCTTCGCCGCGTCGTCGTCGGAAACGGGCGCCGGAGCCGAAGTCTGGTCGGTGTTTTCCTGCGCGAGGGCGGCGGCCGGGGCCTGCCAGGGCAGCAGCGTCGCGCAAACGAGCACGGCGACGGCTTTCCTTATGAGTGCCGGGCGAGGCAAGACGGCGGCGAGGGGTCTCGACATGGGATGAGGGGCGTCTCCCACTCACGTATTTAGCCCCCGACCCTTGAAATGTCAAGGCTTTTTGACGTCGGGGCGACGGCTTTTTTAGGGGGTGTTTTTAGCGGTGAACGACGCGCGCGGCGCGCGGGCCCGAGGAGTCGTCCGGAACCACGCGCAGGCCGACGCGGCCGAGCTCGCGGCCGTCCGAGGTCTCGACGCGCACGCGCCACCTTCCGGGGCGATAGTTCGTTTTAACGGTAAAGCCCCGCCACCCGCCGTCGCGCCCGCCGCGGATGTCGAGCGGGATGGCGTCGGACTCCCCCCAACCGTCCTTCGGGTCCTCGTACTCCCAGCGCACCTGCAGCCGCTCGGAAAAGCGCGCCGGCGCGAACACGCTCGCGAAGCAGTAGATCTTGTCGCCGGGGCGGGCGTCGAAGGTCTGGTCGCCCTTTTGCCAAAAGAGCCATCGAGACCTCGTCGAGGTCAGCGCCAAGCGCCCGTCTTCCCAGCGCACGTCGTGATAGACGCCGATGCGCTCGATCGAGAGCGGCACGGGCGGGATGAGCTTGGCGAAGTAAAGGCCGGCGAACGCGCCGGCCACGAGGCAGAACGGGATGAACAGCTGCCGCAGGATGCGGTGCAGGCGGTCCGGCATCGCGCGCAAGAGCAGCCAGCAGACGAAGGACACGACGAGGCCGGCGCCGACGAGCGAGAGCACGAACTGCCACGGCCCGAGCGAGCCGATCAAAGTCGGGATCAGATACGTGAAATAAGACACGAGGCAGAGGCTGAAGAGGGTCATGCGCGTCGTCGTGCCGGACTCCTCGAAGGGCTTGAGCTCGTTGACGGCGAGCAGGCCCGCCATCAGCGCCATGAACAGCAGCGACGTCAGCGTCGAAGCGCTCTTGAAGTAGAACAGCGTGTAGATGTTGAGCAGCGTGCCCAGCATGAAGTGCGTCGCGCCCGCGTGATATTTCCACGCGACCAATAGCCGCGGCGGCGGCCGAAACGAGCCGTAGAGCTCCCGCATCTCCAGGCTCGTCAGCCAGGCGCACATCGACAGATACGCCGCCTGGTGCAGGATGTTGTGTAGCTTGTCGATGCGCCCGACGAACAGCGTGTCGAAAAGGAAGCCCGCGACGAAAAACGCCGTCGTGCAGACGGCCTCGTGCTCGTCGTAAAAGCGCCGGGCGCGCTCCCTGAGCGGCGCGCGCGCCGCGGCCGGCGCGGCGGCGGTCGCTTCCATCAGGCAGAGCATAGCAGGCGGGCCGGTCTTGCGCAAGATTGCCTCCGCCGCTATACTCACGCCGCATGGCGGACCTCGCGCCCACGAAGCTCGTCGTCGACGACGCCGCGGCCGCCGTTTTATGCAAAGCCCTCAAGCTCGAGGGCTTCTACCCCGAGTTCACCAAGGACCAAGTGCGCGGCGTCTTTCCGCACGGCGACTTGAGCCTCTACCCCGCCGGCGCGCGGCTGATCACCCAGGGCGAGGACGGACGCGACCTGTTCGTGATCTACACGGGCCGCGTCAACGTCGTGCGCGCGTTCGCCCAGCAGGAGATCGCGCTCGGCCCGGGCGATTTCTTCGGCGAGATCGGCCTGGTGCGCGACGGCAAGCGCACGGCGAGCGTCGTGGCCTTGTCCGAGTCGCGGATCTTCCGGCTCGTGCACCGGGACCTGCAGTACCTGATGTCGAGCAACGAGGAGCTCGCCAAGCACCTCGAGGACATCGCCTACCGCCGGCTCTGACCCGTCAGCGCAAGTCCCATTGGACGGAGAGCCCGCAGGTCCCGAAGGCGCAGCGGGAGTAAGTGTAGCGGATGTTCACGAAGTAGGGAGTCATCGCCCGCAGCAAGCAGGCGGTGCTGCCCTTGGTCGGCTTGGTGATCCAGGACAGCTCCACGTCGGAATCGTTCGTCGTCTGCGTGTAGCAGCTGCTCACGGACGGATCGATCACTCCGGGACAGCGTCCGATGCTGATCTCGTAGCTCCCGCTGACGGGGCTCATGGACCCGTACGTCATCTCCACGGTTCCCCTGGACGAGGTCGAGGTCGGCAAGAGCCCCGCGGCCACCGCGCCCGACGGCGACAGAAGGTACGGGCTGCCCACGCTCGTCACATGCTGGCCGGGGACCGCCGGGAAAACGACGAATTGGACCCCGCCGGAAGGCGCGGGGCAGGCGCCGCCGTCGCTCGCGGCGCCGTACGACCCGGGCGCCTGCGGAGCGGGCGCCGCAGACACGCCCGGCGATCCCCCCTGGGCCGGAGCGGGCTGAGAAGGGCAGCCGGGCGGCTGCGGGCTGAAATCGCATCCTTGCGGATCGCTCGGGGCGATGGGCCTCCCGGAGTTGTCGACGCCGGAAGAATTGGCGTAATCGGAGATGTAAGGAAGAAGCAGGCGCGCGTGCGCGGCGCAGTTGTCCCCTTCGTCCTGATGCTGCTGGCAATACCAAGCGATCTTCTCGTCATTGGTCATCGGGACCGGGGCCTGAGCGGCAGCCGGGCGCGAGAGGAAAAGAACAAGAGCGGCGAGGCCGCCTCGCGCGACGGAATTCCTGCGCACGTTTAAGTATAGACGGGGAACCCGTCCCGCGCAAGGTGTCGAGCACCGGCACTAGGCGGCGAAGGGCCTAGGACCATTCAGCCCGCGCCGTGGGCCGATTACCGTTCCGGGACTGGGACTTCGGCCCCAGGTTAATTTCCCATGCCGGGGCTACGATAGAGGTACATGGCCAGCGTCCGTCCGAAAGCCGCTCTCGCAGGCTTGGTTTGCGCCGCGCTCGTGCTGACCTCGCCCGGTCTCGAGGCCTGGGCCGCGGCCGGCGAGGCCTTCGGGGCTCCCGAGGCTCCGGATCGCGTCACCATCCCCGCCGTTCCCGATATGGCGGCGCCGCTCGCCGTTCCGCAGGCCGACGCCGGCATGGCGGTCCCCGAGCCGCTCGGGCTCGCCGCCGCGGCGCTTCCGGAGGCCGCGCTTTCCGCTCAGCCGGCCGTTCCCGCCGCCGTCGCGGCGCATCAATCCGCCGCCGCCTCCCAACCCGCCGCTTCCGCCCAGCCGGCCGCCTCGGCCCAGCCGTCCGCCGAGGCGCAGTGGACGCAGGGCGCGCGGCGCTTCGACGCCGCCGGCGCCGCGAAGGCCGGAGAAAGCGCCGTCGACGAGCAGCCCGGCGGCTGGCGGACGCCCGTGCCGGCCGATCTGCGCCTCCAGCCCGCCGACCAGAAGAGCGTCGCCGACTGGATGGCGGCCTTCCACGCGAAGATCGCGCAGGACAAGCCGCGCTACGAGTTCACCGTGCGGGACTTCTACGCCTGGGCGCGCTTCGTGCGCTTCTACACGCCGAGCCTCGGCGTCAAGCAGGCCGTGCTCGACGGCGCCTCCTATATATACGGCGACCGGATGGAGGACGCCTCGGACAGGCAATCCTTAGATACCATCCTGGGCCACGAAGCGCGCTCGCTGGGAGTCTCGGACGCGTCCCACGGCAAGGACAAGGCGCTGGCCGCCAAGCTCCTCAAGCTCGCCGAGCCGGCGCCCCCGAAGCTCTCCGACGAAAGCTCGCCTTATCAGGTGCCGGTCTCGGCGCTGGTGCCGGACGCGCGGACCTCCGATCTCGTGATGACGCCCACGACGCTCAACCGCATCAAGGCGGCCTCGCAGGCCTTCGCGCTGCGCGACTTCGCGCTGCTGCTGGGCCCGCCCGCCACCGAGAAGAGCGCCATCCCGAAATATCTCGCGTCGCAGCACCAGATCCCTTATCTCGCCGTGACGATGCATCCTGGCGTCGGCGTCTTCGAGCTCGTCGGCGGCTACCGCCCGCGCGTGGCGCGGCAGCGCTCGCTGTCGGACGCGCGCGGCCAAGTGGCGGCGCGGCTTGCGCGCGACGAGAGGAGCGGCGACTACGGCGACCTGCTCGAGGCCGCGGCCCGCGTCTACGGCGCCAAGCCGATGAGCGACGTCCTTGCCGCGATCCGCGCCGATCTCAGCGAGGAGACGCCGGCCGAGCCGCTCGCGGCTCAAGAGCGCGCGCGCAGGCTGACGACGCTCGCCTTCGCCCTCGAGCACGGCGCGCAGTCGCTCGTTTGGCAGGACGGCTACCTCAGCTACGCGATCAAGCACGACATCTGGATCACTTTCGAGGAGCTCAACGCCGCGCCGACGGAGACGCAGGAGTTCCTCAACGAGTTCATGCGTTCTCGAAGATTAGCTGTGACGCAAAAGCTCGGCGAGACCGAGGTCCTCTCGCCGCGGCCGGGCGGGCGCTTCATGCTGTGGGCGACGATGAACCCGGAGACGGACTCCAACCGCGAGGTCCTGGCGCAGACGCTCAAGAACCGCTGGCGCATCAAATATTTCGGCGCGCTGCCCGCCATCGAGACGGCGCAGATCATCGAGAAGAAGTTCGGGATGCCGAGCGTGTGGGCGCTTTCGCTCGTCGAGAACTTCCATCGCGAGCTCGACCGGCAGGCGCGCGAGCGCGTCATCGGCGGCGCCTGGCGCGACGGCTACGACGTGAACCTGCGCCAGCTGCTGCGCACGGCGCGGCGCTGGAGATTCTTCGTCGATCAAGAGAGCAAGAAGGGCGCCGTCTCCGAGGCGCGGCAGCGCGTCCTGCTCGCGCGCGAGGCGTACTCCATCTACGGCGGAATGATGCGCCGCGCCGAGGAGCGCGCCGGCGTGTACCGCATGCTCGACCAGGCTTTGGGCCTGCACGCCGCGGGCGTGCGCTCGGCCGACGACCTGACGATCAAGCCCGCGGCGATCGAGGATCTCGGCGACCGCCTGCGCATCGGCGACGTCGAGCTGCCGAAAGGCCAGGGCGGGCCGTTCGTCCCCAAGCCCAGCCGCGATTATCTGGCCGACGCCGTCGTGCTCGCGCGGCTCTACGAGTACGCCAAGGCGCTCGCGCTCGGCGAGCCCCTGCTCCTCATGGGCGACTCGGCCGCGGGCAAGACGTCCGATCTCGAGTATCTCTTCTACAAGCTCAACAGGAACCTGCGCTACAAGAACCTCGACAGCGACACGGCGATCGAAGAAGTCATCGGCGGCTTCGCGCCCGGCGACCGCAAGGGCACGTTCACTTTCCAGGAAGGCCTGATCCCGAAGGCGATGGAGGAAGGCACTGGAGCTTTCCTCGACGAGTTCAACCTCAACCCCCTCGTCGAGTGGCTCAACACCGTCATCGACGACGGCAAGCTCTATCTGCCGCACCGCATCGTCAGCGGGCGCCTGATGCTCGTCGCGGCCGCCAATCCTCCCGATCCGCGCTATCCGGGCCGCATCCTGATGTCGGCGGCCACGCGCAGCCGCTACACCGAGCGCTGGGTCGACATCGACCGCACCCCGACGCGCCTGTCCGAGCTGATGAGCCACTGGCTCAAGGGCGGCGCCGGCGGCGGCTTCGCGATGGGCCAGTTCACGCCGCGGCAGGGCTTCCCGTGGATGGTCGTGCAGGTCGGCGCCGTCGCGTACTTCTTCATCGCCGCGTTCGCGCACTTCGGCAACCCGATCGGCTTCTTCGCCGCCATCGTCGCGATGTTCGCCGGCATGCTGCTCGGCGACGCCCGGAAGCGGGTCAACATGAATATGCCGCTCGACCAGGCGGATCAGACGCTGCTCGAGCGGATGGTCAAGGAGCGCGGCTGGCGGAAGACGGACGCGCGCCTCGTCTACGCCGAGAGCTCCGGCAGCCGCATCCAGGGCATGCGCGCGCTCGAGGCCTTTCCCGGCGACGACGCGGCCGCGCGGATCCTCGAGGAGTCCGCCAAGGCCGAGACGACCCCGTCCAATTTGATCCACGCCGTCAGGGCGCTCGGCCGCAGCGAGTCCGCCGAGGCGCTGCCCGCTCTCGAGCGGCTGCAGAAAGTCCTGCCTCCGGAGTACAAGCTCCACGTCGAGTGGGCGCTCAGGGCCGTGCGCGAGCGCCGCAAGCAAGCTACGCGCGTGACCGAGCTGGCCGAGATCGCGCAGGCGCCGAAGACGCCGACGCGCGTCGAGGACGCGCTGGCCCGCGCCGGCGAGGCCGCGGCCGCGCTGAGCGACGCGGGAGACCTCGCTTCGCGTCTGCGCGCGCGGGCCGTGCTCGAGAAAGCCGCCGAGCTGAACGCCGCGGCCGGAAACGCGGAGGGCGAGGCCATCGCGCTGCGCGGCCTCGAGGACCTGCTCGCCGCGCCGTTTCCCGGAGCCCGGGGCTCGAACGCGTACGGCCGCGTCCCCGCCCTGCCTCCGGCGGGCTGGTTGCGGAGCAAGCTGCGCCGCTCGCCCGATCCCAACCTCACGGACGCCGAGGTGCAAGCCCTGAAGGCCGCGGGAGAAGCGCTGCCGGAGTCTCCGGCGCGCTACGCCGCCGGCAAGAAGCAGCTCGGCGCCTACTTCGATTTCTCGGGCGGCTACCACTACTCGGTCGGGATGGGGTACGATCTCCAGACCGAGTATCAAGAGTACAACGTCCCCGGGGAGCGCGCCGGCCTCGTCAACCAGGTCGCCAAGGAGTTCCCCGGCAGCGACGACGCCGCGCTGCTGCTCGAGAAGCTCGTCGCCGTCGAGCGGACGCCCGACGTCGTCAAGAAGGCGCTTGCGGCCATCGGCCAGATCAACGCGCCGCAAAGTCCCGCCGTGCTCAAGCGCCTGGCGCCGAAGCTCGACGCCGAGTTCCAGCCCTACGTCGCCGACGCGCTAGCGAAGACTCAGGCCGGCGTGACGATTCCGGACGCCGCCGCCCTTCCCGCGACGGCGCCGACAGGTCCGATCGCGCCGCAGGCGAGCGCGCAGCAGACGGTTCTCGAGCGCGCGCAGCGTCGCGCCGTCGAGTTGGCCGATGACAGCTCTTTGGCCGCGCGTCTGCGCGCGGGCGCGCTGCGCGAGAAGACGCAAGCGCTGCAGGCGGCGCTCGACTCGACGGGAATCCTCACTAGGCAGCTTGAGGACTTGATGGTCGAGCCGAACGCGGGAAGCGCGCAGGGCTCGAAGGCCTACGGCCGGCGTCCGGCCGCCGCGACGGCTTGGCGGCGCTTTAAGACCGCGCGCGTCGGGGACAATCTGAGCAAGGCCGACGTCCTGGCGCTGGCCGCGGAGGCGCGCCGGGTGCCCGAAGATCCGGCGCGCTTCGCGGCCAAGCAGGAGCAACTGTCCGAGCTGTTCGATTTCTCCGGCTACGATTACGGTTATGACGGCGGAAAGTTCTCTTACAACAACGAGGAAACGCGCAAGCGGCGCGTCGCCGAGGTCGGCCAACAGTTTCCCGGGAATGAGGACGCGGTCAAGCTGATCGAGCGGCTGATCGGGATGGAGCGTTCGCCGGCGGTCGTCAAGCAGGCGCTGGCCGCCATCGGTGAGATCGACGCGCCGGAGAGCCGCGCCGCCCTCGCGCGCCTCGAGCCGCGGCTCGACTCCGAGTTCCAGCCTTACGTCGCGTCGGCGCGCGCCGCTCTGAGCAAGAACGGCACCCGCGTTCCCGGCGCTCTGCCGCAAGCGGTGCCGGCTCCCCAGCCGGCGTCGGCGCCGGGAAGCGGCTCGGCGGCCGGGCCGACCGAGCCCTTGCTCCAGCACGCTTTGCGCGCCGCGGCCGCGGCCGACGACGGGACGTTGGCCGGCCGCCTGAGGGCCGCCGCCCTCCGCGAGAAGGCGCAGGCCCTGCAGAGCTCTCTCGACGCCACGGGCATCGCCTCGCGCCAGCTCGAGGATCTGCTTTCGTCTTCGAGCGCGGACCAAGGCTCCGCCGCCGGCGGCTCGTCGTGGCTGGACCGTCTCTCCGAGAAGGCCAAGGGCCTCTTCGGCTCAAAAAAAAAAGCGCCTGACGAGTTAGAGGGCGCGCCCTCGGATCCGCGCGAGGACGACGAAAAGGCCGCCCGCGCGCCCACGCTCGACGAGCTGCTGCGCGCCCGCGGCGTCCCCGAGAAAGATTGGCCGGCCGTGCGCGCCAAGGTCGACCGCGTGCAGACGATCATCCAAATGGTCGGCGGGTCCGTCGGCCGCGACACGTCGACCAAATGGGCGCCGGGCGACTTGTGGGCCTTTTTCCCGGACGAGAACACGGTCACCTACCCCTTCGAGGACCTGCTGACGCACTCCGAGGAGGAGCTCGTCGGCCTCACGGACCACGAGGGCGGCCACCGCGACATCACGCACCTCGACCAGCGCCTGCCCCTGGTCAAGAAGTATTTCGGCGATCCGATCAAGCACTTCCTGTGGAACGGCTTCGAGGACCCGCGCGTCAACAACTGGGACATCAAGCGCATGCCGGGCGCGGCGCGCTACCTGCACGCGGCCTACGACCGCTACCTGCCCGAGGACCTTCAGGCCAAGCCCACGGCCGGCGCGCCGGACCTGACGGCGCCTTCGGGCGACGGAGCGTCCGCTTTCACGCCCGAGGCGCTGCAGTACCCGCACGTCGAGTTCGTGATGGCGGCCAACTATTACTGGCGCTACGGCAAGAAGCCGCCCAAATTCTTCAACAAGTCCGCCGAGAAGGCGTTCGAGCAGGCGCTGCCGGAGATGGACCGGATCTTCCGCAACTACCCGCAGCGCACCGACCCCGACAAGAAAGAACGCGAAAGCTACAGCTACGACACGCTCAAGCGCATCGACGAGAAGCTCCTTCCCTTGTATGAGCCCCTCGTCGCCGAGTCGCAGAAGAAGATGGCTCGCCAAATGAAAGGAAAGGGCAAGAACGGGAAAGGCGGCGGGCAGGGCAAGGACGGCAAGGGCAAGAGCGGCTCGGGCGCGTTGCCGCCGCAGCAGCAGAAGCCGAAGGAAGGCCAAGGCGGCGACAAGAAAGAAGACGACAAGAAGCAAGACGGAAAAAAGGACGCGAACAAAAAAGACGAGAAAACGGGCGGCCCCGGCGAGGAAGAGAAGCCGCCGGAAGACGACGGCCCGATCGACCCCAAGGCCCTCAAGGAGGCGCTCGACAAGCTCAAGGAGCACGCCCAAAAGGCCGCCGAGGAGCTGGGCGGCAAGATCAAGGAGCAGCCGACCAAAAAGGACGTCCGCGACGAGCTCAACAAGAAGGGGCTGACGCCGGGCGAGGACGCGCCCAAGCCGCTGACGCTGCAGGACATCGCGCAGACGCAGCGCGAGCAGCTCGTCAACCGGCAGGCCACGGCCTTCGACCGCGCTTTCGCGCCGGTCGCGCACCTGTCGGGCCAGATGGTCACGCACCTCGAGAACATCTTCCAGAAGAACGCGCGGCCGCGCGACGTCGGCTGGTACCGCACCGGCAAGCGCCCGGACGTCAAGCAGTTCATGCGGCGGCAGGGCGAGGGCGGCCTGCGCGACGACTACATGCTGCGCCGCGCGACGCGCACCAAGCGCAAGTACAAGGTCACGCTGCTCATCGACGCGTCCGGCAGCATGGCCGGACACGCCGTCGACGCCAGCCGCGGCGCGATCCTGCTGACCGAGGCGCTGACGCGCTTGCAGATCGACGTGGAGATCATCCTCTTCTCGAACGTCGCGCGGGTCGTCAAATCCTTCGACCAGCCGATGACGCCGGAGAACCGCGACGCCGTCGCCGAGGATTTCCGCGCGCTCATCGGCAGCCTCGGCAACGGCATGACGCACGACGCCGACGCGCTCAAGCAGGCGCTGACGCGCCTCGAGGGCCAGGACGCCGACCGCAAGTTCGTGTTCGTCGTCACCGACGGCGCGGGCAACGGGCCGTCCAAGCTCTCGGACGCGCTGGCGCAGGCGCGGCGCGACGGCGTCTTCGTGCTCGGCGTCGGCATCGGCGCCGGCATGGAGCAGTACGTCAAGGCCAACTATCCGCGCCACGCCGTCGTGCCGAACATCGAGGCCTTGCCGCTCAAGCTCAAGGACGAGCTCGAGCGCTACATCGGCGAGCAGGAGCTGGCTCCGCGCGCGGCGCCCGCGTTCGTGCCGCAGACGGGCGGCGGCGCGCAGGGCTCGAACGCGTTCGGCTCCTTCGCGGCGTGGCCCAATCCGTTCACGGCGAGCGCGCCGTGGCGGCTCATCTACAAGAGCTGGGCGCTCTCGTCCTTGTACCTGCTCGCGGCGATGCTGCTTCTGACGCCCCTTTTCATGGTCATGCCCGCCGGGATGGCGTCGGCTCTCGGCGCCGCGCCCGGCTTTCTGCTCGCCGCGCCGTGGCTCCTGCTCAAGATGAAATACGGCGGGCGCTATCCGGAGACCGGGCCGATCGGCATGGCGACGATGTGCGCCGGGATGGTCACGGGGCTCGCGTACTCGTTCCTCGCGCCGCTGGGCTATATCGTGGTCCCGATCATCGGCGGCCTCTGGATCGCCGTCGAGGCCAATTCGATGCTCGCGCGGCGCTTCGCGCCGCTGGACGCGGCCGCGGAGCGGGCGTTGAAGCAGGCCCTTCCGACCGAGCCTCGCTCGGCCGAGGAGCGGCTCTTCGCGCGCGAGGCTCTGGGCCTCGAACGCGCGCGCCTGCGCGCCGTGGCCTCCTCGGCCGGCGGCGCCAAGCGCCTCTTGCCCGCGCTGATCGCGCTGGCGCTGCGCGATCCCTCGGCCAAGGTCCGCGCCGCCGCCGTCGAGGCGCTCGCGCCCGCCGCCGCTTACGACGACGCCGCGCTCGACGCGCTGCGCGCGGCGGCGCGCGACGCGGCGGCCGCGGCCGCGGCCGCGCGTCTCTTAAAGGAAGCCGTCGCCGCGCGCGAGGCGATCCCCGCGCTTCCCAAGTCCGTCGATCTCGACGCGCTCAAGCCGGGCGCCGCCCAGGACCCGCTGGAGGCGAAGGCGCGCGCCGCCTCCGCCGAGGAGCCCGCGACGCTGCCGGAGAGGCTGCGTCAAGAAGCGCTCAAAGAAGCGCTCGCCGCGCTCGAGTCCGCGCGCGCGAAGGCCGACGCCGACGGCGCCGCCGTGGCGCGCCGCCGGCTCGAGGACCTGCTCGCCCCCCCGGGCGGCGCGAGCCAA
>CAZRIP010000082.1:0-17944 GCA_964600165.1 uncultured Elusimicrobia bacterium | reverse complement strand
GCCCCGGACGACGTCGTCGCGGCGGTCGCCAACAGCCTGCGGGTCATCCAGCTCGCCATGACCGGCGGCATCGCGATGCTCGGCCTCGTGGTCGCCTTCTTTTACGAGCGCTCCGGCATGCAGCCGACGCCGCAGGCGTTCTCGACCCAACAGACGCTTTCGATCGTCACCATCGCCTACGCGCTGCTGGTCCCGTTCATCGCTCCGGTCCTGCGCCGCAGCGCCTTGGGCGAGGCCCCGACGATGGAGAAAGTCCAAGCCGCGCGCATCGTCGCCGCCGCGCTGGGAGAGGGCGCGTCGCTGCTCGGGCTCGTCGCCTGCTTTCTCGGCGCGATGAGCGGCGCGCTGCGCGCGCGGCCGATCTATTGGCTCGACGCCGTTCCCGCCGCCGTCTTCGCTCTTTGGATGCTCAAGACGCTGCCCACTGAGGAAGACATCCGCTCCGAACTCGCGGGCCAGTGAGGCGGCTCGAACCCTGGCTCGCCCCGGCGCTCTTCGCCGCCGCGCGGCTGGCCTTCGCTCCGCGGACGCACAACACGCACGCGATCATGTACCCGGTGGTCGCCGAGCTCGGCGGCCGCAACTCGCTCGAGCTGTTCCATCCGCTCTACGTCCCGCTCTTGCGTCTGTTGAACGTTCTTAGGCACGGCTGCGGTTTTTCAGGCCCGTCGATCCATCTCTACCAAGCCCTGAGCTTGGCCGGCGCGATGGTCCAGCTCAGGCTCATCTACGCTCTTGCCGCGAGGCTGACGAAAGGCCGCAAGACCGCGCTCGCCGCCGCGCTGCTCGCCACGGCGTCGGTCAACCTCTGGTGCTGGAGCCTGCAGACGATGCCCTACACCCTCGCGACGTCGGCGGCGCTGGGGTGCCTGCTCGTCCTCGTCGATTCGACTTATCCACCGACTCGGCCCGGGCCGAGTTCGTGGATAACTCTGGGCGCGCTGACGGGACTTGCCATGGGATTCGACACGGCGTCGCTCGTGCTCATTCCGATCTGCCTCGTCGCGCGCAAGGCCGGCAAAACGAAGGCGGTTTATCTCGGCGCCTTCGCGCTGACCCTGCTCGCGGCTTATCTTCCCTTTCTCGCGCTCGGCCGCTCGATCCCGCCGTCGCCGTCCGCGCTCCTCAAGGGCCTGCCCTTCGACATCGTCTCGCTGATGCAGTCCCACAGCCTCGGCGCGCAGATGAAGGACTGGCTCGCCTCGACGGCGCCTTCGGAGGCGCCGTGGCTTCTCCTGGCCGCGCTCTTCGCCGCGGGCGCGGCGTTCGCGAAGGGCGGGAAGCTCGCGCTCGCATGGTTTCTCGGTATCTCGGCCTTCTTCTTCATCGCCGATCCGCACAACCGCTTCGTCTACGCGGGCGCGCTCCTCGCTCCCGTCGTCCTGGCCGCGATGGCCGAGAAGCGGGGCTTCCCGCTCGCCGCCTGCGCCGCGGCGTGGCTCCTGCTCCTCGGAAAGAACCTCGCCTCGCCCCCTGACTATCTGCCGCGGTCGAACGCCTCCCTCGACGAGGCCGCCTTCGTGTCGTCGAGCCTTTCGCCCGACGACCTGCTGGTCGCCGTCTCCCAACCCGACCTGCTCTTCTCCTACGCCTATGCCAAGCACAGCGCCGTCGTCTGGCCCGGAGATTCTCCGGGGCTGCCGTTGGCCGACGTCCGCGCGCGCGCCGAGCGCGCGGCCCGCGACGGGCGCGTGGTCTGGCTCGCCTCGGACGCGATGTTTCGCGACTCCGATGTTCCAGCGGGCGTCATGGAAAAGCGCGTGCAGCGCCTGGCGGCGTCGTTCGCGCCGGCGCTCGAGGTCGCGCGCGAGGGCGTCGTCTCGCCGAACGATCAATGGTACTACCCCCTGCGCCTCGCGTCGAAAAAACGCTAAAATAGCCGACCATGGCCACCACCGTCGACACCAAGCAGATCATCTATTCGATGATCGACGTCGGGCGCATCCACCCGCCGAAGAAGCAGGTCCTCAAGGGCATCTACATCTCTTTCTACTACGGCGCCAAGATCGGCGTCTTGGGCGACAACGGCTCGGGCAAGTCGACGCTCTTGCGGATCATGGCCGGCAAGGACTCCGAGTACACGGGCCAGATCACGATGTCGAAGGGCTACACCGTGGGCATCCTCGAGCAGGAGCCGCAGCTCGACAAGGACAAGACCGTGCTGCAGATCGTCGAGGAAGGCGTCGCCGAAACCAAGAAGATCCTCGACGACTATAACGAGATCAACGAGAAGCTCGCTTCTCCGGATCTCACGCCCGACGACATGGAAAAGCTCATGGAGAAGCAGGGCAAGCTCCAGGAGAAGATCGACGCCACGGACGCCTGGAACCTCGACAACAAGCTCGAGCTCGCCATGGACGCTTTGCGGTGCCCCCCGCCCGAATCGAACGTGGCGCATCTGTCCGGAGGAGAGAAGCGCCGCGTCGCCCTCTGCCGGCTGATGCTTCAGGAGCCCGACATCCTTCTTTTAGACGAGCCCACGAACCATCTCGACGCCGAGTCCGTCGAGTGGCTCGAGCAGCACCTGAAGCAGTACAAGGGCACGGTCATCGCCGTCACCCACGACCGCTACTTCCTCGACAACGTCGCGGGCTGGATCTTAGAGCTGGACAGGGGAGAAGGGATCCCGTACAAGGGCAACTACGCCTCCTGGCTCGAGCAGAAGCAGGCACGCCTAGCTCAAGAGTCGAAGTCCGAGTCCCAATATCAGAAGTCGCTGGCCAAGGAGCTCGAGTGGGTGCGCATGGGCGCCAAGGGCCGGCAAGCCAAGTCCAAGGCCCGCCTTTCGGCCTACGAGAAGATGCTCGAGGAGGGCTCGAAGGAGAAGACCAACGAGACCCTCGAGATCTACATTCCCTCGGGCGCGCGCTTGGGCGACCTCGTCATCGAGGCCAACGGCATCACGAAGGCCTACGGAGACAAGCTGCTCTTCGAGAACCTCTCGTTCCGGCTTCCCCAGAACGGCATCGTCGGCGTGATCGGACCCAACGGCGCCGGCAAATCGACGCTTTTTAAGCTGATCACCGGGCAGGAGAAGCCCGACGGCGGCGCGTTCAAGGTCGGCGAGACGGTCAAGCTCGGCTACGTCGACCAGAATCGCGAGCTCGACGGCGACAAGAACGTCTGGGAATGCATCTCGGACGGCCTCGACGTCGTGATGCTCGGCAAGACCGAGTTCCCGTCGCGCGCCTACGTGGGCCGCTTCAACTTCGCGGGGCAAGACCAGCAGAAGCTCGTCAAGAACCTCTCGGGCGGGGAGCGCAACCGCGTGCATCTGGCGCGCATGCTAAAGGAGTGCGGCAACGTGCTGCTCCTCGACGAGCCGACCAACGACCTCGACGTCCACACGCTGCGCGCGCTCGAGGAAGGCATCTCGAACTTCGCGGGCTGCGCCGTCGTGATCAGCCACGACCGCTGGTTTCTCGACCGACTGGCGACGCACATCCTCGCCTTCGAGGGCGACTCGAAGGTCGTCTGGTTCGAGGGCAATTACTCGAGCTACGAAGAGGACCGAAAGAAGCGCCTTGGCGACCTCCAGCCGAAGCGGATCCACTATAAGAAGCTCACGCGCAGCTGAGCTCTGGACGCTCGCCGCGATCGTCGCGGCCGCGGCCGCGCTGCGCCTTCACGGGCTTGCCAGCGTCTTTCCGGTCGACGACGAGTATTTCCAGCTCTATTCTTCGCTCAAGCCCGCGTCGCTCGGCGCGCTCTTCGCGCTGATGCGCGAGAACCCGCACCACGCGCTGCTCGACCCGCTCTCGAATTGGCTCCTCGCGCGCGTCTGGAAGGACACGGCCGTCCTGCGTCTGCCGGCGGCGCTCTGGGGAGCGGCGCTCCCGCTCGCGGTCTGGAGCTTGGCGAGGAAGGCCCTCGACGCGAAGACGTCGCTGCTCGCCGCGTTTCTCGCGGCCGTGAGCCTGCTCCACGTCGACTGGTCGCGACGCGACAACTTCTACGCCCTGTTGCCGGTTCTTCCCGCGCTCCAAGCGGCGGCTTGGCTCGACGTCGAAAAAGACCCGCGGCGCTGGAAGCCGTTCGCGGCCTGGTCCGCGGTCTTCGCGCTGGCGCATCCCTACGGCAGCGTGCTCCCCTTAGTCTACGGGATTATTTCTTATAAGAGGCCGGCGGTAGCCGGCGCCTGGGTCAAAGCGTCGATCGCCGCGGGCTTGGCTTTTCTGCCTTGGTTCGCGTTCTCGACGAGCGCTCTGCTCGATCACCGGCTTTTTGACTTTCGCGGCGTGCCGGCGCAGCTCACGCTGCCTCAGTTCGTCGCGCGCGCGCCCTTGTTCCTGGCTCAAGCGCCCGAAGCCGGACTCGGGAAGACCTGGGGCCTCGGCGTCGGCTCCGTCCTCGCGCTGCTCTACCTCGCCTGCTTCGTCTACTCGGCGCGGCGCCGCGACAAGCCGCCCCTGCTGCTCGCCTGCGCCGCGGCCGTGCCCCTGGGCTTGGCCGTCGTGGCCGCGCTCGATCTGCGCTATCGTTATTATTTCGCCGGCCGCCAGCTGCTCGTCGTGCTGCCGTTCTATCTCGTGGCCGTCGCCGACGGCGTCTCCCGCGTGCTCACCCGGCTGCGCGTGCCCGTCTACGCCGCCGCCCTGGCCCTCGCCGCCGTCTGGGCGCCGCTCTATGGCGAGATGACGTCGGCGCAGCAGGAGCTTCAGACCGGGTTTACGCGCATGACGGAACAGATCGCCGCGGCGGTCAGACCCGGAGACTCTTTCGCGTTCGCCCACGACGAGCTCGCGATGGGCTTCCTTTATCATTACGACCGCGCGGCCTTCCTGCGAGTCGAAGGCTACCACCTCGACCGCGGCGGGCATCTGTCTTATGTCTTGCCGCCGAGCCTGACCGCGCGACGGGGCACCGTGGACGTCCCGGTCCGCGTCTCGCCGAGGCGTCCAGACGGTCTTCCGGAGCCGACGGCCTGGACGTTCCACGGCACGATGTACGACCTCTACGTCGAGCCGCCCTTGCGCGCCGCGGGCGGCGCGATCCGGACCGGAGGATAGACGAACACGTCGGCGACGGAGCCGCGCACGCGCCACGTCCGTCCCGGCGCGTAGGGCGACGGATCCGACGGCGAGGAGACGACCCACGCCGTCAGCCTGCCCGTCTTGAGCGCCGCGCTCGAGGCCTCGAGCGCGGCGCCTCGGAACTCGAAGGGCGGCAGCGCGCGGAACGCCTCGCGATCGTAATCGTAGAGGAAGCAGTACGCGAGCTCGCGCGTGTCGAAGACGAAAGCGTCCTCGGGCTCGGCGCGCGCGCGCACGGCCTCGACGAGCTCCCTCTGCCTGCGGCCGATCGCGGCGTAGTCGGAGAAAGTCCGGACGTAGCCAGAGGCCAGGCAGAACGCCGTCAAGCCTCCGAGGACCGCCGCGATCGCCCCGCGGCGCGGCGCGGTCGATAAGTCGAAGGCCGCGACCGCGCCGTCGGCGACGGCGAGCAGATAGAACGGCAGCAGCCAGAGAAGCTCCCGCGGAGCGAAGAAATACCCGAAGACGCGGTCGAGGCCGAGCACGACGAACGGACCGGCGAGCAGCGCGAGGTGCGCGAGGCGGATCAGGCCGCCGCGCGCCGCGCGGCGAGCGCGCAGCAAAGAGACCGCCCAACAGGCGGCGAAGAGCGCCGCGAGCGCCGCGCCCGAGACCCCCGGCGCGCCGAGACCGGCGGCCGTCGAGGGCGTCGCCGCGAACAGCAGCGCCGTCCGCCAGACGGCCGTGCCTCCGGAGCCCCCCGCGAAGGCAGGGCCGGTCACCAGCAGCTTGGTCGAGAAGATCGCCCAGGGCAGCGCCAGCGCCGCGGCCGAGGCCCACGCGCGCGCCCAGGAGCGCATAGGCCGCCGCTCGACGGCGAGAAAGACGCCGTGGATCGCCGCGACGACCCAAGCGTAGGGGTGCGCGTACGCGAAGAGCGCGGCGCAACCGGCGTACCAGCGCCAAGCCCCGGCGAGCAGCGCCCAGGACTGCGCGAGCGTCAACGCGACCAGCAGCGCGTAGAAGTCCAGGCGGATCGACCAGTCGATATGGAAGAGCGAGCCCGCGAGGAAAACGGCCGCGAGCAGCGCTCGCCTCCGGTCGAGCCGCGGCCGCGCGAGACGCCACAATAGCCAGACCGACGCCGCGCCGAAGACGACCTCGGGCAGCCTCAAGAACCGGATATCGGAGCCGAACCTTGCCGCGAGGAATGTGAAGAGCGGGTCGGCGACGAGGTGCAAAGGGTTGCGCGCGACCAATCCCAGAAACTCCCCAAGCGAGCGCGGCCGCAGCGCCTCGAAGAGCTGGGTGTACTCGTCGTCGAGCGCGTAGGCGCCCGCGGCCGCCCAGGAGCGCAGCGCGAGGGCGAGGACGACGATCGCCGCGGGCGCGGCGGCGCTAGGCCAGGACCTCGCGCGCGATGATGAGATGCTGGACCTCTGTCGTGCCTTCGTAGATCTCGGTGATGCGCGCGTCGCGATAAAGCCGCTCGACGGGGAACTCGCGCACGAAGCCGTTGCCGCCGTGGATTTGGAGCGCGTCGAAGCAGACTTTGTTGCACATTTGCGATGCGAATAGTTTGGCCATTGAAGCTTCCTTGGTGCACTTTTTGCCCTGCGCCATCAGCGAGGCCGCGCGGTAGGTCAGCATACGGGCGGCGTCGATGTTCATCGCCATCTGGGCGATCTTCGCCTGCGTCAGCTGGAACTCGGCGATGGCCTTGCCGAACTGCTGACGCTGCTTCGCGTAGGAGACGGCCTCCTCGAAGGCGGCCTGCGCGATGCCGACGGCTTGCGCGGCGATCGAGACGCGGCCGTTGTCGAGCTGCGTGAGCGCGATCTTGAAGCCCTGGTTGACCTCGCCGACGACCTGGCTCTTCGGGACCCTGCAGTCCTGGAAGATCAGCTCGCGCGTGTCCGAGGCGCGGATGCCGAGCTTCATCTCCTTCTTGCCGAGGGTGAAGCCCGGCGTGCCCTTGTCGACGAGCACGCACGTGATGCCCTTGTTCTTGAGCTCCGGCGCCGTCGAGACGAAGACGAGGAAGAAGTCGGCGAAGCCCGCGTTGGTGACCCAGGCCTTCGTGCCGTTCAAGATGTAAGAATCGCCGTTGTCCTGCGCGCGGCACTTGAGGCTGCCGGCGTCGGTGCCCGAGCCCTGCTCGGAAAGGCTGTAGGCGCCGATGAGCGCGCCCTTCGCGGCCTTGTGCAAGTACTTTTCCTTCAGTTCCTTGCTCGCGAACTTGATGATGCCCGAGCAGACGAGCGAGTTGTGCACCGTCACGCCGACCTGAAAGGCCGCGTTGCCGCGCGCGAGCTCCTCCATCGCGATGGCGTAGGTCACGTAGTCCAGGCCTAGGCCGCCGTACTCCTCGGGGAACATGACGCCCATGAAGCCGAGCTCGCCGCACTCCTCGTAGAGCGCGCGCGGGATGGCCTCCTTCTCGTCGTACTCGAGCGCCGTCGGACGAAGGCGTTTATCAGAGAATTGCCGCGCGGATTCGCGGACTTCCTTCTGAATGTCCGTCAGGTCCGATTCAAGCATCGCCGTAGTCATAGAACCCCTTCCCCGTCTTTTTTCCGAGCCGGCCGGCCTGCACCATCTGGCGCAGCAGCGGGCAGGGACGGTATTTGTCGTCGCCGAGGCCCTGCTGCAGGACCTCCATGATCGCCAGGCACACGTCGAGGCCGATGAAGTCCGCGAGCGTGAGCGGCCCCATCGGATGCGCCATGCCGAGCTTCATCACCGTGTCGATGTCTTCTTTCTTCGCTACGCCTTCCATGAGCGCGTAGCAGGCCTCGTTGATCATCGGCATCAAGATGCGATTGGCGATGAAGCCCGGAAAATCGTTGCTCGTCGCCGGCGTCTTGCCGAGCTTGAGCGTCAACGCGTGGATCGTCTTAAACGTCTCGTCCGACGTCTCGTAGCCGCGGATGAGCTCGACGAGCTTCATGACCGGGACGGGGTTCATGAAATGCATGCCGATGACCTTAGACGCGCGCTTGGTGGCGGAGGCGATCGCGGTGATCGGCAGCGAAGAAGTGTTGGAAGCAAGAATCGTCTCTTTCGGGCAGGCCGCGTCGAGCCGCGAGAAGACGTCCTTCTTGAGCGCCATGGCCTCCGGCACGGCCTCGACGACGAGCTGGCTGCCGGCGGCGTCTTCCACCTTGAGGGCGATCTTCAGGCGGCCGAGCGCCGCCTCCTTTTCCTTGGCGTTGATGACGCCCTTGGCGACTTGCCGCTCCATGTTCTTGGCGATGCCCGCGAGCGCCTTCTCGGCGAAAGCCTTCTCGGCTTCGACGAGGGTGACGTTGAAACCGGAAACCGCGAACACGTGCGCGATCCCTGAGCCCATGGTGCCGCCGCCCACGACGGCCACGTCTTTGATTTCCATCGGCAGATTATACAGAATAGCTGGAATGTCGGACGAGGACTTCCTGCGCCGCCTTCCCAAAGCCGAGCTGCACCTCCATATCGAGGGCACGCTCGAGCCCGAGCTCATGCTGGAGCTCGCGCGGCGCAACAAGGTGAAGCTTCGTTTCGCGTCGGTCGAGGAGCTGCGCCGCGCCTACCAATTCGCCGACCTGCAGTCCTTCCTCGACATTTACTATGAAGGCGCGGCCGCCCTCAAGACGGAAGAAGACTTCTTCGAGCTCTGCCGGGCGTATCTTCAAAAAGCCGCGGAGCAAGGCGTCAAGCGCGCCGAGATCTTCTTCGACCCGCAGACCCACGCGGCGCGCGGGATCGCCATGGGGACGGTCGTCAACGGCCTCCACGCCGCCTGCGCGAAGGCGAAAAAAGAGCTGGGCCTATCGGCGGAGCTGATCTTGTGCTTCCTGCGCCACTTGCCGCCGGAGGACTGCGAGAAGACCTTCGACGAGGCGCGGCCGTTCTTGGACAAGATCATCGCCGTCGGGCTCGATTCGTCGGAGAAAGATCGGCCGCCCCGGCTCTTCGAGAGAGTCTACGCGAAAGCGCGCGCCGCGGGCCTCAAGGCCGTCGCGCACGCGGGCGAGGAAGGGCCTCCCGCTTACATCCGCGAGGCGCTCGACGTGCTCAAGGTCTCACGCGTCGACCACGGCGTGCGCTGCCTCGAGGACGCCGAGCTCGTCAAGCGCCTGGCCGCGGAGCGCATCCCGCTCACCGTCTGCCCGCTCTCGAACGTCAAGCTGCGCGTCTTCGAGAGGCTCGAGGACCACAATCTCAAGCGTCTTCTCGCCGCGGGAGTGGCGGCGACGATCAACTCCGACGACCCCGCCTATTTCGGCGGCTACGTGCTCGACAATTTCGCGAAGACGGCGGACGCTCTCGCGCTCACGCGCGCCGACCTCAAAGCTCTCGCGAGAAACTCCATAGAGGCGAGTTTTCTATCCGCGTCCGAGAAGCGCCCGCTGCTCGCCGAGATCGAGGCCCTCGCGTGAAGACCTGCGAGCGATGCGGCAAGGAGTTCGCTTGCGACCGCGAGTCTGGGAAGGATCATTGCTGGTGCCAGGACCTGCCGCCGGTCCTGCCCGTCGACGCCGCCAAGTCGTGTCTGTGCCCGGAATGCCTCAAGAAGGTCGCCTCGCGCGGCGCCGCGGCTCAGTGAGATTCCTGCTCGCCGCCATCATCCTGGCGATCTCGACTCACCCAGGGGTGAGTCGAGATTTTCCGAAGTCCGAGCTCGTCGTACAGACCGGGCACACGCTGCCGGTCACGGCCGTCGCGCTTTCCGCCGACGGCCGGCTCGCGGCGACGGCGGGCCGCGACGGCTGGGCGATCCTCTGGGACGCGCGCGGCCGCAAGCTGCGCGGCGTGCTCGGCGACCGGTTGGGGCTGACCGCCGTCTCGCTCTCGGCCGACGGCTCGCGCCTGTTGACCGGCGGAGCGGGGACGGCGGTCCTTTGGGATTCCGCGTCGGGAAAAGCGCTCAGGCGCTTCGGGGAGCCGGGAGAGTTCCTGCTCGCCGCGTGGCTGTCGCCGGACGCGCGCGCCGTCACGACCATCGCGCAGAGCGGGGCGAGCGTCTGGGACGCCGCGACGGGCCGGCGGCGCGTCGAGTATCCCGTCGCCTCGAAGATGACGGCGGCCGCGCTCTCGCGCGACGGCAAAGCGCTTGCGCTCGCCGAAGGCTCGGAGGTCGACGTCTGGTCGACGACGGCGGGAGCGCGCGCGGCCGTGCTCGACGCCGGGGCGCCGGTGCGCGCCGCCGCGTTTTTGCGCGACGGGAGCCTGGCCGCCGCGACCGAGGAAAGCATCACGGTCTGGGACTACGCGCGCGGCTTGGCGCGCGCGAGCTTTAAAAGCCCGTCCGCGAGGACCCTCCTCGGCCTGCCGGACGGGCGGCTCGTCAGCGCCGGGGGCAACACCGCGCGCTTTTGGGACGTCAAGAACGCGCGCTCCGGGCCGGCGCTCATCGGGCATCTCGACAGCGTCGGAGCGCTCGCGGCGAGCGCCGACGGGCGGCGGCTGGCGACCGGAAGCGACGATCACACCGCGCGGCTCTGGGATACGTCGGACGCGTCGCGCCCGCCGATCGTCCTCGGCGGCGCCCTTTTTCCGGCGCGCCTGGCGGCCGTCTCCTCCGACGGACGCCGGTTGGCGGTGGTCGACGATCGCGCCGCGCGGCTCTGGAACCTCGAGGACGGGACCTTGATTCGCGCCTCGACCGGCGATTGGACGGTGATGACGCGCTTTTCCCTGACCGACGACGCCCGCCTGCTCGCGGGCGTGCGCGACCGGGACATGGTCGACCTGCGCGACCTCGAGACGGGCCAGGACTTCGGCACCTTCCAATGGAACCTCATCAAGGCGACGTCCGTCGCCCTCGACCCGCGCGGGCGGTTCCTGGTCACGGGCTACGACCAGCGCGTGCAGATCTGGAACCTGCCCGACGCGACGCTGGGGCCCGCGGTCGATCCTACTCCCGGCCGCCTGGCGAACGTCCTCGTCGCTCTCGGGGGACGGCGCCTGGTCACCGTCGACGACACGGGCGAGGTGCGTTTCTGGAGCATCGACGAGGGGCGGTGGCTCGGCCGCGCCGCGCTGGGCGGCCCGACGCTGCCCGGCCTCGTGCTCAGCCGCGACGGCCGCTTCCTCGCGGCCGAGGCCGTGGTCGGGGCCTCGCGCTCGATCAAGATCTACGATCTCGAGAACGGCCAGGAGCTCAAGTCCTGGCAGCTCGACCGCGACGCGACGCCGGCGGCGTTCGGCGCGGACGGAGCCTCGCTGATCGCTCTCGATGAAGGCGGCGCGTGGGAATGGGAGATCATGACGGGGCGCAAGCTCCGGGCTCTCGAGCTGGCCGCGCCCGCGCGCGCCGACTGGCCCCAAGCTTCCGATCCCCGCGGCGCCTTCATGCTCGCGGAAAGCGAGGACGGCGTGGGCTTTCTTTCCCTGCGGGACGGCCGCGAGCGCGGCCGGCTGATCCTTTCCGACCGCGGCTGGTACGCTCAGTCCGCCGACGGGCGTCTCGACGGCACGCGCGAGCTCCTACGGCTGACGAGCGGGCTGTCGTCGAGTCCGATCCCGGCCGGCGACCGGCGGCTGGCGCCCGGCCTGTTGTCCGAGTTGGCGGGGCGCAGGCCGCCGCGTTAAAGAGCCGCCAAGCCGGCGAAGAACTCTCCCGGCGTCTTGAGACGGCGCTCCGGGGAAGATTGCAGCGCCGCGCCGAGCAGCGCGTCGATCCCCGGCGGCAAGCCGGGGGCCAGCGCGCTCGCGCGCGCGTAGCGCTGCGCCGCCTTGTCCTCGGCCGAGGCCAACGGCGAGTAAGGCAGCCGGCCGGTCAACAGCTCGTAGGCCGTCACGCCGAGAGAGTAGACGTCGCCTTCCTTGCAGACGATGCCGGCTTCCGCTTCAGGAGCCCTATATTCAACGGTCCCGGCGACGATCGAGGTCCGCGCGAAACCCACCGTCCCTGCGCCTGTCGTCGCAGGGACCGCGGCGACAGGAACGCTGTCGCCGACGGTCCGCGCGATCCCGAAGTCCATCAGCTTGACGTGGCCTTCCGCGGTCACCATGACGTTGCCCGGCTTGAGATCGCGGTGGACGAGGGCGCGCGCGTGCGCGAAGTCGAGCGCCTCGCAGACCGGCTTGAGCAGCTCGACGACCCGCGGCAGCGGCAGCTTCCCCGCCTCGGCGAGCAGCTGCTGCGCCGTTTTGCCGTTGAGGAGCTCGAAGACGATGAACAGGTCTTCCCCTTCCTCGATGATCTCGTAGATCTCGACGATGGACGGATGGTGGAGCTGCGCCACCGTGCGCGCCTCCTTCAAAAAGAGCCCGCGCGACTGCGGCCCGAGCTGGGCGAGCTGCTCGGTCATCTTCTTGACGGCGACCGGCCGCCCGAGCGAGAGGTCGGTGGCCTCGAAGACTTGGCCCATGCCCCCGCGCCCGACCAGGCGGCCGAGCTGGTACTTGCCGATGATGCTCCCGGTCGTGATCTTCTTGACCTGAAGAACGGCCGGCTCGGCTCTCGCCGGCGCCGCGGCGGCGACGGAAGCTTTCTTGAGGAAACGCCGCGCGACCCACGCCGCCGCCGCGAGCGGCATGAAGAAGAGCAGCAGCTCGAGCAGGCGCATGAGGCCCGCCGACGGCGCGCCGGACGGCCTCGGGCTCGCCACGCCGAGCAGGGTCTCCTCTTCCTCGTCCGCGCGATAGATCCGTTCTCCGGTCTTGGCGCGCTCGTACGCGTCATGGAAGCGGCTGTCGAGCGCGGCCGCCATCGCGATGTCGGCGAGGCGGCCCGTCAAATCGCCCAAGCTCTCGCGCGCGAAGGCGCGCATCGCGTAAGCCTCGGCGTCGCGCGGGTTGAGCGCGATGGCGCGCGAAGCGGCGTCGAGAGCTTCCTTGAACTTGCCCTGGCGCAGCTCGGCCCAGGCGAGCTCCTTCCACGCCTTCGCGTCGGCCGGATCATGGCGCACGGCCTCGACCGCGTCGTGCTCGGCTTCGGCGTAGCGCGCCAGGTGATTGAAAGCCTCGGCGCGATGGACTAAAGCGCGGATGTTCGCCGGGTCGGCGCGGAGCATGGCGCTCGCCGCGTCGGCGACGCCGTCCCAATCCTTGAGGCTGAGCTTGTTCTGCAAGGTCTGCTGCTGCACCTGTTCCAACTCGTGGACGCCTTTGCCCTGGACCGCGCCCGGGATCGCGCCGACCGTCTTGTAAATGTTCATTTCCATCGCCGCCTTGACTCCGGCTTCTCCGGGTTCGGCGGCGGCCGCCTGCTGCGCGACGAATCCTTGGCGCGCGCCGGCCTCGGAATAGTCGAGCCCGGCACTGGCGAGCTTGGCGGCGTCGGCGGCGGACAGGTCGTTGGCCGCGACCGTCGCGTGCGCGGCGACCGGGGCGTCGATGGTGTTCTGCGCCGACGGCCCGGAAACGGGAGGCGCGTCGCCGCCGCCGATGTAAGGCTTCGCGCTCGAGCCCGAGGGCGTCGGGGTCGCGCCCCCGGATTTGACGAGTTGGGTCGAGTCGGCACCGGAGGTGTTGTTGTTATTGCTCGAATTCGCTTTCGGGAGCGGAGATACCGCCGTCGGGACGATGAGCGCCGCGCTGTTGGCCGACGGCGGAGCGGCCGTCGCCGCGCTGTTGACTGCCGGCGGGGTAGCCGTAACCGCATAGTCGCTCGTCGGCGAGGGCGCGGCCGGCGGCGGAGCGGGCGGTGGAGGCGCGGGCGGGGCGGGAGTCTGCGAGAACGAGGGGCCGGGCGCCGGCGGCGCAGCGGGCGGTGGAGGGGCGGGCGCCGGCGGCTTGCTGTTGCAGTTGACCGAGCCGCACTTGATCAAATTCGGGATCGAGCAGAACGGGTTATACCATTCACAAGCGAGCGCCGCCCGGGGCACGCCCAGGAGAACCGCGACGGCCAGAGTGGATTTCACCGATCTCGTTTTCATGATCAACTCCTCGCCGCCGCCGACATCCGCGAAAGGAACTCTCCCGGCGTCCTGAGCCGGTGCTCGACCTGCGGCTGCAGCGCCTCCGTGATCAGCGCGTCGACCGAGGGCGGCAGCTCGCGGACGAAGGACGTCGCCTTCGCGAAGCTCAACGTGGCTTTCTCGGTCGGCATGTCTTTCGGCGAGAACGGCAGCCGGCCGGTCAAAAGCTCGTAGAGCGTCACGCCGAGGGAGTAGACGTCCCCCTCCTTGCAGACCACGCCGAGCTCGGCCTCCGGCGGCATGTAGACCGGCGTCCCGACGACCGTCGCCGTGCGCGCCGAGCCGATGGCGGTGACGTTGCCGATGCGAGCGCCGAATTGCGTCTCGACGGCGTCGAGCAGCGAGCGCGCGATGCCGAAGTCCATCAGCTTGACGTGCCCCTGCTCGGTCAGCATGATGT
Source organism: uncultured Elusimicrobia bacterium (assembly GCA_964600165.1). Taxonomy (GTDB): domain Bacteria; phylum Elusimicrobiota; class Elusimicrobia; order UBA1565; family UBA9628; genus CAZRIP01. The sequence continues at coordinate 3,665 of CAZRIP010000082.1, read as the reverse complement.
TCGCGGGCTTGAGATCGCGGTGAACCATCGAGCGTCCATGCGCGAATTGGAGCGCCTCGCAGACCGGCTTGAGGATCTCCGCCGCCCGCGGAAGCGGAAGCCTGCCCGCCTCCGCGAGCAGCTGCTGCGTGGTCTTGCCCTTGACGTGCTCGAAAACGAGATAGAGATCGGTTCCGTCCTCGAGGATCTCGTAGATGTCGACGATCGCCGGGTGATGCAGCTGGGCGACCGTCCGGGCTTCCTTTAAGAAGAGGCCGCGCGCCTGAGAGCCGAGCTCCGAGAACGCCGCCGTCATCTTCTTGATCGCGACCGAGCGGCCCAGGGAAAGGTCCTTCGCCTCGAAGACCTCGCCCATGCCGCCCCGCCCGATCAGCTGGCCGAGCTCGTATTTGCCGACGACGGCTCCCGCGCCCGACGGGGCCTCCATCCGCGGCGCGCGCGGCGCAGCCGGCGTGGACGGCCGCAGCTCGAGGATCGTGTGCGCGACCGCCGCCGCGGAGCGCTTGCGCCGCCACAGCCAAGCGCCCGCCATGGCCAGCGCGGCCAGGCCCCCGGCCGCCCCGGCGCCGGCGGCCGCCAGCGGCACGTTCCAGCCCTTGGCCCGGTCCGCCGCCGCGCCGACCAGCATGTCGTCGTCGTCGGCGTATGCGTTGCCGCCGGCGTTGACGGCGTCGAGCCGCGCCTGGAAGCGCGGATCGAAAGCGGCGGCTTTGCTCAAGTAGGACAGACGCGCTCCCGCGTCGTGCAGCCTCTCGGCGGCGAAAGAGGCGATGGCCCAAGCCTCGGCCATGTCGGGCTTGAGCGCCGCGGCCTTGAGCGCGGCCGCGAGCGCGTCTTGATATTTGCCCTGCTTGAGCAGCGCCCACGCGAGGTTCTTCCAAGCTTGGGCGCTCTTGTCGTCGCGCGAGACCGCCTCGCGCGCCATTCTCTCGGCGTCGGCCCACTGCCCGAGGTGATTATAAGCCTCGGACGTCCTCAAGTAGCCGACGGGATTTCCGGGATCGAGAGCGATGGCCTGGTTCGCGTCGCGCAACGCGCCCATCGAGTCTCCCATCTTGAGCTTGTTGAGCGCCGAGCCGAGCAGGTCGGCCGCGCGGTCGCGCGGCGCGCCCGCCGCCGACGCGCTGAGATCGGTCACGACGCCCTTGCCGAAGGGGTCTTTTCCGGGCGTCAGGGGCGCGTGCGGCGAGGCGAGCATCGCCGCGAGCATCGCCGTGCGCTGCTCGGCCCCGGGATCGATCGCGCCCGAGGGCGCGCCGGTATTAGCCCCTTGGAGCTTGGCGAGGTCCTCGGGCGACCAGTTCGCGTTGGCGCCGGCGACATTGGCCCCGTTGGCCTTCGCCGTCGCCACGGCCTGCCTCTGGGCGGAAACGTCGCTCGAGCCGCCGCCGGGGACGTAGGGCCCGCCCGCGCCCGCGCTGGGGTTCGAGTTGGAGTTTGAATTCGTGTTCGAGTTCGTATTCGAGTTCGCGTTGTCGTTCAGATTCTTGACGAGATTGGCGCAGATCGCGGGATTGGTCACGCAGAGCGCCTCGACTTTGATTTTATCGGCCGTGTTGATCGCGTTCACCGTCGGCGCGGCGTTGGTCAACGTATAAACCGGCTGCAGCGTAGCGGCGTTGGCGTTTATCGCCCCCGCGGTGCCGCCGTAGACGGGGCTGTTGACGTTGCCGGCGCCTCCGATGACAGATGAAGAGGAGGAGGCCGAACAACCCAGGCTGCCCTTGACGCAAGCCCGGACCGAAGAGACCATCACCGCCGAAACCAGCAACGCCAGAGGGAGCGCTCGGTTCATATAGAGGAAAAAGCCTCCGTTGCCCGAGTATAGGCCCGAAACGCGGTTTTAGCAAGCCCGCCGAAAGTAAAATGCCGGTAAAGCCCGGCCCTTGTGCCCCGTCGTTGAACATGGCTAAAATGTCTGAATATGGCGCGCCAAGTGAAAGCTGATCCGACCAAGCAGCCGTTCAAGTACCCCCTTCAGCGGCAGTTCGTCGAGCCCGATTGGACTCGACTCCCGGGATACAGGAATGTCTCCCAAGCCGACTGGGAGTCGGCTTTGTGGCAGCGCCAGCACTCGGTCAAGAACGTCAAGGAGCTCAAGGCCGTCTACGGCTCGCTCTTGTCCGACGACCTCGTCGAGGAGATCCTCGAGGACCAGAAGCGCTTCGCGACGATGTCGATGTTGATCCCCCCGCAGATGATCAACACGATGAACGAGAAGGACCTGCGCAAGGACCCCGTCCGCCACTATATGCTGCCGATCGTCAGCGACCGGCACAAGGCGTGGCCGAACCATCCGCGCGCCTCGCGCGACAGCCTGCACGAGAGCGAGATGTGGGCCACCGAAGGCCTCACGCACCGTTACCCCACCAAGGTCCTCGCCGAGATGATCTCGACGTGCCCTCAATATTGCGGCCACTGCACCCGCATGGACCTGGTCGGCAACTCCACTCCGCAAGTCCAGAAGCACAAGTTCGAGCACCAGCCCAAGGAGCGCTACGAGGCGATGCTCGACTATTTGAGGAAGACGCCGTCGGTGCGCGACGTCGTCGTCTCCGGCGGCGACGTGGCGAACGTGCCGATCTCGCAGCTGGAAAGCTTCGTCTCGGCCCTCATGGATATCCCGAACATCCGCGACATCCGCCTCGCGACCAAGGGACTGCAGGCGCTGCCGCAGCATTTCCTGCAAGACGACGTTTTGAAGGGCCTCGACCGGCTCGCCAAGAAATCCTGGGAGCGGGGCGTCGACCTCGCCGTCCACACGCACGTCAATCACGCCAACCAAGTCACCCCTCTCGTCGCCAAAGCGGTCAAGAAGCTGCTCGAGATGGGCTTTCGCGACGTGCGCAACCAGGGCGTCCTCATGCGCGGCGTCAACGCCACGCCCAAGGACATGCTCGAGCTTTGCTTTTCGCTGCTCGACTTCGGCAAGATCATGCCGTACTACTTCTACGTCTGCGACATGATCCCGAACTCCGAGCACTGGCGCACGTCGATCGTCGAGGCGCAGAAGCTCCAGCACGACATCATGGGCTATCTCCCGGGCTTCGCCACGCCGCGCGTGACCTGCGACGTCCCGTTCGTCGGCAAGCGCTGGGTCCATCAGACCGACGGCTACGACCTGGTCAAAGGCATCAGCTACTGGACCAAGAACTACCGCACGGGCATCGAGGCCGAGGACTCCGACGCGCTCACCAGACGATACGAGTACTGCGATCCGGTCTACACCCTCCCTCCCGAAGGCCAGGAGTACTGGCGCAAGCAGCTCGCGCAAAAGACTCCCGTCGGCGCGTAGGCCGCCGTGCCCTTCGACATCAAGCCTTTCGAGCTGCCGGGACTCCTGCTCATCGAAGGCAAGCTCTTTCCCGACGACCGCGGGCACTTCATGGAGAGCTTCCGCGTCGACGACCTCGCGAAAGCCGGCCTCCCCCCGTTCGTCCAGGACAATCTCTCCCGCTCGAAGAAAGGCGTGCTGCGCGGCCTGCACTTCCAGAAGCTCCCGCGGCCCCAAGGCAAGCTGATCCGCTGCATCCGCGGGCGGATCTACGACGTCGCCGTCGACGTCCGGAAAGGCTCGCCGACGTATGGGGAATGGGCCGGCGTCGAGCTCTCCGATATAAACAACGCCATGCTCTGGGTGCCCGCGGGCTTCGCGCACGGCTTCT
>CAZRIP010000081.1:0-18080 GCA_964600165.1 uncultured Elusimicrobia bacterium | reverse complement strand
CCGTGGCTGCCGTGCGAGCCGTGGCTGCCGTGCGAGCCGTGGCTGCCGTGCGACCCGTGGCTGCCGTGCGACCCGTGGCTGCCGTGCGACCCGTGGCTTACGTGGGTGCCCAACGAGCCCGAGTTATGCAGATAATTCGCGTGCTGGGCGGGCGCCGGCGCGGACTTGAGCAGCGCCGCGCCGATGATGCCGAGCGCCGCCGCCGTCTTGACGACGTTCTCCTTGGTGATCTTGCCCTCTTCCGAGCTCAAGAACACCGAGGCGTCTTTCTTGATCTGCGGCAGGAGCTCGGGCTTTTTCTTCTTGCCCTTGTCCTTCGAGTTCTTCTTGGCCATTCATTCCTCCGCGTCTACCGGTTCTTATACTCGAGCCACGATTCGAGAACTTTGCGCGCGTCGGGTTTTTGCAGCCGCGCGAAGATCACGTCGAAAACCCCCATCAGGCTGCGGCACCAGACGTTGTCGGGCATGCGGCCCCACAGGCTGCCTTGCGAGCGATAGTTCATCACGGGCAGCACGGTGCAAAAAGGGTTGTAGGCGCACTGCGCGCATTGCGGCTGCGTCTCGGGGCTCGCGGCGAGCAGCGAGGCGCGGACGGTGGGGTGATCGAGGACCTGCTCCATCGAAGAAGAGGAGACGTGACCTATTTTGAAAAACGCGTCGCCCTCGGCGGCGAGCAGGCGGCCCTCCTCGCAGGTGTAGATCGAGCCGTCGTGGTTGTAGGCGAGCCGGCAGACGCCGTCCGCGTTCGGGAAGCGCCAATGGCCGCCCTCCAGGATGCGGATCAGGAAGATCAGCGCCATCTTCTCGTAGACCTTGGCGCCGCTCTTGCTCTTCTCGATGATGTGGTCGAGCGCGTTGCCGTAAAACTCGGCGAACTCCTTGGGCGTGATGCCGATCTGCTCCCATGCCTTGACGGCGAAGCCCATCGGATCGAGCGGTCCCAGCTGCACGCGCTCGAGGCCGAGCTCGACGAGCTGGTCGACGATCTCGCGATAGTAGGGCAGAGAGTTCTTGGTGACCGTGCAGATCGCGTTCGGCGCGTCGATCTTGGCGCCCGCCTTTCGCCGCGCCTGGATCTTTTTGAGGCCCGCGACGACTTGCTCGTGGCTGTTGCCGCCGAGGAAGAGCCGGTTCTTGTTGTGGACCTGCGCCGGGCCGTCGAGCGAGGTGCAGAAGGAGACTCCCTCCGAGATCAGCCAGTCGAGCTTCTCGTCGTCAAGCAGGCTGAAGTTCGAGATCAGCCCGAAGTGCAGGGCCTTCTTGCTCAGCTCGTTCTTCTTTTTCGCGTAACGGACTATGAACTTGATGATGGGCCAGTTGAGGAGAGGCTCTCCGCCTTGGAACTCGATCATCAAGGTCGGGCTCGCGCTCTGGAAGATCACGTCGACCGTCCGGCGCGCGGTCTCGACGGTCATGTCGTAGCCCGCGGCGTCCTGGCCGACGACGCTCGCGTGGCAGTAAAGACACTTGAAGTTGCAGCGCAGCGTGACGACGACGGTGTGCACGTTCGGCCCGCTCCAGTCGAGCAGGCGACGCTCGACGAGCTTGGCCGAAAGGTTCTCGAAGTCTAGCCGCTCGCGGATGAACTCTTTTTCCGTGAGCTCCTTGCCGAGCGGCTCGTCGTCGGCCACTTTCCCGGCGAGATAGCGCTCGTAATCGGCGGGCGACAGGAAAGCGGCTTCCGCGGCTTCGTTGGTGATCAGAACGGAGCCGCCGAGGCGCCGCGCGTTGTGCGCGGCGACGCGCTTGGGCGCGGCCTCGAGGGTCCCCGTCGGGATCGAGAGCCTAGACACCCAGGCCCTCCGGCGCGGGCGGCAGCGGCGTGCCCTGCGGCGGAAGCTTCTTGGGCATCGTGCGCTTGATCTCGTCGGCGGCTTCCTTCATCAGGGCCGCGACCTCGGCTTGGAAAGCGGGCGTTTTCTCGCCCTCATGAGGCGCCGGCGGGTTCTCGCCGCCGCGCGCGGCGAAGAGCGTCTGGGTGACGATCAAGCTCGCGATCTTCTGATTGAACCGCGAGACGATGAAGCGGTACTCCTGGTTGAGCAGCTCGTTCAAGAACTCGCCCGCGAGCGCGGTCAACTCGGGCTCTCCCAGGTTCTTGCGCTTGGCGACGAGCTCGACGTCGAACTCCGCCTTCGACTCCGCCATGCGGACCTGCGCGCGGGAGTCGAAGACGTGCGCGGCGATCTGCAAGGCCTCGAGCGAGTACCAGTTCTTGGAGACCGAGAAAGCGGCGAGGCGCTCGGCGGCGTCGACGGTGACGTTCATGATAAAGCCTCTTGTTTGGGGCTGCCCGGCGCGACCGGGTCGTTCTCCTGCCAGCGGCACTGGTCGCGCTCCATCCACTTCTCGAAGACGGCGCGGGTCTTCGGACTGTGCAGTTTCTTAAAAATGACGTCGAACACCCCCATGTGCGACACGCACCACCCGCTCGAGGGCATGTTGCCGAAGACGCTCTTCTGGATCTCGTAGTGGAACACGGGCTCGACGCCGCAATAGGGTTTGTACGCGCACTGCGAGCACATCGGCTGGTTCTCGAGCGTCGACGCCGTCGCGCAGGCGCGCGTCGTCGGATGCTCGACGACCTGCTCCCACGTGTTTTTCGAGACGTCCCCCACTCTAAAAATGGGATCGCCTTGGTGATCGACCATGCGGCCTTCGTCGCTGACGAAAATCTCACCGTTATAGTTGTACGCGAGACAGCCGAGCACCGCGCCGGCCGGCGAGCGCAAGTCCATGAAGCCCGGGTCCACGCCCTTCATGATCTTGGTCAGGCAGACGAGCGCCATCCGCTCCATGATCTCGGACTTGCCCTCGAGGTTGAGCTCGAGCACGTAATCGAGCTGCTTCTCGTAGAACTTAACGAATTGCTCCGCCGTGTAGCCGATCTCGCTCCAAACCCGCTTGGCGTAGCCGATCGGCGAGAGCGGACGGACGAAGACTTGCTCCATGCCGAGCTGGACATAGAGATCGATGATCTCTTTCCCGTACTCCATCGAGAAGCGCGTCGTCGTCATCAGCGCGCCCGGAAGGTAGTGCTGCTTGTCCGCATCGGCGCGGCAGCGCTCCTGGACCTTCTCCAGCCAGTGGACCACTTTCTGCTGCGCCTCGCCGCCGCCGAGAAACGGCCGGTTCTTGTTGTGCAGCTCGGCCGGGCCGTCGAGGGAAGTGCAGATCGAGACGTGATGCTCCATCAAAAAATCGAGCTTGTCCTCGGTCATCAGCGTGAAATTGCAGACCAGGGCGACGATCAGCTTGCGTCCCGTCGCCTTCGCCTTGGCCTGCGCGTACTTCGTGATGAACTTCACGACGGGCCAGTTGAGCAGCGGCTCGCCGCCCTGGAACTCGATGCAGATGGTCGGGTTGGGCGTGGCGAAGATGAAATCGACGGTGCGCTTGGCCGTCTCGAGGTCCATGTCCGTGTCCGTGCGCGACGGGTCGACGACGCTCGAGTGGCAGTACTGGCACTTCTGGTTGCAGCGCAGCGTCACGACGATCATGTGAAGGCTCGGTCCCGCGAAATAGTGGAACGCGTTCTTCTTGACGTAGGACGCGGCGAGGTCCCGGAAATCCAGGCGCTCGCGCAGGAAGCCTTTCTCGGCCAGCTCCGCGAACAACGGCTCCTCGGGCGAGAGGCGCCCCTCCATCAGGCGGTCGAAGTCGGCGCGCGCGAGCATGGCAAAGCGGCCCCAGTCGTTGGTCAGCAGAAACCAGCCGCCCATGTCGCGGAAATTGAACGCGGCGAGCGGATCGGGCACGACGCGCTGAGGCGATTTCAGCGCGGTCAGGCGGCTCAAGGCTTCTCCTGCGCGCCGGCGCCCTGCTGCTTCTCTTCCCAGGAGGCCTTGATGTTCTTGGGGTCGGCGACGGCCTTTTTCTCGTTCATCTGTTTGATCTCGTCTTCGACCTCGGCGATCAGCTTCTCGATCTCGAGGCGCTGCGCGTCGGAGAGTTGATCGGCCGCCGGTTCTTCGGCCTGCGCCGGCGGCGGCGGCTCGAGCTGGCCGTTGGCGAGCAGCACCGCCTGCTCCGCCACGTGCTCGCGGATCGGCTGATTGGCGCGCGCCAGGCGCCAGCGGACTTTTTGCGTCGCCCACTCGTCGACGAACTCGCGCGCGAGCGCGGCGGGCGTGCCCTTCGCCTTAGGCGTGAGGCTGACCGAGAGGGCTTTTTTGCCGCCGCCCAAGACGGCATAGGCGCGGTCGGTCAGGAGATAGGCCGCGCCGAGGATCGGCTCGATCCCGTCCGCTCCGACCGGCACCGTGATCGTCGCCGTCGACCCTTTGACGGCGATCTTGGGCGCGGCGGCGCGCGGTGATTTCTTGTCGGCGACGGCCCTGGTTTTTGCCATTTTTCTTCGCCCGGATAAGGGTTTTCAGAAGTGTAACACCTTGATTCCCGGTTGTCAACGGGCCGTCATTTCCTCTAATTATTCCCGTTATTGCGCGAAATACGGCGCTTGGGGGGTTCGGATGAGCTCTCAGGCCTGCCAGCGGCGCAGCGCGAACGCCGAGCGCTCATCGGCCAGCCGGGAGAAGACGGCGTCGAGCACGGCCATGTGCAGAGCGCACCAGAGGCTGTCGGGGACGCGGCCCCAGAGCGTGCCTTGGGTCTCCCAATGCCGCGACGGAGGCACGGAGCAATGGCTGCGATAGACGCAGGCTTGGCAAGACGGCTGGTTGTCCGGCAGGGCGGCCGCGACGCAGGCCTTGACGATGCTCGAGTCCTTGAGCTCGTGGTAAAGGTCGCCCAGCGTGTCTCCGAGCCGCAACCCGCGCTCGCTCGAGCGCACGGAACCGTCCGGCGCGTAGGCGAGCTCGTTGAGCACGTCGTAGCCCGGCAGCTGGGCGCGGCGGCGCGAGAGGAACGCGACGGCGCGCTCCTCGACGAGGGATTCCTGGCCCAAGAACGCGTCGAGCGCCTCGCCGTAGAAGCGCGCGAAGAACGAGGCGTCGACGCCGTCGGCGGGCTCGAGAAGCGCCGACGACGCGCCGCACGCGGCGATCGCGCGGACCCAACCGGCGGCGTCGCGCGCCTCCGGGCCGACGGAAAGCAGGACCCGCTGCGCGGAGATCGGGATCAGCGGCGCGCCGACCGCGTCGGCGAGCCAGCGTGCCTCCGCGCGGTGGCGCTCCAACAGCTCCGCTTGCGCCGCGGTCGGGGCCGCGCGCAGGCGCACGGTGAACGCGGCCGCCCGCCGGGACCACTCGGCCTTGCGCTCGGCGTAGCCCATCGCGAAGGCCGCCGCGGCCCAAGCCGCGCCTTCGCCTCGTCCGGGCTCGAGCTCGAAGGCCACGCCGGAGCTCGGCGTCCTGAACGCGAAATCCACGGCGGCCTTGGCGCGCTCGAGCGGCATCGCGACGCCGCGCTCTTCTAAAAGCAGGAGATGCCTCGCCGGTCCGGCCCACGACGCGAGCGACCGGGCGGCGAGCTCCCGGGGATCGGGCTCGTCCTCGGGCAGGGCGGCGGGCTCGAAAGCCCAGCGGCCGTGCTCGTCGGCGAGCAGCGTCGAGGAGCCCAGACGGCGGCGCAGGGTCAAAGCCACCGCTTCGCGTCCTCGCGCAAGTCGGCGACGTCTTTTTCCCGGTCGGCGCGGACTTGCGGCTCCAACTGCTCGAGCGGATCGTGCGGCATGTTCGGAAAGCCGGACTCGAGCGCCCGCGCGAGGATCGGGGCCGCGAGCGCGCGGTTGAAAGCGACCACCTTCTGGCGCACGGCGTGGCTCAAGGCCTCGTCGAGCAGCGCGCCGAGCAGCGCCCGGACTTGCTCGAGCGAACAGCGCCGCGCCGGCTCGAGCTTGAGCCGCCACGAGGCGCCTTTCTCCTCCAGATAGACGCGCGCGCGCGCGCCGACGACGAGCGCGCCGGCCTCGACGCTTTCGCGCGGGTAGGCGGCCTTAGGCAGCGTCGCCGTCGCCGCCTTCGCCGTGACGCTGATCATCTCTTGCCCTAAAGGGCTCTCCTCCGGGTGCGCGTCTCCTGCCACGTGCGCGCGATGCCGAATTTATCGTCGATCGGCGGCTCGGCCAGCAGCGCGGCGATCTCGGCCTTGCGCTCCGGCGAAAGCTCTCCGAAGTCCGCCTCGGCCGAGGGCGCGGCCGGCGCGGCGAGCGCGAGCAGGCTTTCGAGCCGCGCCTCGCGATCCTTCTTGCGCGCGCGCAGGTCCCGCCAGAGCGCGGCTTGCTCGTGATAATGACCTTCGAATTCCTTCGCGAAGTTATCCACCGACTTGGTCCGGGCCAAGTTGATGGATAACTTCGGCAGAAGCCAAACAGAGTTCTTGCCGAGCGCGACGTGCGCGCGACCGATCATCGCTTGCGCGGCGCAAGCGAATGCCATTTCGTCGACGGAGCCATTGGCCGTCACCACGACGGCGCCGTCCGATTTCTTCGACGAGAACTTCGACGGATTCGCTTTAGGCATTCGAGGTCGCTTGACTAAACGCGCTCGACGGCGAGGAAGGGATGGTAGCGGTTGTCCGAGAGCTCGACGTCGCGCTCGGCGGTGATCGGCGCGATGTCCGGCGCGCCGGCGTGCTTGACGTAGCTGCGATGGACGCCCACGCAGCGGTCCCGGTAGACGCACTTCGTCCGGCAGCCCTCGAGATAGGTCACCTTGAAGTCGGCCAGCGTGTTCCAGACGTGCGGCCACAGCCGCGTCGGCACGGCGCAAAGCGAGAAGTGATACATCCGCGCGTCCTTGAACTTCTGGAGCTTGTCGAAGTTGCGGTCGATGGCGGCCGCGCATTCGCTTTGAGTGAAGACGAGGCGTCCCTTGTACTGCTCGGCGAAGCCTTCCAGCTCCTCGAAAAGAAAGACGACGCGGTCGACCCAGCCGAACTCGGCGAGCAGAAAATCGAGCAGCCCGTCGAGGAAACGCTCCTGGACGCGGGTCATGATGATCCGGATCTCGACGAGCTGTCCCGGCTTGCGAAACTTCTCGAGGTTCCGCAGACCCGCCGTCGTCTGCTCGAAGGAATGAGGCGCGCGCGAGATCGCCTCGTGCGTCGACGGATCGTACCCGAACATCGGCACGGCGATCTCGAAGGGCAGCCCGCCGATGCCGCAGACGCGTCGCGCGAAGTCCGGGTAGCAGAACATGCGCCCGTTCGAGAGCAGCCGGATGAGATTATTCGGGAACTCCGTGCGGATCAGCGCGAGCAGCTCCAGGAACTGCGGATGGATCGTCGGCTCGCCGCCGGTCAGGTTGAAGTAGTCGCGCACCTCGTCGAACTTGACGAAGGTGCGCAGGCCGCGCTTGTAGTCGAGCAGCTTTTTTTTGAGCGTCTCGTAGCTGTAGTTCTGCGTCGTCTCCCGGTAGCCCTCGACGGGGTTCGAGCAGAACACGCAGCCGATGTTGCACTGCGGCCAGACGGGAAAATCAGGCAACCGCTTTTACCACCGGATGGAGCTCCGCGTCGCCGTACTGGCGGATATACTCTTTCCAGAGGCCCTCGCAGGAGTCGTAGAGCGAGCAGCCCTCGCAGGCCTTGGTCTTCATGCGGCCGGCGACCTGGCGCGACGGGCCGACGTCGTCGTTGGTGAAATCGGGCGCCCAATGGCGCGTGCGGAAGAGCTCCACCTCGCGGATCTCGGAGATTTGGTCGAGATAATCGGAGAAGTGGCAGAGCGGCACGTAGCGCACGCACCAGTCGCGCGTCCCCCACTTGCGGCCGATATCGAGCGTTTCCCTCATGTAAGGGGCGGCGTCCGAAATCTTCGGGACGAGGCCGTGAAAGTTGGTATATCCGCCGCCGTACGTCGGGTCGACGAAAATGAACTCCGCGTGATGGATGTTGAGCGATGTAAAAAGCCGCCCGATGTCCGGCAAGTGCTTCATGTTCTGCTTGACGACGGTGCAGTTGGCGAAGACGCGCTCGAAGCCGAGCTTGCGGACGTTCTCGATGCCCTTCAGCAGCTCGTCGAATGCGCCTTCGGCGAAGGTCAGCTCGTCGTGCAGCTTGGCGTTGTGGCCGTGGATCGAGAAGATGAGATCGGAGACGCCGGCCTCCACCGTCTGCTTGGCGAAATCGGGGTAAGAGAGCATCCGGCCGTTGGTCACGACGACGATGTCCTTGAAGCCGAGCTTCTTGGCCGCGCGCAGGATCGGCAGGAAATCGCCGCGGATCGTCGTCTCGCCGCCGATGAGCTCCAGGTAATGCACGCCCTTGGCGCGCGCCTCGACCATCTCCTTGACGATCTGCTGCGTCGATTTGTCCGGCAGGTCGCGCTTGTTCAAGTCGATGCAAAAATGGCAGTGGCTGTTGCAGGAAAAGCCCGTGAACAGCACCAGCTTCTGGATCTTGCCGCCGCTCATGCGGGCGCCTCGACCTTCTTCAACGACCAGATGTATTTCCCCTTCTTGAACTGCCGCTCGACGAGGCCCATCTTAATCAGCGTCTCGGCGGCGTTGATCACCGCGTTCTCGTCCTTGCAGTCCTTGCAAAGGGCGATGCCCTCGGCGATCTCGAGGAACTTCTTCGTGGTGACGTGGTTCTCGATCTTCAAGACCTCGAGCACGCACTGCTCGTTGTCGGTGAGCACGGCCTGCCCGTCGTGGAAGCGGCCCACGCCGTTCTCCTGCCTCATGCCGGCGTCGTAGCGCTCCGGGATCTGCGTCAGCGCCTTGATCTCGGAGGTGCCGTAGACGCGCGCGTACGAGGAGTCGAAGCCGATGCAGCGGTCGTTGTAGAGGCACTTCTTGCACTCGTCGGTCTTGATCGTGTGCGCGCTGGCCGTCATGTCGAGGTCGCGCTTGACGCCCGTGGGGCTGACGACCATCGTGTTGAACGCCGACCAGCCCAGCATCTGCTGCTCGTAGCCGGGCAGGATGCACGGCGTGAAGTGAAGCAGCAGCGGCGGCTTCGGATAATTGATCTTCGTGAAGACCTCGTAGGCCTTCTTGATGTAGGGCGCCATGTCCGTGATCTTCGCGCCGATCTTGGCCCCTTCGAGATCGTTCAGCTGCATGTTGCCCTCGTAGAGCGGGGCGATGATCACGAAGTTCGAAAGCTGAAGCTTGAGCAGGAACAGCTCGTAGAACTCGACCAAGTGCCGGTAGTTCCACTCGTTCAAGACGATGTTGACGCCGATGCCGACGCGCAGCTTCTTGAGGTTCTCGATCGACTTCAAGCACTTGTCGAAGGCGCCCGGCACGCCGACGAGCTTGTCGTGCAGCTCGGCGGTGTGGCCGTGGATCGAGTACTTCACGAAGGTCAGCCCCGCGTCGGCGAGCGTCTTCACGTAATCAAAATCGGCGATGCGAACTCCGTTCGTCTGGATGCGCACGTAGCCGTAGCCGATCTTCCTCGCGAGCGCGATGAGCTTCGGCAGCTCGCGGCGGATCGTCGGCTCGCCGCCGGTAAAGCCCAGGCGGCGATAGCCGTTCTTGTACGCCATGTACATGTGCTCGACGGCTTTTTCGAAAGGCAGATCGTTGGGCTCTTTTCTCCAGTCGAAGTCTTGCGAGCAGAAATGGCACTTCGCGTTGCAGTTGTAGTTGAGCAGGATGTCGAAGCACTTCGGCTCGTCGAAGGCGTCGCGGTCGACCTTCTCCGGTATCTTCTCGAGCTTCGGCAGCTCCGCCTCTATTCTCGACGCGGAAGTCACGCGAGCCTCCTGGATCGGTCATCCGCCACGTGGCGGATGACGAAGCGGCGACGTACTGTGGCCGGCCACAGTATGTGGACGGTCATTCGCACGCCTCCTTGACGTAGCTCTTGAGCGCGTCGACGAGAAGATCGACTTCCTCGAGCGTATTGTACGCGAAAAACGAGGCCCGCACGGTCGCGGGTATGCCGAGGCTCTGATGCAGCAGATGCGCGCAGTGCTCTCCCGCCCGCACGGCGACGAACCGGTCTTCGAGCTCGTGGTTGAGATAGAGGTTGAAGTCCGTCGTCGAGAAATCGGGATGCGTCGAGTAGAACGACACGAGCGAGCCTTGCGCGAGGTCTTCCGGCCGGCCCACGAGCTTGATGGTCGGGACCTTCGCGATGCCCTCGCAGGCGCGCTCGACTAAAGACGAAATATGGGCGCGCAGCGCCGCTACCGGGATCGCGCGCAGCCAGCGCAGCGCGGCCGTCAAGCCGCCGAACGCGCCGAAGTTGGCCACGCCGGCCTCGAAGCGCATCGGCGCGTCGAGATAGCGCACCTCGGGCAGGCCCTCGCCTTTCCACGAGATCGACTTGACCGAGCCGCCGCCGACCTTGTAATGGCGCAGGCGGTTGAGCTCCTGCTCCTTGCCGAACAGCACGCCGAGGCCGAAGGGGCCCGCGACTTTGTGCGACGAGAACGCGCAGAAATCCGCCTGCGTGGCGTGGACGTTCTCGCGGTGCGACGAGACGTACTGCGCGTCGTCGACGAACACGCGCGCGCCGCGCGCGTGGGCGAGGCGGCAGATCTCGGCCACGGGCTGGACGCCGCCCGCGACGTTCGAGGCGTGCGTGACGGCGACGAGCGCCGTCTTTTCGGAGACGAGGCGCGCCATCGCGGCCGGATCGACGCGCGCGTCCTTGGTCCGGCAGATCTTGAGCTCGATCTCGCCGCGCTGGGCCGCCTCGTAAAACGGCAGGAACACGGCGTTGTGCTCGAGGTCCGTGATGATCACCTCGCGCCGGTCCGCTTCATAGGGAAAGGCGCGCGCGACGAGATTCGCGGCTTCCGTCGTGCCCGACGTGAAGACGATCTCGTTGGCTGATTCCGCGCCGAGGAACTCGGCGGCGGTTTGGCGCGCCTCCTTGACCTCGGCCTCGACCTCTTGCGACAGAAGATGCGTCGAGCGCTTGCCGCCGCAGGCGCCCAGGAAGCGATAGAACTGCCTCACGCGGCTCTCGACGGCCTCGGACTTCAAGGCCGTGCAGGCGTTGTCGAGATAGACCAGGCGCTTGCCGCGCAAGGTCTGCGAAAGAGCGGGGAACTGCTTGCGCAGGGCCTCGACGTCGAGGCCGGCCTGCTGGGTCTTCACGCCGCCCCCACGGGCTTGACCACGACGCCTTCCTCGCCATAGACCTCGAGGTAATCGCGGCGCGGCCCCGGGCAGAACTCGCGCATGACGCAGGAGTCGCAGTCGGCGACCTTCTGCTTCTCGGCGAGATAGACTCCCGGCTTGGCCTCGCGCATCTTGCGGTAGTCTGCGTGATGCTCCTTGTGGTCCATCACGAAGCAGACCGGGATGTGGTCGATATCGAAGCCGATGCCGCGCTTCTTGCACTCGGCGAAAGCGGCGTTCAAGTGCGGCGCCGCTTCCTCGAAGCGGGGCATGACGAGCTTGTTGCCCTTCGCGCGGCCCATGCCCTTGCAGTAGCTGAACTGGATCCAGGCGAAGCCGGGCATCGTCTCCGCGGCGAAGGGCACGAAGTCCGCGCAGTAAGGAAAATTGACGGAATGGACGATGTAGTTGAGGCGCACCTTCGCCTTCATGGCGATCAGGTGCTTGACGCCGGCGATGCGCCGCTCGAAGGCCCCGGCCGTCTCGGTCACTTCTTCATCGAGCTCGGGGGTGTGCGCGGAAAAGTTGACGTTCCAGAAGTCGACGAGGCCGTTGATGAGCTTGAGGCGCTTGGCGTTGTAGCGCGTGATGATCGTGCCGTTGGTCTGGAACTCGATGATCTTGCCCTTCTTGCGGCAGTGGAGCAGTATCTGGAGGAGCTCCGCGGGATCTTTGACCATCGGGTCGCCGCCGGAGATCTGGACGTGGCCGGTCTTGTCGCGGTCGATCTGGTTTAGAAGGTAGGAGAGCTCGAAGCTGCCGCTGCGCCCTTCAGCCGAACAGAACACGCACTTGATGTTGCAGACGCCGTTGATCGGCAGATGGAGGGCCATCGCATCGTACTATAACAAAAACAGCCCGTCGCGTCGGGACTCTACCAAGCCCCGGGGAAGCTCGCCATGTTCGGCGGCATCGGGCAACAAAGCATCGTCCCGGTGTTCAACTCCGCGGAGACGGTACCATCGGCGTTCACCTGGGCGAAGTTGCCCAGGACGGTCTTCGCGACCATCAAGCCTCCGGTCAGCGTGGCGTACTCCGCGCCTCCGGTGCAGCTGGCGCCGTTGGTGTTGGTGTAGGTCAGCTCGCGGCAGCCGGTCTGCTCGGCCATGATGACCCCGCCGCCGGAGCTGACGTCGAGTCCCGCTCCGATCGAGTTGGCGCCGATGCCGACGGTGCCGCCGTTCGGTTGTAAAACCGTGCCGCTCTTGCCGTAAGCGGTGCCGCCGTCGATCACGACTCCCGTCTGCCAGGCCATCTCCAGCTGCTGATAGTTGTTGCCCGACCAGGCTCCGGCGGTGCGGTAAATTCCATAAGCAGTCGGCGACTCGTTATACCAAGTGATGCCGTCCGTGGTGTTCGCTCCATTATTCAGATCTTGGAAGGCCAGCCACTTTCCCGCCGTCTCCGCGGCCCCGTTCATTCCCGGAGTCTGCGTGCCGATGCCGATCTTATCGCTGGCGAACAGCGAGTTGCCGGGCGAGTTGGCGTTCGTGGAGGCATAGCCGATATTGACGGCGCCGCCGTCGCGCGCGAGGAACGTGTTGCTCGTCGTCACCATGTACTGATACACGCCCGAGGGCGCCGGGTAATAGGTGTTGAGCGTGACCGACTCCGAGCCCACGTCGCCGGCCGCCGCGCACAGCATCAGCGCGACGAGGGCCCAACGGAACACCCCCGGCGAAAGCCGAATGTCGAATCGGATGTTAAGCTCGGCCATGGCATCCCCCTCTTCTTTCGCAGTATAACAGGGGTTCCAGATTCTGTCAACCCTCGTCAATGAAGGCGAGCCCGAAGACCGGATCGGCCTCCCGCAGCATGCCGAGCTGGGAGCCCGGCGACAGGGCGCCCGGGCGCAAGGCGTCCCAAAGGCTCGCCAGGGCCTCCGGCAGATCGAGGTCCCGGGCCAAGGCGTCGCGAAAGCGCTTCTTATAGCCGGCCAGGCCGGACGCGTTGGGCGCCGAGGCCGACAGGCTCGCCAAACGCCGCCCGAGCTCGCGCAGCCGGCGCAGCTCGTCGCGCCGGCTCTCGAGCTCGGCGGCGTCCACCGCCAACGGCTTGCGGTAGTGGCGCGCGAGACAATAGAACCGCACGTCATCGAGCGAAAAGCCGCGCGCGAGCACGTCGTTGGCCACGACGTCCTCGACCGGCCCGGGCTTGAGCCAGCAGCGCGCGGGCGCCGACGGCGGCGAGTCCCCCCAATAGAGATCGACGGCGCGCCCCGCCGCCTGCTCGGAGATCGTAAAGCCGAGGTGCGCCAGCGCCTCGGACAGCGCGCCGACCACGGCCTCGGATCGCAGAGACGACAACATGCGCGGATTGCGCGGCCGGTCCCAGGAAAAATCGACGGCGGGAGGATGATCGGGCTTGAGGGCTTTCGGCTTGCCCGAGGCCTCGTCGTGAAATTGAGCCGCCATGGCGGGATTTTACTATTTGTGCTACGCTATCGGCGCATGGCCGCCCTTCTCGCCGCCTCGGCTTTCATCTTGGCCGTCCAGGCGAACGCCGCGCCCGCCGCGAGCGCGAAAGTGGCGTCGGCCGTCGGGCGCGTCAGCGTCCAGACCGCCGGCGCGCGCCGCCGGGTCAAGACCGGCGACGCGCTCATAGACGGCGACGCGATCGAGACCGCCAAGAGCGCGACGGCCGTCGTCGCGCTGCCCGACGGCACCGAGCTCAAGCTGCGCGAGCTCAGCAGCGTGACGCTCAAGCTGCCCGGCTCCGGCTCGTCCTCCGCTTTTCTTTCCTTCGGCGGCGTCTTCGCCAAGGTCGCCAAGCAGGCGCTCGGCTCGAGCTTCCAGGTCCGCACGGAGTCCGCCGTCGCCGCCGTCCGCGGCACGCAGTTCTTCACGGCCTTCGGCCGCGCGGCCAAGGGCGGGCGAGACCTGTGGGTCTGCGTCAACGAAGGCGTCGTCGACGTCTCGACCGACGCCTCGGAAAAACCGCTCGCCGTTCCCGCCGGCAAAGGCGTGCTGATCAAGGCCGGCAAGGATTTGACCGCGCCGCAGAGCTACGACTGGACCAAGAAGCTCAATTGGAACATGGACCCGGGGCGCGGCGGCATCGAGGATAAGACCGACCTCGACAAGGCTTACTCCGACCTGCTTGATCAGGATTACCGCTAGGCTCGCGGCATTCCTTCTCGGGCTTCTCTCGCTTTCCGCCCCGCCGTGCCTGGCCGGCGCCAAGGCGCCTCCTTCTCCCGTCGGCCGCGTCGCCGAGTACGAGTCCGCGCAGCGCCTGTTCGACCGCGAGGGCGCGTTCGAGCCGTTCGTCGAGACGTCCGAGCGCTGGCAGTACTCGGAGCAGCGCTCGTACCGCGCGCTGACCGCCGGCTCCTACGCCCGCGCCGAGAAGCATCTCAAGCTCGGCGCCTTTTACCGCCTACAGTACGGCGCGCGGCACAACGACGACTGGGTCAACCCGGCGCCGGGGCTCTGGCAATGGAACGACACGACGCGCCGCCCCGAGCACGTCCTGGTCCTCGACGCGACTCCGCGAATCCAGCTCGCGCGCTCGCTCGTCGCCTCGCTCAAGGTGCGCTTCGAGCGCAACTTCTTCAGCGCCGAGGACGTGCTCAAAGTCGAGCCCGAGCTCGCCTGGTTCTGGATGCGCGGGCTGACGCCGCGCGCGACGGTCTTCGTCCGGCACGAGGAGGACTTCTCGCTCAATTTCGGGCGAACGCGCGTCTGGCAGCGCTGGACTTACGCGGCCGCGCTGTGGCACGCGAACCCGCATCTCTCGCTCGGCCCGAAAGTCGCGCTGCGCGACGAAGTCTGGAGCACCTCGACGGCTTTCCACAGCGCGCTGCCGGGCAACCCGGGCTACGCGACGCTTTTCCGCGCCTGGGTGCTGGGCTTCGACGTCGTCGCGCGTCTATAAGAGAAGAGCGAGGTCGGCGTCGTCCTTCGCCGAGAGCACGTCGTGAAACCGCTGCACGCCGCGCGCCGCCTCGTCGCCCCGGCAGGCCGCGTGGTCGACGCCGATGCCCAGGCGCAGCACGGTCTTGCCGGGCGCGCTGCGATCGACGTGCGAGACGGCGATCGTGAAGGCCGTTGGCCCGAAACCGATGGGGCGGGCCGGGACGTCGTCGCGCACCGCGCCGATCACGGAAGTGACCGAAAGCCCGCCGGCCCGCTCGGCCAGGGCGCCCGGGAAATTGTAAACGGCGAAGTGGATCGCGCGCAGGCGCAGCCTGTTGAAGAGATTGTTCGCGCGGCCGTGCACGAAGCGGCCGACCGGTCCGTCCTCGGGGCGGCGCCTGCGGGCCTCGCGGATCGCGGCGCGGATCTCTTTGACGCTGAGGCGGTCCGCGTCGCGGATCGTGGCCGCGCCCGTGCGGCGCTCGCCGTTTTTCTCGACGACGACCGGAAGATTGACCGAGACGTGATCGAACTCGACCATGCGCGGGCCGAGGATCGTCGGCAAGTACATGCGGTTGATCGACGGCTCGCGGCGCGCCGCGACGGCGAGCGCCTTGATCACGATCGCGGTGTAGGGGACCGGCTTGCCCCGCTCCCTATAAACGGCCTCGACGCGGCTGACGTCGACGTCGAGCGAGACCGGGAAATAATGGTGGCCGCGCCAGAGGCTTCGCAGCTGGTGCGCGAGGAACCACTCCTGCAGCGTGGGCTTTCTTACGGGCACGGGCGCGCCTCGCTCGACGGCTGGTCCTCGCGGTCCGGCAGCTCGGGCGACCACGGCGACAGAGGGAGCTCGTCGATCCGTCGCACGAACTGAGCGACGGAGGCGTCGGCCGGCGTCAAGCGCCCAAGGGAGTAGCGCATGTTCGCGAAACCCTTGCGGTCGTCGTCCTTGAGCATATGAAGAAGCACGGCCGTGACGGCCAGAAGCGACCACTCCGCGAGCCGGCCGAGGAGCCCCGGTCGTTTCTTGGCGACGAGAAACACGCACGCGGCTGACGCCGGATTCCAGCGGCTCGCAGCCCCAAACGATGTGGAGAGCCGGCAGCACGCGGTGGTCGGGGAGATAGGTCACGGCGACCCATGATCCGCCGGCGAAGCGCGCGACGTAGCCGAGCTTGGGGCCTATGATTTTCTTGAGGAGCCCCTCGCCTCTGATCGCGCCCTCGACCTCCCAGTCGAACACGCCGCCGCCGCGCTCGACGACTCGATGCTCGAAGGCGACCGGCAAGCCGTGCACCGAGCCGAAATGCCGCAGGTCGATCCCGTTGGCCATCATCAAATGGTGATGCGCGAGCAGCGCGGACGACTCGCGCAAGACGCTGACGCTCTCGCCCTCGAGCCCGGCGGGCGAGGGAACGCCGCCCGGAGCCTCGCGCGCGGCGTAAACCCAGACGTGGCCGTACTTCTCCTCGCACGGATAGGAGTTCAAGCGCACGTCCCCGGCCGGCGCCTCGCCGCAGGACGCCCGGTCAAGGCAGCCGTCGCCGCCGAAGCGCCAGCCGTGGAAAAAACAGCGCAGCCCGCCGCCATCGACGGAGCCGTTCGCCAGATCGGCTCCCATGTGCGGGCAGAACGCGTCGAGCGCGCGCGGCCGTCCCTGCGCGTCGCGAAAGACGGCCAGGCGCTGGCCCAGCAGCTTGAAGGAGACGGGCTTATTCGAGCGCAGGGTCTTTGCCGCGCAAACCGGATACCAGCCCTCGGCCAGCGCGCGCGGGTTGTTGAACACGCGGTGGCGCCGCGCGGGCTGAGTGCGCTCGTTCTCCATTCATTACAGTCTACGCCGGAGGCGGCCTCGGGGAAAGGGTCCACTGGCCCGGCGCCCCTGGGCCTTTCGCACCTGTCCCCCGGCGGACGGGCGCGCTAAAATTCGACTATGCGGATCTTTATCGTCGCCTTCATGGCGCTCTTTTTCATGCCCCCGCGTCCGGCGCGGGCCGACGACCAGGCGGAGTTCGCCCGGATGCTCGGCCTCTTCGAGCAGGCGGTCAACGAGAACCGCTTCGACTTGATCAAGCCGTTCATCGACTCTTCCTTTAACGGGTCCTCGCTCGCGGGGACGGACATGTCCGGCGTCGACCAAATCCACGCCTTCATGGACGCCGCGCGCTTCATCATGGGTCCCGGCGCGAAATACCATCTCAAGATCTTCCCGAGCCAGACCGACGTCGCCGGCGACCACGCGCGCGCCAACGGCACCACGGAAGAGGAGATCACGCTCGCCGACGGCAAGAAGATCAAGTACAAGGAGAATTGGGGCGTCGAGTTCACGAAGAAGGACGGCCATTGGTTCGCGACGCGCGCCTCCGCGAAGGCCGATCTCAAGGACCGGCTCACCGTGGCCGCCCACGTCGTCGCGTCGCGGCTGTGGAACGGCGGCTTGAATTTCCGAGACGTCCGCGCGCAGCGGCCCGATTTCGACCAGGACAACGGCTCGCACACGTCTTCCGGAGACGAATCCATCCCGCAGCCTAAAAAGGAAAAGAAGTGAGCCCGCGCGGACGCCTGCGCGGCGAGATCGTCCCCGTCGACGCCCTCGCCGCCGCCGAGACGTCGGCCCTCTACGAGCTCTACCGGAGCCACTACGACGCCGTCGAGCCCGTGCGCTTCGAGGAAGATCTGCGCGAGAAAGACCACGTGCTCCTCCTGCTCGACTCGACGTCGGGCGAGGTGCGCGGCTTCTCGACCCAGAAGGTCTTCCGCGCGACCGACTCCGCCGGCGAGCCCGTGCGAGTGCTCTTCTCCGGCGACACGATCATCGCCCCCGAGTACTGGGGCGAGCAGGAGCTCGTGCGCACGTGGTGCCGCTACGCCGGACGCGCGCTCTCCGAGGACCCCGGCACGCCGCTCTATTGGCTTTTGATCTCGAAGGGCCACCGCACGTATCTCTATCTTCCCCTCTTTTTCGAGAAGCACTGGCCCCGCTACGACGAGCCGACGCCCCCATACGAGGCGGGCCTGCTCGCCCGGGTCGCGCGCGCGCGCTTCGGCGAGTCCTTCGACGAGAGCGCCGGGCTGCTGCGCTTCCCGGAGTCGCTGGGACAGCTCAAGCCCGGGCTCGCCGCGATCCCCTCGGGGCGCATCGAGGACCCGCGGGTCCGCTTTTTCCTAGAGAAAAATCCACGCTACTCGGAAGGCGAGGAGCTCGTCTGCCTCGCGCGCTTCGCGCCCGAGCT
>CAZRIP010000080.1:0-18273 GCA_964600165.1 uncultured Elusimicrobia bacterium | reverse complement strand
TTGTTGACGTCGTCGTTGGGATGGACGGGCTTCTTGCTTCCCATCCGCCCGCCCGCGAGCTCGATGGCGCGGTTCGAGATGACTTCGTTGGCGTTCATGTTCGACTGCGTGCCGCTGCCGGTCTGCCAGACGACGAGCGGAAAATGCGCGTCGAGCTTGCCGTCGATGACCTCGTCGGCCGCCCGCACGATGAGCTTCTCTTTGTCCTTCGCGAGGATGCCCAGCTCCGCGTTCGCCTGGGCCGCCGCCTTTTTGAGGATGCCGAGCGCGCGGATCATCTCGCGCGGCAGCGTGTCGCGGCCTTTCCCGGCCTGAAAATGGTGCAGCGAGCGCTCGGTCTGCGCGCCCCAGTACTTGTCGGACTCGACGGAGATCTCCCCCATCGTGTCTTTCTCGATCCGCGTCGTCATGGTGTCTCCTGTACTCGTTCTACCGCGTCCGTCGCGATCCAGCCCTTCGCGCCTTCCTTGAGCGTGCCGATCTCCAGCCACCGGCCGCCCTCGGAGACGATCTGCACGCGCCGGCCCTCGGGCGCCGTGAAGCCGACGGAGAACGTGTCTCCCGGGCCGCTGCGGATCTCGGCGGCGGGCTTGACGATGACGCCGAGCTCCGAGGGCTCGAGGCCCCAGCGCGCGAGCCACCAAAGCCCGAAGAAGGCCCAGAACGCGAACGCGCAGGCGACCGGGTCTTTAAGCGCCTCGCGCCGGCCGCGCAGCCAAAGCCACGCGGCGGCCAGCAGCAGCGCCAGCCAGCACCCGAGCCACTGCAGGCCCAGCAGCTCCGAGCCGCTGAGGAGATGGAACCCGGCGTAGACGAGCGGCGGCACGCCGGGCGGCACGAGCTGCTCGCCCGCCTTTTTCAACGCGAAGTCGAGGTTGTAGCGGACGTCGGTCGAGCGCGGGCGCAGCTCGAAGGCGCGCTGATAGGCGGCGACGGCCGGGCCGAGCTTGCCTTCCTTGAAAAGCGCGTTGCCGAGGTCGTATTCAAGGAAAGCGTCGCGCGGGCTTTGCGCCGCCGCGCTCTGATAGAGCAAGGACGCCCCGGCGTAGTCCCCCTTGTCGTATTTCTGCCGGGCCTCGTCCGCGGGCTGGGCGCGGGCCGCGAGCGAGAGCGCCAAGAGCAGGGAGATCACTTCTTGATCTCCTTGTCGAGAACGGCGAGCAGCTGCTCGAGGACGTCGGACGCCGTCTTGCTCGCGCCGTCGGCCGACGAAGGAGGCGCGAAGCGCTGGAGCTCGAGGTCCTCCCAGACGGCCTTGAGCATGTTGAGCGTCTCGGGCGCGCAGGACCGGCGCAGGAGCTCCTGCGCGCGGCGCAGGGACAGGCCGGCCGCCGGCTGGCCCAGCTTGTCGGCGAGATATCCGGCGAGAGCCTCGGCCATCAGGGCGGCGGCCTGCTGCGGCTGCGCGGTCGCGCGCGCGTGGGCGATCCTCTGCTCCGCGGCGCGCCGCGCGCCGCGGAAGCGCACGCCCGCGGGATCGGACTCGCGCCGCACGCGCAGGAGCTCCGCCGCGCCCGCGAGCAGCAGGACGGCCAGCGGGATCGCGTTGATCGGGCCGGCGCCGGCCAGGCCCGCGAGCAGCCGGTCGACGGCGGGCTCGCCGCCGGCCGGCTTGAGGTAGCGGATGTCCTCGGTCACCGACGTGAGGCCTTCCGGCGCGGAGGGCGAGGGCCCCGCGGCGACGGGAGCGCTGCCCGCGGGCGCGGGCGCGACCTTGAGCGTCAGCGGCTGCGTCGTGACGGTCTTGTACGCCGCCTCGCGCGGCTCGAAGTACGAGAAAGCGATCGGCGGGATCGTCATGTCGCCCGACACGCGCGGCACGAGCACGGTCCGAAAGGCCTTCGAGCCGCTGACGACGTCGTTCTTCTTGTCGAGGTTGAGCGTGGAAACGGTGTCGAACACGCGCGCGGACGCGAGCTCGGGCAGCGCGGGATCGCCGACCGCCTTCAGATTCCCGGCTCCCGCCACGGTGACCGTGAGATTGACGGCCTCGCCGACTCTCGTCGAGGTACGGTCGAGCGCGGCGGACACGGTGAAGCGCCCGACCGCGCCGGAGAACGTCTTGGGCTTGCCCGCGTCCGGCAGCGGCAGCGCGTCGACGACCAGGACGTCCGATTGCAGCTCGATCGTGCGCGGCTGCATGAGGCCGCCCGAGAAGAATTTGTCGATGAAGTCCGGCGCGAAAGGATCGACGCTCGTGTCCTCCCCGACTTGGCAATGGACCGTGGCCGGGCTGATCGTGAGCTTGCCCGCGTGAGCCGGGAAGAGCGCGGTCTTGATCTCGGAATAGTTATAGGGCTGGTTGAGGATCGTCGCGCTGCCGTGGCGCTCGGGAGGCAGGTCCTCGGCCAAGAAGCCGTCGGTCCGCGGCGCGTCGTATTGGGGATTGCCGAGCAGCGCCATGGCCGTGTAGAACTTGACCGAGAGCGTGACGGGCTCGTTGACGTACGCCTTCTTCTTGTCCACCTCCGCGGTGACGAAGACGCGCGCGCGGCGCGGCCTGCCGGCCGTTGGGTTGCCCCTGCGCCGCGGCGGGCGGCGCCGCGGAGGGCGCGCCCGGCTTGAGCACGGTGATGTCGATCGGCGCGGTCTTGGCCGTTTGGCCGCCGACGGTGATCGAGATCGGCGGGATGCGGCCCTTTCCGACGAAGCGCGGAACGAGGACGTAGGTGAAGACGATCGAGCTCGAGACTTGTCCGTTGACGAAGGAGATGCTTTGGTTGCGCCCGGAAGAATAGACGCTGAAGTTGTCGAGGCGCGGCACTTGCGGCTCCGGCAAGGAAGCCTGCGGCCCGGTGACGGTCACGGCCAGCACGATCTGCTCGTCGAGCGCCACCGAGACCTTGTCGACGTCGGCGGAGATGGAGACCTGCTGGGCGCGCGACGGCGCCGCGAGCAGCAGCAGCAGCGACGCGAGGGCCGCTTTCACCAATCCTCCTCGACGTCGGGCTTCTTGACCGGCTGCTTCTGGAGCTGCAGCTGCTTCGACGCCGAGCGCTCCTTGTCGGCGACGGCGCGCATGATGCGCTCGGCGTCCTCGCGCGACATCTGATCCTGCGGCCGCGTTTTAGTCTCCGGCGGCCGGCCCTTGTCGGCGTTATTTTGGCCGCCCGAGGGCTGCGGCTTGTCCTTGTCGGGCTGGTCCTTCTTTTTATCCTGCTTCTTGTCCTGATCTTTTTTCTTGGGCGGCGGGTTCTTTTGGTTCTTGAGCGCGACGGCCAGGTTGTGGCGGGCCTCCTCGTCGGCCGGGTCGAGCACGACGGCTTTCCGGTAAGCGTCGATCGCGCCCGCGAGATCGCCGGCTTGGTAGCGCGCGTTGCCGAGGTTGTAATACGCCGCGGCGCGGGCGTCGGGAGGAAGCTTCGACTCCGCGACGGCCTTGAAGGCCTGGGACGCCTCGTCGAGGCGCTGCAGCCGGTAGAGCGCGTCGCCGGCGTTGAAGACCGGCCGCGCGTCCTTGGGGCTCTTGGCCCCGGCGGCCGCGTACTGCTCGAGCGCGGGCTCGAACTGGTCGGTTTGATAGAGCTTGTTTCCCCGGCGCAGCGCGCCCTCGGCCGTCGCGGCCTGGGCCGCGGACGTCCCCAGGATCAGCAAGACGATCGGGACCAGCGCTTTCTTCGCTCCGACATCCGCCACGTGGCGGATGATCTTCCCAAATCGCGAGATCGGCGGGAGAGCCCTTTTCTCGGGGATCAGCAGCTCGACCAGAAGCAGCAGGAACGCGAGCGCGAGAGGGAGCATGAACCGGTTCCGGTAATGGCTCGCCGTGCCCTGCACGGCCTCCCCCTTCTCCCCGCGCTCGATCTTCTGGACGATCTCGTTGACTTCGTCCTCGCCGGGGGTCGCCCGATAGTACGCTCCGCCGGTCTTTTGCGTGGCTTGCGTCAGCAGGGCGTCGCCGAGCTTGCTGACGACGGTCGCGCCGCGCTTGTCCTTCTTGTAGCCTTGAAGGTTGCCGGCGTCGTCCTTGATCGGGATCGGCTCTCCGTCCTGCGAGCCGATCCCGATGGCGTAGATCTTCACGCCGTTATCGGCCGCCTCGGCGGCCGCCTGATCGAGAGCGTGCTGGTGGTCCTCGCCGTCCGTGATCAAGACGAGCGTCCTTTCGCCGCCGTAGCGCGCGAGCTGCCGCGTCGCCGCGCGGACCGCCCCGCCGATCGCCGTCCCCGGCACCGGAATCGAGTCCGGCGAAAGGCCGCGCAGGATCTGCTTGGCCGCGTCGATGTCGGTCGTCATCGGGCACATCATGAACGCGTCGCCGGCGAAGCCGAGCACGCCGACGCGCTCGCCCTTGAGCTGGTCGAGCAGCAGGGACAGCTCCTCCTTGGCCTTCTCGAGACGGCTCGGCTTGACGTCCTCGGCGAGCATCGACAGGGACAGGTCGACCGCGATCACGACGCCGCGGGCCTTCGACTCGGTCGGAGCGAGCTCGACGCCCCATTGCGGGCCGGCGAGCGCGACGAAAAGCAGCGCGAGCGCGGCGCAGGAAAGCCAGGCCTTGACCGCTCGGCGGCCCGACGTCTCGGCCGGTATCAGGCGCGAAAGAGTCGCCAGACGCCCCATCTTCGCGGTCGCGGCGGCGCGCCGCCCCGAGCCGAGCCGGTAAAAGAGCGCGGCCAGCGCCGTCGCGAGCGCGCCCCAGGCGAGCAGCGAGGGAGCCGCGAACATCAGGGCCACCTCAAGAGCCAAGTGTTCGCCAACGAGACCTCGCAGAGCAGCAAGAGCGCCGCGGCGAGGACCGGAGCGCGGTAGCGGTCGTCGCGCGAGACGATGTCCGGAAGCTTCACGTCGGACTTCTCGAGCTTGTCGATGGTGGCGTAGACTTCCTTGAGCTCCTGGAGGCTGGTCGCGCGAAAGTAGCGGCCGTCGGTCTCCCTCGCGATGGAGTCGAGCAGGTCGTCGTCGAGGTCGTCGTCGATCGGGACCATCATGCGCCCGCGGCCGGGGACGTCGACCGGCATGAGCGATTGTCCGCGCTTGGCCGTGCCGATCGTGTAGATCTTGACGCCGAAGGCGGCGGCGGTCTTGGCCGCGGTCATCGGGTCGACGACGCCGGTGTTGCTGCGGCCGTCGGTCAGCAGGATGATCACGCGGCTTTTCGCGTCCGAGCCCTTGAGATGGTTGAGGGCGGAGACGATGCCGTCGCCGATGGCGGTCCCGTCCGCCTTGGTGATGCCGGGATAGAGCTGATCGAGCTGGGCTTCGACGGCGTCGTAGTCGAGGGTGAGCGGGCAGATGAGCTGCGTCGCGCCGCCGAACGTGACGATCCCGATGCGGTCCTGGGCGCGGCCGCGCACGAAGCGGATGGCGGTCGCCTTGGCGGCCTCGATCCTGGAAGGAGAAAGGTCGATGGAGCTCATCGACAACGAGCTGTCGAAGGCGAGCATGATGTCGATCCCGCGGCCGAGGCCGTGCGCGCGGCTGGAAAGCTTCTGCGGGCGCGCGAGCGCGCCGACGACGAGCAGCAGCGCCAAGCCCTTGAGGCCGAGCGGCAGCCAGCGCGACAAGCGCGCGCGCGGCGTGGGCTCGGCGCGCCAGAGCTCCCGGTCCGCGGGAAAGGGCAGCGCCGCGTGCCCGCGCTCGCCGGAAAAAATCCGCCAGGCCGCGGCGAGCGCGACGGGCGGCAGGAGCAGCCACGCCCAAGGATACGCGAAGGTCATCGCGGGGCCGCCTCCTGCCGCGCCGGCGCCGGCGTCGTGCGGCGCACGAGGTCCCGGGCGTTCTCGACGTCGCGTTCCCCCCACGACGTCTCGGGCTCGACCTTCGAGAACTTCACGAGATCGGCGCGATCGAAGACGGACTTGAATGAAAGGATCAGGGCGCGGTCGAGCTCCGCGTGCCGCATCAGCCTCTGGAGCTCGGCGGTCGTGAGCTTGGTCGCGGGCATCGCGTAGCGGCGCTCGAGGTACTGCCTCAGGATGTCGGTCAGGCGCAGATAGAAGTCCTTGTAGCGCCGCTCCTGCCAGAGCCCGCTGGCGGAGAGCGTGAACAGCGCTTCCTCCGCGATGACCTCGGGCGGGCGGTGGTCGACGACGACGTGCTCGCGCGGGCCCTCGCCGTCTTCCTTCTTGAGCCGCGACCAGAGCCAGTACGCGAGCGCTCCGGCCGCGAGCGCCAGCAGCCAAGGCCACGGCGCGGGCCGGGCCGGGCGCGGAGACTTGATGTCCGAGATGTCGTCGCCCGGCGCGGCGGGCGCCTCGACCTCGATCGACACGTCGGTCCGCGCTTCCTCGGTCTTGCCGCCCTTGTCGACCTTCCAATAGAGCGGCAGCTTGAGCTGGCCGAGCGCCAACGGCACGAGCTCCAAGTCCCAAGCCCCGACCAAGCCCTTGGCCGGGTCCACGCGGTTGATCTCGAAGAAGTCGGTCGCCGACTTCGCGAGATCGAGCGTCATCGTCGCGCCCGCCGGAGATTGGATCGTGACCGAGAACGGCCGGCCGAGCTGGGCCTTCTGCGCCGAGACGCCGACGCCGGGCTCGGCCCCGAGCGCGAGAGAGACGGCGAGGAGCAGGAGGTTAATGGCGCAGCCTCCTCGCGCGGCGGCGGAAGAAGTCGACGACGGGATCGATGTAGGACTCGTCGGTGGAGACCCGGATCGGCTCGAGGCCGTAGAGCTTGAACGTCTGCTCGAGCTCGAGGCGCCGGCGCCGCTCGCGGTCCGCGTGCGCGGCGAGCGCGGGGCGCGACGAGGCGTCGATCGCCGCGCGCTCGCCCGTCTCCGGGTCCTCGACTTCGACGACGGCGCCGAGGTCCGGCAGGGCCTCCTCGCGCGGATCGCGGATGAGGATCGGGATGACGTCGTGCTTGAGCGCGGCGAGCTTGAGCGCCTTCTCATAGCCCGCGTCGCGAAAATCGGAGATCAGAAAAAGGATGCACCGCCGCTTGAGCGCGCGGTTGACGCGGTCGAGGACCGGGCCGATCCGCGTGCCTTTGCCCTTGGGCTCGTAGGCGAGGACGTCGCGGATGACGTGCAGCACGTGCCGCCGGCCTTTCTTCGGCGGGATGCGCTTTTCCACCTCGTCCGTGAAGAGAAAAAGCCCCACCTTGTCGTTGTTCTTGAGCGCCGAGAAGGCCAGCAGGGCGCAGAGCTCGGCGGCGATCTCCTTCTTGAGCTGCGCGCCGGTGCCGAAGGACTGCGAGCCCGACAGGTCGCAGGCGATGACGACGGTCAGCTCCCGCTCCTCGGTGTATTGGCGGACGTAGGGCTTGGCCGTGCGCGCCGTGACGTTCCAATCGATCGTGCGGATGTCGTCGCCCGGAACGTACTCGCGCACTTCCGCGAACTCCATGCCCCGGCCCTTGAAGACCGAAAGATACTCGCCGGCGAAGGTCTCGCTGACCAGTCGCCCGGTCAGGATCTCGATGCGGCGGACTTTCGTGAGTATCTCGCGCGGGATCATTCTAGGGAACGTCGATGGCTTCGAAGAGCGCCTCCACGATGTTCTCCGACGACATGTTCTCGGCCTCGGCCTCGTAGCTGACGATGATGCGGTGGCGCAGCACGTCGGGGCCGATCGCCTTGATGTCCTCCGGGGTCACGAAACCCCGTCCGTTGAGGAACGCGTAGGCTTTGGCGGCCTGGGCCAGCGCGATCGTCGCGCGCGGGCTGGCTCCGTAAGCGATCAAGTGCTTCTTGTTGCCGAGCTTGGTCTGCTCCGGGTTGCGCGTGGCGGAGACGAGATCGACGATGTAGCTCTTGATCTTCTCGTCCACGTAGACGTCCGTGACCGTCTGCCGCGCCTTGACGATCTGCTGGGGCTTGGCGACCTTGCGCGGCTCCGGCACCGCGGCGCCCGTCATGCGCTCGAGGATGGCCCGCTCCTCGACTTTGTTGGGATAGGTGATCTTGATCTTGAGCATGAAGCGGTCGACTTGCGCCTCGGGCAGCGGGTAAGTCCCCTCCTGCTCGATCGGGTTCTGCGTGGCGAGCACGAGAAAAAGCTCGGGCAGGGGATAGGTCGTGCCGCCGATCGTGATGTGGCGCTCTTGCATCGCCTCGAGCAGCGCGCTCTGGACCTTCGCGGGAGCGCGGTTGATCTCGTCGGCGAGGACGAGGTTCGAGAACAGCGGGCCTTTGCGCACCGTGTACTCGGAGTCCTTGGGGCTGAAGATCAGCGTGCCCGTCAGGTCGGCCGGCAGAAGATCCGGCGTGAACTGGATGCGCGAGAACTCGGAGTCGATGCACTGCGCGAGCGTGCGGATCGTGAGGGTCTTGGCCAGGCCGGGGACGCCTTCGAGCAGGATGTGCCCGTTGGCGAGCAAGCCGACGAGGATGCGGTCGACGATGTCCTCCTGGCCGACGATGACGCGCGCGAGCTCGCGCTTGAGGTCCGCGACGAAGACGCTTTCCTCCGAGACTTTCTTGTTGATCTCTTTGATGCCCAGTTCCATGCTCTTTCTCCTGTCTAGGTCTAATTCCCGTCGCGCTCTTGGCGGTCCTTGGCCCGCTGCACCGCTTGCTCGTATTGCTCGCGCAGCTTCGCCGCGAGGGCCGCCTGCTCGGCGACTCTTTTATCCTGAAATCGGCCGATCGTCCGCAGGGCCTCGGCCCTGACGTCGGGCTCGGAGTCCTTGAGCGCGTCCGCCACCCACGGCGCCGCGGCCGCGTCGCCGACGTCTCCGATCGCCTTGAGCGACGCCACGCGCACGGCGGGGTCGAAATCCGTCAGCGCCTTGATCAGGCCCTGGAGCTTGAGGATCGGGACGTCTTGGGCCGTCTTGAGCAGCGCGATCGACTTGAGCCTGACGTCGGTGTCGTAATCGCTCGAGGCCGCCTTGTTGAGGAGCACGACGGCCTCGGGGTCGCGGACGTCGAAGAGCAGCTCGAGCGTCGTCATCCGCACGGCGGGATTGGGGTCGTCGACGGAGCGGCGGATCCGCTTGATCTCGGCCACGCTCAAAAGATCCGCGGGCTCGGGAAGCGGCTCGACCGCGGGCGGCGGCGGGGACGGCGGGGCGTTGAGCCGGCGGTAGCGGTCGTATAGATAGAACGACGAGCCCGCGAGCAGCGTCAGCGCCAAGATCCAGCGCATCCGCGTGTCCCTATTTCTTCTGGGCCGCCGCCGCGGCGGCCTCGGCCGCCTGACGCTGGAGCTCTTCTTGGTGCTTGCGCTCCGCCTCGATCTCGGCCGTGCGCTTGTCCTGAAGGCTGTTCAAGGTCTTGAGGGCCTGGACGCGCACGCTCTCCTCCTGGTCCTTGAGGCACTCGGTGATCGACGAGGCGGCGGAATAGTCGCCGATATCGTCGAGCGCGACCAGCACGGCGAGGCGCACGTCGGGCTCCTGATCCTTGAGCGCCTGCTCGAGATTGCGCGTGATCTCCGGCCCCTTGCGATGCGAGAGCAGCGAGGCGATCTTGACGCGCGTTCCGGCGTCCAAGTCCTTCTGGAGGTGCGCGAAGAGGATGGGATAGGCGGTCGGCGATTTCATCTTGTCGAGCAGCACGAGAGCCTCCCAGCGGACGTTGGGATCCGGGTCCTCGGTCGTCTTGATGATCTTGGCTTGCTCGGCCTCGTTGATGACCGGCAAAGGCTCCGAGAGGATCGCGGGCGGCGGCGGCGGAGGAGGCGGAGGCGGCGGCGCCGGTTTGGGCTTGAGCTGCATGAACGCGAAATAGCCGGCGACGACGAAGACCACCATCATGAGCGCGAATTTCATGGCGAGACGGCCTCCTCGAAAGACACCTGGGGAGCGGCGATCTTTCGCCGCTCGACGGTCAACGCGCGGCCTTCGATCCGCGCCGAAAGGACCTCCGGCGCCTGGAAAAGCTCCCAGGCCCCGGCGTCGACGGGCTCGCTGGCGACGACGAGCGCTTCCCCTCGATGAGCGAAACTCATGCGGCTCCACGGCTGCCCCGGCGTGCACACGGCGCAGTCCGCGAGCCCCTTGCGGTTCGCGTGGCAGAACGCGTGCAGGCTCGCGCCGTCGGAGATCAGCGCGTTGAGGCTCGTGTAGGGCGATTTCTTCTCCGGATATTTTTCCTTCACTTCTTCCCACGACGCCCAGTCCTCGTCGACGCAGGCCTGCAGCGCCGCCGGGACGTCCTTGAGCTTCTCGAAGTGCTTCAGAAACTGCCAAAAGTAGACCTCGCTGTCGTTCTTCGACTTGAGGTTTCGGGCGAGCGGCCCGAGCTTCTCGGCGACGGCGTCGGGGATCTCGAGCGTGCCGTTGTGCGCGAAGACCCACCGGCCGTCGGTGAACGGCTGGGCGTTGTCGGGATCGATCAATTGAGACTTCGGGAGGCCGCGCGGGTTCGAGGCCGCGCGGATATGGCCGATGACGACTTGCGACGCGGGCCGGGACGCGGCGATGAACGCCTCTTTTTCCTCATAAGCCGCGCCCGCGCTCTTGACGACGCGCGGCCGGCCTCGCGCGTCGTAGGTCGCCACTCCCCAGCCGTCCTTCTGGAGGTTCTCGCGCTCGAAATCGGCTTGCGCTAAAAGCGAAAACCGCGACTCGGCCAGGAGCTTTGCGGCGCTCTCGGGCCGAGGCGCGATTTGCGCGAAGAGGCGGCACATGCCGCCATTGAAACAAATGTCTTAAGGCAGCCGCAAGGCGGGCGCCGACTCGAGCAGCTTCGCCGCCTGCGTCGTCAGGCCGTGCGGGAACGGGCTGCCGTCTTCTTGCATCATGCCGTCGCCCTTGACGAAGTAGACGCTCGTCCCCATCGAGGTCTTCACCGCCGTCTCGATCGTCCATTTGACGCGCAGCTGCATGCCGGCGACCGGGTCCTCGTCGCTGCCGAAGTTGCCGATCGACTCGGGCGGCGTGTCGGCCGCGAGGCTGAACTTGTAGCCCCAGGCGACGTCGGTCGTCAGCGGCTCGATGGCGACGGCCGTCAGGTATTTCCCCTTCCCCTTATAGGAGCCGCCGTACATGCGGGTCACGAGGTAGCGGACGTTGATGACTTGCTGGCCGAAGCCGTTCTTGGCGTAGAAGCCGTAGACCGTGCCCTCGGGCGTCTGCCAGTTCGCGAGCTGGCCCCAGCTGGTGACGCCTTGCGGCAGCGCCGTCGCGTACTGCGTCTTCACGTCGACGACCGGCTTGTTCTTGACGATGATGTCCCAGATCTTGAGCGCGGTGTTCAAGATGACGTCGAGGTTGATCGAGCTCCCGACGCCGCTGGCGGGCGGCGGCGTGATGTCCTCGGAAAGGGCTCCGGGGCCCTCCGCTTGGACGACGAGGGAGCCTTCGTCGACGGCGCAGCGCTTGTCGCCGGGAATTTTGCAAGCAGGCAGCGGGGACTGGGCGAACGCGGGACTGAGAACGGCGGACAGCAGGGCGGCGAC
This sequence comes from uncultured Elusimicrobia bacterium, assembly GCA_964600165.1. GTDB lineage: Bacteria > Elusimicrobiota > Elusimicrobia > UBA1565 > UBA9628 > CAZRIP01. Next base: position 6,985 of record CAZRIP010000080.1, on the reverse strand, counting down.
AACCATGTAGGACCTCCGGGAGCTCGGGACTCGGGGTGAGGACCTAGGGAGCATACCCGGAGGTCCCGGAATCGTGCAGGGTCGCTGGACCTAAACGAAAATAGGTCTTAGGTCCTACATGTCACCAGCGGGGTCAGGCACTGCTGTGACACTGCCGGTGACAGCGGCGATTACTTCGCGTCGGGCTTGGCGGGCGGCGGCAGGCGCGACGCCTTGTCGAGCCGGCGCGTCAGGTACACGTAGAAGGCCGCGAGCGGGATCATCGCGATCGCGATCGCGAGAAACGCCGTGAAGCCGTGCAGGCCCGTGAAGGCCGCGATCGGCTGCCAGCCGAAGGGCAGCTTGCCCTTGAAGAGGAACTTCAGCGCCACGAGGCCCGCCGTGCTGACTCCGAGCGACGCCGCGCCGAGGAATCCGATCACGTCGTTGACGTCTTTCTCCGGCGCGCGCGACATCAGGAAGTTCTCCTGCTTGATGTTCGCGATGACTTGGGCGACGCCGAAGGCGAACAGCGCGAGCGCCGGGATCGTGACGGGCAAACCCTTGACGACGAAGAGAGGGGCCATCGGGATGGCGAGCGTGGCGATCGCCGCGAGGCCGAAAGTCCCGAGCGTCATCCAGCGCAGCAGCGACTTGCGCAGCTTCTCGCTGACCTCGCCCGCCGGGAGCGTCTTGAGCCTCTTCTGCTCGCGCAGCATCAGAACGCCGCCGAGCAGCCCGCCCGCGCTGTAGAGGCCGGTCAGCATCGTGTACGCGCCGTCCGAGCTCACGTTGAAGGCGGCCTGCATCAAGTTGCCGAAACCCGGCGCGAGGACGGTGTAGAGGAACGGGTTGAGCATCATGTACGCCGTGTAGGCGAGGAACGTGTACTTGAGGACGGGCGTATTCCACACGACCTTGGCGCCGCGCGAGATCTTGCCGAAGAACTCCCCGAAGACGTTCTTGGAAACGGGCTGCTCCTTGAGCTTCGCCTTGCGCACGAGCTCCACCTTTTGGGGGATGCGCAGGAACATCGCGAGCACGGCGATCGACGCCCCGTAGACGATCGGGAACGCGATGAGCGCCGGGATCGCCGAGAACTGCGTGACGATGAAGCCGGTCAGCGGCGGCATCAAGGAGCCGAGGACCTCGAGCACGACCTGCTTGGTGGCGCCGTACTTCTCGAGCTTGTCCTGGTCCTGGCCGAGCAGCGCCGGGCCGATGGCCTTCTCGGCGGTCTGCGTGACGCCGCCGATCAAGCCGTCGATCCCGTACAAGAGGGCGAGACCCGGAACGGTGATGTGCCCGGTGGCGATGAGGCCCGCCATCAGCGCGTTGACGGCGAGCTTCGCGCCGAGGCCTCCGAGATAGGCCTTTTTGAGGCTGAAGCGTTGGACGACGAGGGGACCGATCACGCGGCCGGCGATGCCGGAGAGGGAGCGGACGATCGTGATGTCCGTGACGATCGAGAAGTCCGAGAAGACCTTCTGCATGAGGCCCGGCATCGCCGCGGCCTGGGACTCGACGCCGATCTGCTGCAGCGCCAGCGCGCCGATGAACATCGCGGCCAGGCCGCCGAGGCCGAACCACTTCGCCTTGCCGCCGTCGTCGTCCGACGGCTTCTGCGGCGCGGGGACGGCCTTCTCGTCCTTGCCTTGCGGCGCGGAACGGGCGAGCGGCGCGGCGCCGGACGACGCGGCGCCGGCGACGTCGTCGTCGGAGACCGTCTTGTTCCAGAACTTGAGCGACTTGAGGCCGGCGGCGATGCGCGAGCCGACCGACGGGCGCAGCGCGGCGGCGGATTCGATCCTGCCGGTTGACTGCGCGACGGACTTGCCGGCGACCGCCGGGATCGCCGCTTGCGCCGAGGCCGTCTCCGCGGCCGTCGCGGCTTGCGAAGCGGCGAGCGCGCCGTTTTCTTGGGCTGACGCGACGGGAACCGACGCCGACGCTTTGCTGAGAGCTGAAAGCTGCCGCGGGACCGAAGCGTTGACGCCGTCGATGGCGAGGCTCGGGATCGAGCTGTCCGGAAGAGTCGGGAGGCCCTGCGCGCCCGGGATCTGCGGCGCGACGATCGGGGTGGCGCCCGGCGAGCGCGGCGACAGCGGCGCGTCGATCTCGGCGGCGACGGCGTTGAACGGGAACGCGTAGAGGACGATCGCGAGGGAAAGCAGGGCCGCCAAGGCGCGTCGGATCATGCGGACATTATAAAAGGAGAGTAAAAGGCCGACGCGGGTCTTCCGGGGCATCTCGGAAGGCACATGCGGCCCAGAGACGACTAGGCCGAACGCCCTAGTGGCCGGCCTGATTCGCGAGCCTGCGTCGGATCATGATCGCGTGTGATACAATCTCTTTCCGTGGAAATGCGACTGATCGAGCAGCCCATCGCCGTGAGCGAGGTCCGCGCGCTGGCCAAGGCGCAATTCGGCGAGATGATCAAGGCCGCCGTCGACATCGAGCGCGGCGTGATGGCGCTCGGCGGCGAGCTGCATTCCGACGAGGAGGCGCTGCTCCTCGAAAGCGGCTCGCGGCAAGAGGACGTCTGGGGCATCAACCTCTACCCCGACAAGACCGGCGCGGAGCTCGTCGAGTTCGACTCGATGATCAACGTCCGGCCGTCGCACGGCAACCGGTCCCGCGGCGTCGACGATCCCAAGATCCAGGCGCGCATCCTGGTCGTCGTGGCCCGGCTGGTGCGGCCGTGAGCGCCCCCCAGCACGCCTCATTGGCGGCGGGGCGATGGCGGACGTTTTCATTGGCGCAGCAATTGGGCAACGTGGGCAGCGAGGTCAGCCGCGCTCTGAAATGGAGAGACAAGGACGCGAAGCTCTTCGATGGAGCGATCACGCGGGCGCTTGAGCTCTTGGACCTGACGCTGGCCGATCCGCGTTGGAGGCACCGGCTCAAGGAGATCGCGCGGGCGCGCGAGCTGCTCTGCGACGCCTGGCTCGGCGGAAAGGAGTTCTCCTCGGATCTCGAGGGTCTCGACCGCTACTTCTTCCACTTCGCCCTGATCGCCAGGCGTTAGGTCACAGCCCGTCTTTGCGGCCGACGACCTTGCACTCGGAGAGCCGCGTCGAAGGCGCGGCGACCGTGCGGTTGGCCGCGTTGACGCGCGACGGCATCCACAGCCAGTCCTGCCGGTCCGCGTTCCAGCAGGTGAGCTTCAGGCCGAGCTCGGGCACGCCGGCCGCCGCCGCGGCCGCCGGATCGTAGGGCAGGACGACGGTCGCCGGGGTCTTGAGCTGAAGCCCGTCGGGCGTGAGCGCCGCGCCGCTCGAGATCGCGATCAAGCCGCGCGCGGCGAGCTTGGCGTTCTTCATGTCCTCTTCCTGCTGCAAGCGCACGACGGGAGAGGAGATCGCCACTTCCTCGTCGTCCGGCAGCGCGCCCGGCGGCAGGTCGAACTCGGCGCCGTCCTGCCGCTTGATCGTCCCGCCGGCCGCGGCCGTCACGAAGGCGCCGCTCTGGCCGAGGACGGCCAGCCGCGTCGCGAACGGCACGGGCGTCGTCCCCGGCGCCGGAGGCCCGAGCTTGAGAATCTGATCGACGGGCGCCGCGGCCAGATACAAGTTCCCCGCCGCGTCGAGGGCCAGGCCGCGCGGGCCGCTCAGGCCCGATCTCGGGCCGCCGAAGGCCATCGTCGCCCGCCCGAGGCCGTCGAGGCCGAGGACCCGGTCGCTCGCCATGTCGGAGACGGCGATGGAAGTGCCGGAGCTCGAGACGGCGACGCCGTAGGGCCGGGCGAGGTTGAGTCCGGCGCCGAGCGTGTTCACGAGCGCCCCCGACGGGCCGAAGACGGCGACGAGCTTCTTCTTCATGTCGGCCACGTAGACGTTCCCCGCGGCGTCGACGGCGACGCCGGCCGGCTTGCCGGAGGGCAGCGCGAAGACCTGCGTCTGGCTGCCGGCCTGGTTGAACTTGACGACCCGCGCGTCGTCGTTGTCCGAGACGTAGAGAGAGCCGGCGCGGTCGACGGCGACGCCGACGGGCTTGCCGCGCGTCGGATACGAGAGCAGCAATTGGCCGAGCGAGCTGAGCTTGACGGCGCGCCGCGCGCCGGTGTCGGCGACGTAGACGTTTCCGAAGACGTCGGTCGCCACGCCTTGCGGCGCGGTGAGCGAGAACGCCTGCCCCCCCGCGCCCGGGAAGCTCGCCTGGAAAGTTCCCGCCGAGGAGAAAACGTCGACGCGGTCGTTGCCGGTGTCGGCGACGTAGATCAGGCCCGAAGGCCCGACGGCGACGCCCGACGGGGATTTGACGGCCGTCGAGATCTCGACGAGCAGGCTGGGGTCGCCGACGTAGACGTCCTCTTGGATAAACGAAGTTTGGCCCCGCGCGTTGCGCGCGGACAGCCGCAGCGTCTGCCAGCCCGAGAGCCGCGTCGCGTCCCACGTGCCCAACAAGGCGGAGTCCTTCATGACCAGCGCGCCGCTCGAGATCTGCGTGAAGCCGAACGAGGCGTCCCGGCCCGCGGCGTACTCGAGCGTCCAGCTCAGCAGGTTGCGGCCGGAGACGCTTCCCGTCACGGCGACCTGTCCCTTCACCTCCGTCGTAAAGCCGCCGCCCGCGGGCGACAGGAGCTTCACGCGCGGCGCGCGGCGCGGATGGTGGAAGACGCCGTAGAGCGAGGCGTGGGCCAGCGTGCCCGAGATGTAGCCGAGCGTCGGCGAGACGAGCGTCACCTGCTGGTTCGTGATCGACGCCGTCGACCACGTCGTGCCGTCGAAGGTGTAGATGGCCAAGGTCGCCGTGTCGGCCGTCGCCGGGTCGAAGGCGAACCGGAGCGTGGCGGGCGCGCTGAAGACGTTGCCGCCGGGCGAGATCTCGTAGAACGAGCCGATCACGTTCGGCGCCTCGTCGTCGGTGGAGGTGGCGATCGCGTAGGCCTGCGGGCTCGTCGGCGGCGGGACGGGCGCCACCGTCTCGCTCTGGGCCGTCGAGTTGAGGGAGACGACGCCGTCGGAGGTGTTGTACACGTAGGTCGGCGCGAAGACGGTGAAGGCGGCGGTGCTCGAGGACACGCCCGTCCCGGACTGGATCGTCACGGCGACGGCGTAGTCGCCCGGATCGACGCCCGGCACGGTCCCCTTGATCGTCTCGTCGTTCCACACGGAGACCGACGCCGCCGTCGCGCCGAACAGGACCTTCGTGTTGGCGCCGTTGTAGGGGCCGAAGCCCGCGCCGGTGATCGTGAACGCGGCGCCGGCGGTCGCGGAAGACGGCGCGATCGCGGCGATCGCCGGGGCGACGACGAGGAACGTCGACGCCGGCGAGGCGACGAGCCCGCCGTCGGAGGTCGCGCGCTGCGCGACGAGAGAATAAGCGCCGGGCGCCAGCGCGCCGGGGACGGTCCCCTTGATCGTGCCGTCGTTCCAGACCGAGACGGCGACGGTCGCGCCGCCGATCAAAAGCACGGTGGCCGAGCCGTTATAGGGGCCGAAGGCCGTGCCCGCCACCGTGAACGGCGCGCCGATCGGGCCCGAGGACGGCGTCACGGAGTAGACCTGCGGGGCGAGCGCGGCGAAGACCCCGGCGGAGGTCGCGGAGACGGTCGAGCCGGCCTGGATCTCGACCAGGACGGTGTACGTGCCGACGGCGACGCCGGGGACCGTGCCTTTGACGGTCGCGTCGTTCCAGACGGAGACGGGCGCCAGCGGCCCGCCCGCGCCGAAGCGGATCCTGGTGTTCCCTCCGTTGTACGGCCCGAAGCCCGCGCCGGCGATCGTGAACGGGACGCCGATCGGGCCGGACGACGGCGTCAGCGAGGCTATTTGAGGATCCATGACGCCGAAGACGGCGATCGTGCTGACGGAGACGGCGGAGCCCGACTGGATCTCGATCGCGACGGTGTATGCGCCGGCGTCGAGCCCGGGGATCGTCCCCTTGATCGTCGCGTCGTTCCAGACCGAGACGGGCGCGAGCGGGCCCCCCGCGCCGAAGCGCACGCGCGTGCTGCCGCCGTTGTAGGGCCCGAAGCCAGCGCCGGTGATCGTGAACGGGACGCCGATCGGGCCCGTGGAAGGCGTCATCGCGGCGGAGAACGGGGCGAGCACGGTGAACGTCGCGGAGGAGGAGTCGACGAGGCCTCCGTCCGCGGTCGTGCGCCGCGCGACGAGCGGGTAGACGCCGGGCATCAGCGAGCCGGGGACCGCGCCGTCGATCGCGCCGTCGTTCCAGACGGAGACCGCCGCCGTCGTGCCGCCGATGAGGAGCACGGTCGCGGAGCCGTTATAGGGCCCGAAGCCCGTCCCGGCGAGCGCGAACGGCGCGCCGATCGGCCCCGAGGACGGCGCGAGCGTGAAGATCCGCGGCGCGGCGGCCGTGAACGTCCCGGCCGAGGCGGAGTCGACGACGCCGCCGTCCTCGCGCTCGACCGTGACGGCGTAGGCGCCGGGGGAAAGGCCCGGGATCGTGCCGGAGATCGTTCCGTCGTTCCACACGGACAACGGGGCGAGCGGCCCCCCCGCGCCGAAGCGCACGCGCGTGTTCGCGCCGTTGTAAGGCCCGAAGCCCGAGCCGGAGATCGTGAACGGGACGCCGATCGGCCCGGAGCTCGGGGCGATCGCGGACGGCACCGGCGCGGCGACGGTGAAATAGACCGTGGCGGAGTCGACGAGCCCGCCGTCGGAGGTCGCGCGCTCGATAACAAGGGGTTGGACGCCGGGCGCGACGCGGCCCGGCACGACGCCTGCGATCGTGCCGTCGTTCCACACGGAGACGGCGACCGTGGCGCCGCCGAGCAGCGCGCGCGTCAGCGCGCCGTTATAGGGCCCGAAGTGCTCGCCCGCGACCGTGAACGGCGCGCCGATCGGCGCCGACGACGGCGTCACGGTGGAGACCTTCGGCGCCAGCGCGAGGAAGTCGCCGAGCGCGATCACCGTCGTCGTCGAGGCGTCCTGGATCTCGACGGCGACGGGATATGCGCCGGGGGCGAGGCCCGGCACGGTCCCGGAGATCGTCGCGTCGTTCCACACGGAGACCGGGGCGAGCGGCCCGCCCGCGC
>CAZRIP010000079.1:0-18558 GCA_964600165.1 uncultured Elusimicrobia bacterium | reverse complement strand
CGTCCCCGTCGTGCGCGTGACCTCGGAATCTTTCGTGCCGGGCGGCGCCGGGAACGTCGCCAACAATCTCGCCGCGCTGGGCGCTCGCGTGAGCCTGGTCGGGGTGCTCGGCGACGACCCCGCGGGACGCCGGTTGAGCGCCGATCTTTCCGGCCGCGGCGCGGACACGGCCGGCGTGATCTTCGACCCGCTGCGCGTGACCTCGCAGAAGACGCGGGTCGTGGCCGAGCGCCAGCAGGTCGTGCGCTACGACCGCGAGACGGCCGCGCCGCTGTCGGCGGAAAGCGAGCGCCGGCTCCTCCAGAATCTCGAGGCCGCCGTCGCGGCGTCGGACGCAGTCATCCTTTCCGATTACGGGAAAGGCGTTCTCGGCCCGCGCGTCGTCAACGCCGCCATCGCGCTCAGCCGCAGGCGCCGCGTCCCGATCACCGTCGACCCCAAGGTCGAGCATTTCAAGCGCTACAAGCGCGTAACCTGCGTGACTCCGAACTTGAACGAGGCCTTCCAAGGCATGGGCCGCGCGCACCGCGACGGCCAAGAGGAGATCGAGCGCCTCGGCCGGGACATCCTCAAGACCCTGCGCAGCGAGTCCGTCCTCGTCACGCGCGGCCCCGACGGCATGTCGCTTTTCCGGCCCGGCAAGGTCACGCACATCCCCACCCGCGCGCAGGAGGTATTCGACGTCACCGGCGCGGGCGACACCGTGATCTCCACGCTCACGCTCGCGCTCGCGGCCGGGGCCTCCATCGTCCAGGCCGCCGAGCTCTCCAATTTCGCCGCCGGCATCGTCGTGGGCAAGCTCGGCACCGCCGTCACGACGACCAAAGAGCTCGCCGAGGTGCTGAAATGACCAACTCTTGTCGACAAGAGTTCGCGCTGATCCGCCGCGCGGCGGATGCGAAGTCAGCGCGAGGTGCGCGTGGCTAAGGACTGCGTGATCGTCATCCCGTCGCGCATGGGCTCGACGCGCTTCCCGGCCAAGGTCTTGGCGCTTCTCGCGGGCAAGCCGATCGTGCGGTGGTGCTGGGAAGCGGCCGTGGCCGCCGACGTCGGCCCCGTCCTCGTCGCAACCGAGAACCAGAAGGTCGTCGACGCCGTGAAGGCGTTCGGTGGCGACGCAGTGATGACCTCGGACCAATGCCAGTCCGGCTCCGATCGCGTCTACGAGGCGGCTAAGAAGAGGACTGAGCAGATCATCATCAATCTTCAGGGCGATCAGCCGCTGATACGCGCCGAGACGATCCGCGCGGTGGCGAAGGTCCTCGAAGACAATAAAAAGGCCGACATCGCGACCGCCGTGATGCCTCTGTCGGCCGAAACGGAATTACCGTCCGCCGCGCGGCGGATAGACAATCCGAACGTCGTCAAAGCCGCCATGGGCAAGGACGGCCGCTGTCTCTATTTCTCGCGCTCGAAAATCCCGTTCGAAAGGAATCCGGGAGCTCGCTACTGGGAGCATTTGGGCATCTACGGCTACCGTCTCGCCGCGCTGGAGCGCTTCGTCAAGCTCCCGCCCTCCGCGCTCGAGAAGACGGAAAGCCTCGAGCAATTGCGGGCCCTCGAGGACGGCATGGCGATCTTCGCCGCCGTCGTCGACGACGTGCCCGTCGCCATCGACACCCCCGACGATTTGAAGCGCGCCGAGTCTCTACTTGTGGAGAAAACTTCATGACCAAATACATCTTCGTGACGGGCGGAGTCGTCAGCAGCCTGGGCAAGGGCATCTCCGCCTCGTCGATCGGGAAGCTTCTGCAGTCGCGGGGCCTGACCGTCAACATGCTCAAATGCGACCCCTACATCAACGTCGACCCGGGGACGATGAATCCGTTCCAGCACGGCGAAGTGTTCGTTACGGAAGACGGCGCCGAAACCGACCTCGACCTCGGCCACTACGAGCGCTTCCTGAACAAAGAGATGCACCACACCAACAATTTCACCGCGGGCAAGGTCTACGAGACCGTGATCGCGCGCGAGCGCCGCGGCGACTTTCTCGGAACCACCGTTCAAGTCATCCCGCACATCACCGATGAGATCAAGAACCGCTATCGCGCCATCAGCAAGGGAGCGGACGTCTGCGTCGTCGAGATCGGCGGCACGGTCGGCGACATCGAAAGCCTGCCGTTCCTGGAAGCCGCGCGCCAGATGGGCCTCGAGCTCGGCAAGGACAACGTGCTGTACATGCACGTGACCCTGATCCCGTACATCAAGGCTTCCGAGGAGCTCAAGACCAAGCCCACGCAGCACTCGGTCGGCAAGCTGCGCGAGATCGGCATCAATCCCGACATCCTCGTCTGCCGCAGCGAAAAGCCGATCTCGCCCGAGATGAAGAACAAGCTCGCGATGTTCTGCAGCGTGCAGAAGGAGTCGGTCATCGAGGCCCCGGACGTCGAGAGCATCTACGAGGTCCCCCTCGTGTTCCAGAAGCAGGGCTTGGACGAGCAGGTCATCATGCTGCTGCGTTTGAGAACCCCTTCGAAAGACATGGAGAGCTGGACGCACATGGTCCAAAAGCTCAAGCATCCCCGCCACGAGCTGACGATCGCGCTCGCGGGCAAGTATACCGACTACAAGGACGCCTACAAGTCGGTCAACGAGGCGCTGATCCACGGCGGCATCGCCAACGAAGCCAAGATCCACATCCGGTTCCTCGACACGACCGATCCGAACATCCACAAGCAGCTCGACGACGTGCACGGCGTGCTCGTGCCCGGCGGCTTCGGCGACCGCGGCATCGAGGGCAAGATCCGCGTGGCCCAGCTCGCGCGCGAGAACAAGATCCCGTATTTCGGCCTGTGCCTCGGCCTGCAGATCGCGGTGATCGAGTTCTCGCGCAACGTCCTCAAGCTCGCCGGCGCGCACTCGACCGAGTTCGACCCGAAGACGCGCTATCCCGTCATCGATTACATGCCGGACCAGAAGAACATCAAGGAGATGGGCGCGACGATGCGCCTGGGCGTTTACGAGTGCTCTCTCAAGAAAGGGAGCTTGGCGCACGAGGCTTATGGTCAAGCGGCCATCAGCGAGCGCCACCGCCACCGCTTCGAGGTCAACAACAAGTTCCGCAAGCTCATCGACGACGCCGGCCTGAAGGTCACGGGCGTGCACACGCCGAAGAACCTCGTCGAGATCGTCGAGCTCGAGGACCATCCGTGGTTCTTGGCCGTGCAGTTCCACCCGGAGTTCAAGAGCCGGCCCGAGGCGCCGCATCCGCTGTTCCGCGACTTCGTCGCGGCGTGCGTGGAGCGGACTCGCGCGGCTCACGGGAAGAGGGCGGTGAACGCGTAGTGCCGCAGGCGAAAGTTTGCGTCGGCCGCCCGGGCACGCATACGGTCACCTTCCAGAACGGCGGTCCCGTGCAGTTCATCGCGGGGCCGTGCTCGCTCGAGTCCGAGGAGCTGCTTCTGAAAGTGGGCAAGAGCTTGAAGGAGAGCTTCGCCAAGCTCAAGATCCCCTTCGTTCTCAAATGCTCTTTCGACAAGGCCAACCGGACCTCGATCGACGGCTATCGCGGCTTGGGGATCGACAAGGGCTTGGAGATTTTCTCTAGAGTAAAGAAGGCGCTCGGCGTGCCGATGCTGACCGACGTCCACGAAGCGGGCCAGGCCGAGCGCGTGGCGCGCGTCGTCGACATCCTTCAGATCCCCGCGTTTCTGAGCCGGCAGACGGACCTGCTGCTCGCGTGCGGACGCACGGGCAAGCCCGTCAACATCAAGAAGGGCCAGTTTCTCGCGCCGTGGGACCTCAAGAACGCGATCCGAAAGGTCGAGTCGACCGGCAACAAGCAGATCATGGTCTGCGAGCGCGGCACGTCTTTCGGGTATGGTAATCTGATCGTCGACATGAGGGGTCTCGAGATCATGCGCGCGTTCGGCTATCCCGTCGTTTACGACGCCACGCACTCGGTGCAGCTGCCGGGCGGCAAGGGCACGTCCACGGACGGCCAGCGCCAGTACGCGATCCCGTTGTCCCGCGGTGCGGTCGCCGTCGGCGTCGCCGGGCTCTTTCTCGAGACCCACCCGAATCCGCCCAAGGCGCTCTCCGACGGCCCCAATTCCCTCTTCCTGAAAGACGTTCCTGCCTTCGTCCGGCAGATCCGAAAGATCGACGCGCTCGTCAAGGAGCCCGCATGAAGTGTCAAAGCTGCGGCCAGGAAAACAAGGACACGGCCAAGAGCTGCAAGAAGTGCGCCCGCGACCTGACGATCCCCCCCGCGTGGTTTCCCGACGCGCGCTGGCACATGAAGACCCTCGGCATCATCTACGCCGTCTTGATCGTGTTCTATCTCGGCGTGACGGCCGCGCTCAAGACCTTGCCGAAGCCGTATCACCTGCGGAAGATCCCGATCGAGATGACTCCGTGGCTGCGCGCCGGACAAAAATTCCTGCCGGAAGACGAGCTCAAGGCGCCGGACCCGAAGACCAATCCCAACCGGTGAGGAGCGCCGCCCTGGCCGTGACCGCCCTCGCCTCCTTGGCGGCTTGCCGCAAGGGAGGGCTGCCGCTCTTGGAACGGCCGCGCCAGACCGTGGAGGGGTTCTCGCTCAGCCAGTCGAACAAGGGCCAGCCCCTTTGGGACCTTCACGCGCCCCACGCCGAGCTCCGCGAGGACGATCACGAGTCGGATCTCGAACTGCCCAAGCTCCAGATCTATAAGAACGGGAAACTCGCCTCCACGCTGACGGCCGAGACGGGCGTCGTCGACATGCGGACTTATGACGTCACGATGAGCTCCCGCGTCCTGGCGACGTCCCTCGACGACGGCTCGACGCTGTCGACCGAGGAGCTCAAATACGACGGAAAGAACGGCAAATTCCGCACCGACAAGGACGTCCTCGTCAAGAAGCCCGGCGGCGTGATGCGCGGCAAGGGCCTCGAGGCGAACAAGGACCTCTCGGAGATTCGCGTCTTCAAGCAGAGCTCGGTCTTCGACAAGGCGCCCCGATGATCGTCCTCTCCCTCGCGCTGCTTCCTTCGCTCGCGCTCGGCCAGGCCGGGCCGGTCGCCGGCGCGGCGGTCACGAGCAAGGAATGGAAGGTCACGCGCTCGCCCGAGCGCGTCGAGGAGTTCACCGGCGACGTGCGCTACCGCGCCGGCGCGGACGATTTGCGCGCCGATTGGGCTCTCTACAAGCACGAGCCGGACCTCTGGCAGGCGCGGGGCCGAGTACGCCTCGCGCACGCCCTCTCCTCCGGAGACGTCGTCAAGGCGAGCGGCGAGCGCGCGGCCTGGGACCGAAAGACCGGGCGCGGGCGCCTGACCTCGGATTCCGGCGTCGACTTCACGCGCGTCCCCGTCGACGGCGAGCCCGATCTCGGGCACGCGGGACGCGCCGAGTGGCTGGGCCAAGAGGAAGTGACGCTCGACGAAGGGATGCACGTCTGGGGTCCGCGGCTCGAGGCCTGGAGCGACCGCGGGGTCTACTCCCGCGGCGGATCGCGGCTCGACCTCTCGGGCGGCCGGCCGGTCCTGGTCAAGCGCGCGGCCTGGGAGGGCGAGGACGAGGACCGGGCGTGGCGCGGAGCGGTCAAGGCCGACGCGATCGCCGCCTTCGAGCGCGAGCGCGCCGTCTCCGCGGACGGGCACGCCGCCGGCTGGATCGAGTTCGCCAAGAAGCGGACCGAGGGGCGGTCCCGATGAAGCTCGAGGCGCGCGACATCCGCAAAATATACGGCAAGCGCGAGGTCGTCAAGGGGATCACGCTGTCGGTCGGCTCGGGCGAGATCGTGGGGCTCCTCGGTCCCAACGGCGCCGGCAAGACGACGACGTTCTACAGCCTCGCGGGCTTCGTGCGCCCGGAAAGCGGGCAGATCGCCATCGACGGCGCGGACGTGACGGGCGAGCCGATGTACGAGCGCGCGCGCCGGGGCCTCGGCTATCTCGCCCAGGAGCCGACGGTCTTCCGCTATCTTACCGTGGAAGAAAATCTGCGCGCCGTCCTCGAGCGCGCGATCTCCAGCCGTCTCGAGCAGATGCGCCGGGTCAAGAACCTCCTCGAGGAGTTCGGGCTCTGGGACCTGCGGCGCCAATACGCCTGGACTCTCTCCGGCGGAGAAAAGCGCCGGCTTGAGGTCGCGCGCGCGATGATCCACGACCCCAAGCTGATCCTTCTAGACGAGCCGTTCGTCGGCATCGATCCGATCACCGTCGGCGAGCTCAAGGGGATGATCAAGAAGCTGCGCGCGCAAGGCATCGGGATCCTCATCACCGACCACAACGTCCGCGAGACGCTGCCGATCATCGAGCGGGCCTATCTGATCTACGACGGCAAGATCCTCTTCGACGGCGCGTCCCAGGACTTGCTCAACGACCCCAACGCCAGAAAGCGTTATCTTGGCGAAGACTTCCAGATCTGACGCGCGGCTGGCGGCGGGAGCGTCCGCCGTCGTCGCGCTGGCGCTGGCGGCGCTCGACGCGGTCCGCCCCTACTACTTCCTCCAAGACGACAATCGCGACGATTTCCTCCCGCTCTTCGTCCATAACTTGCGGGCGCTGCGCCAGGGCTCGCTCGCGCTCTTTAACTTCCACCAATTCCTGGGCATCCCGCATCTCGCCGCGGGGCAGACCGGAGTCCTTTATCCCCCCATTTACGCGGCGCTGGCGCTCAGCCGCATCCTCTTCGGCCACTTTTTCGCGGCGATCGACCTCTTGGTCGTCGGGCAGCTGGCCGCGGGCGCGGCGGGAGCTTTCCTGCTCGCGCGACGGCTGGGCGCGACCGAGGACGCCTCGTTCTTCGCCGCGGTCAGCTGGGGGCTGTGTCCGTCCGCCGTCCTCGTCGCCGTCTTCTGGGTCACGCTCGCGCCGGCCGCGATGCTGCTGCCTTGGCTGATCCTCTTTTCGCTGAGAGCGCTCGAGCGCGGAAAGCCGCGCGACCTGGCCGTCCTCGTCGCCCTGCGCGCGCTGCTTTTTTTCGCCGGCCATCCCGAGTACTTCGTCTACTGCGTGCTCTTCGAATCCGTCTTCGCCCTCACGGCCGGCGAGCGCGGCGCGCCGCGCGCGTGGCTGCTGAGCTTCCCGCTGACGGCGCTGCTCGCTTCGCCTTTGCTGCTGCCGATGCTCTACGAGGTCCGCTGGTCGGCCGGACGCGCGGGCCCGCTCTCCTATCGGATGTTCTCGAACGACGACGCGAGGCCGGGCGCCTGGCTCGCCGGGCTCGTCTGGCCGCTGGCGCGCGGCGCCTCGCGCTTCGTCGGGCCGGGCGCGCATCTCGGCTGGTGCGGCGCGGCGCTCGCGGCGCTCGGCGCGGCGCCGGCCTTTTCATCTCGAGCCCCGCGCTGGACGCGCGTCGCCCTCGCCCTCGCGGCGGTCTCGCTTGTCTGGGCCTTCGGAGTCCTCGATCGCCCGCTCTATCTGCTCCCGCTCTTCAACCGCTTCCGCTTCCACTTCAAGCTCGTCTTCTTCGCGCAATTCGCCCTGATCCTGCTGTCCGCCCGGGGATTCTCGCGCTGGAAGCCCGCCGCGCGCCTGGCCCGCCTGGCCTGCGCCCTCCAGGCGGCGAACCTGTTTTTAGTCGCCGCGCTGACTTCGCCCGGAGGGCTCATCGTCGATTCGGCCCGCCCGCCGCTGGCGGAGCCTCTCGCGCCGCTTCTCCGGGGAGCGCGGATCGCCTCGCTCGGACGCCGCCCGGCCGCGCCGGCGCGCTACGCCCCGGGGCTCGGCTTCAACTACGCCACGCTCTGGGGCCTCGATCACTTCGCGGGCTACGATCCGCTCGTCCCGGCGGGAAACTTCGCCGAGGCCTACGGCGTCAACGAGGACGCGCTGCTCGACGAGGAGGTCCTCGCCCCCGGCTTCGCCGAGCGCTTGCGCCGCTGGGGCGTGCGCTGGCTCGTCGTCGGGGCGGATGACCTCCCGCGCTACGCGGATGTGCTTCGCCGCGCCGGCGCGCGCGCTCTCACGCGCGACGCGGAGCGCGCGGTCTACGAGCTTCCCGGAGCCCGGCCGATGGCGTATCGCCGGGAGGCTCCCGGAGAGGCGCTGCCCGTCGCTTTCGGAGTCAACTCGGCCCGCGTCGCCGTCGACGCGCCCGCGAGCGGCCTCATAGTCCTCAACGTCTTCCGGCAGGCGGGCTTTTCCGCCGCGATCGACGCGCGCCCGGCCCCGATCGAGTCGACGCCCGAGCGCCAGCTCGCGGTCAGGGTCCCGGCGGGGCGCCATGAGGTCGTCTTTTCCTTCGAGGAGCCCGCGTTCCTCCTCGGGCTGTCGTTGGCCGCCGCGGCGTGCCTGTCCTTCGCGCTGTGGGCGCTCAGGTGAAGGATTCGAGATGCGTGCGCATGCCGGCCTTGCGCGCGACCGCGACGCCGCGCGCGTGACGTACTTCGGCCTCGCGCGTGCGGCCGGTCGCGTGCAGCAGCCCGGCCAGCGCGAGCTCCGACAGCGCCACGCCGCGCCACTCGCGGCCCCCTCGAAAGGAGGCCAGCGCCAAGCGCAAGCGGCGCTCCGCTTCCTTGAGCCGTCCGGTCTGAAGAAAAACCTTGCCCAGGCCCCAGTCGACGTAAGCCAAGTCCACGCGATCGCCGATCTTGGAGTAAAGACGATGCGAGCGCTCGTAGAGGCCGCGCGCCTCGCCGTAGCGGCCTTGCTGGCGCAGCGAGTTCGCCAAGCCGCAAAGCGCGTAAGCCTGACCGAAGACGTCGTCGGTGCGCGCGAGCCTGCGGCCCGCCTCCCGGTAATGGCGTTCCGAGGCGGCGAGGTCGCCGCGCACGCGCGTGACGCCGCCGAGGCCGAAGAGCGCGTACGCCTGGCCGGCCGCGTCGCCGGCGCGCCGCGCCGCGCGCAGCGAGGCCCAAAAGTCGCGCTCCGAGCCCGCGAGGTCGCCGGAAAAGCGCCGCGCCCCGGCGAGCGCCCAGAGGATGAAGGCTTCGCCGGACGAGTCGCCGCGCGACTTGAAGCGCTTGAGAAACGGAGCCAACTCCCGGATGCTCTTCGCGTACAGCCCATCGGCGCGGTCGATCATGACGAGCTCGAGCGCGAGCCCCTCGGCGAGCTCGGCAAGCGCGAGGCTTCGCGCGAGCGCGAGCCCTCTCTTGGCCCATACGCGGGCCTCGACCGTCCGCGCGAGGCTGCGCAAGGCGGACGCCAAACCCAAGGCGGCCTCGATGCGGAGCTCGGGGTCGTCCCATCGCCAAGCGCGCAGGTAAAGCGGCTCCGAGCGGGTGAAAAAGCCTCGGCCGCGCAGCGCGTCGGCTCGATCCAGGTCGTTTTGGGCGGCCATCGGGACAAATAGTATCAAAACGGCGAGGTCGCTGGCCCCGGGACCTCTTTTACTTCTTTGCACGGATGCGCAGAAGTAAAAAGGCAAGCGGGGCCTAGCCCGGAAAGGCGCCGCGCGCGGTCTTATTGGTATTGAAATTCAGTCTCAATAAGGCTATACTATGCCCATGACCCTGGCCGAGGTGGAGCTCGAGGTTCCGGTCCGCGTCAGCGGATTTCTCTCCTTATCCGAGGCCGAGCGCTGCCGCCTCTCGGCCCTCGGCGTGCGCGAGGGCGCGGCCGTCACCAAGCTCCTGAAGCTCCCCCTGCGCGACCCCGTGGAGTGCCTGGTCGGCCCCCAGCTCCTCGCGATCGAGTCCCGGCTGCTCCATCGCATCGTCGTCGAGCCCCAGCCGGTCCGGCCGTGACCTCCGGGCCGGTCATCGCGCTCGCCGGCCGCCCCAACACCGGAAAGACGACGCTTTTCAACGCCCTCACGGGGCTGCGCCAGCGCGTCGCCAACTTCGCGGGCTGCACGGTCGAGAAAGCCGTCGGCGTGCTCGAGCTCAAGGAGCGCGAGGCCGAGATCGTCGACTTGCCGGGCACTTTTTCGATCGTGCCGTCGTCCGAGGACGAGCGCCTCGCGTTCGGCTTCCTCCAGGAGACGGCCGCGTCCGGCCGCCCGCTGCGCGTGCTCTGCGTCGGCGAGGCGAGCAACCTGCAGAACTGCCTCGGGCTGGCTCTGAGCCTCAAGTCCCGCGGCTACGCCGTCGCCCTCGTCATCAATATGATCGACGAGGCCGAGATCAACGGCATCCGCATCGATTCCCGCAAGCTCGCGGCCGAGCTCGGGATGCCCGTGTTCCTGGTCGCGGCGCGGGTCCGGCGCGGCCTCGCGGACCTCGAGGCTTTTCTCGAGACGGACGCGCCGGAGTCCAAGCCCGAGCCGCCCGTCTCCGACGCCGCGCTCGCTCAGCTTCATGAGGCCGCCGCGCGCCAGGCCGAGGACGCGATCAACCGCTGCGTCTTCGTCCCGCGCCGCCGGCTCTTGCCCACGATCGAGCGCTCGATCAAGCTCGACCGCTGGCTCTTTCATCCGCTCGCCGGGCCGTTGATCCTCGGCGCGACGATGTTCATCGTCTTTCAGGCTTTATTCTCCCTCGGCAAGCCGCTCGGCGACTTGCTGACCGGCAGCCTCGCCGTCGCCTCGGACGCCCTGCGCGCGCGCCTGCCTTTCCCGATCCTCCAGAGTTTCTTGTGCGACGGCTTCATCCCGGGCGTCGGCGCCGTCGTGACGTTCCTGCCGCAGATCGCGATCCTCTTCATCCTGATCGGCATCCTCGAGCAGAGCGGCTATCTTCCGAGAGCGGGCGCGATGGTCGACCGCGCGCTGCGGCCGTTCGGCCTCGACGGGAAGGTGTTCATCCCCTTCCTCTCGAGCTTCGCCTGCGCGATCCCGGGCGTCATGGCCGCGCGCACGATCCCCAACGAAAAGCGGCGCCTGACCGCGATCCTGCTGGCGCCTCTCATGACCTGCTCGGCGCGCATCCCGGTCTACACGCTCATCATCGCGGCCTTCGTGCCGGCCGGCCGTCTCTTCGGCATCAACCTTCAGGGCCTCGTGCTCGCGGGGATGTACCTCTTCGGGATCGCCACGGCGCTGACGCTCGCGCTCGTGATCAAGGCCACCGGCATGTTCGAGGACGCTCCGCCTCCGCCGACCGTGCTGCCGCCCTATCGCTTCCCGAAGCTCAAGGAGCTCGTGCCCTACGTCTACGTGCGTTGCGAGCACTTCGTCGGCCGCGCCGGCAAGGTGATCTTCGGCGTGGCGCTCGTCTTGTGGGCGCTCGCCGCGTTCCCGCGCCATCCGGAGCTGACGCAAGGCCTCGCGCCCGCCGCGGCCGCGGCCGTGCAGATCGAGCACAGCGCGCTCGGCATGGTCGGCCGCGTCATCGAGCCGGTCTTCAAGCCGATCGGCTACGACTGGCGCGTGGCGATCGCGGTCCTATCCTCGCTCGCGGCGCGCGAGGTATTCGTCGGCACGCTCGGCACGATCTTCGCGCTCGGCGGCGACGCCAGCGCGCGCACGGGCCTCATCGAGGCGCTGCGCGGCCATTACGGGCTGCCCACGGCCGTGAGCCTGCTGCTCTTTTTCGCGGTCGCGCTGCAGTGCGTGTCGACGATCGCCATCGTCCGGCGCGAGACCGGGACGTGGAAGTGGCCGGCAATCCAGTTTGCGACCTTTTTCGCGATCGCCTACGCGCTGTCCTACGCGGGCTTCCACCTGACCCGCCTGCTCGGCGGCTGATCAGAGCGCGTCGGCCGGATCGGCCGGGAACGTCACTTCGCCTTTTCCCCCGCGCGCCAGGGCTTCGAGCTCGAGCTTGAGCTCCAGGACGAGCTCGAGGCCGTTGCCGGAGGCCAGACGCTCGCGCCGCGCCGCCCAGTCCGCCGGCGGCTTCGCTTGAAGCGCGGCCCGCGCGGCGTCGGCGTACTGCGCGATCTTGTCGAGCCAAGGGGCTTCCTCGAGCGCGCTCGGCCGCGCGCTCGCCTCGGCGTCGAGCCGCTCGAGCCGTGAAAGCTCCTCGGTCACCGCGCGCGCGTTTCCTTCCAAGGCCGTCTTGAGCCGGCCTACCTCCGAGCGAGGGCTCGAGAGCCGGGTCCAGGCGAGCCAGAAGCGCTCGAGGCCGAGAAGCCTTGGCTCGCGCGCCGTTAGCCCCCAGGCGAGCTCGCGCGAGACGATGAACGTTTCAAGGAGCCGGCGCGAGACCAGGAGCGGGAGAAGCCGCGCCCGCGCGCGCCAGCGCAGCGCCCAAAGCCGCGCGGCGCTCCAGGGCCGCCCGTCCAGGCCGTCGCGCGCGGACTCGGCGTAGCGGCCGAGCACCCACGTCCAAGGCTCGAGCTCCTCGTCGCCGGGAGCGAGCGAGGAGAAGCGCTCGAGGCCGACGCGCACGGAAGCGCGGCCCTCCCCCGACGCGCGGTAGCGCCGGATCGCGCGCGCGAGCGGCTCGCCGCCCGCTGGATCATTGAAGGCGGCGCGGCTCATCAGCCGGTCGAGCACCTGGTCGGCGACGATCGCCCGGGTCCGGACATCGATACGCTCTTGTCGGTCCACGATCGCCGCGGCGTGACGCGCCTGCTCCCCCGCCGCCGCGATCCACGGCGCCAGCTCGCGCGCGAGCGGAGCGGGCAGCCTCGAGAGCGCGCGAGGAAGCGCCTCGAGCTCGGCGAGCATGGCTCGCAGGACCTTCGCGTCGCCCGTTAAGAAATATCGCGAGGCCACGCGCTCGAGCCGGTCGGTCTCGTTGCCCGGAAGATCGTCGAGCCACGAGCGAGCGCAAAGGCCCGCGAACGTCTCGAATGCGTCCCGCGAGACTCCGCCGCGGGCGGAGTCGAGCGCGCGGCGCCACGACGCGCGCGCGTCATAGCGGGCCGGATCGAAAGCCCAATCGCCGGCCGTCGCGAGAGGAATCAACGAGGACTCGAGCAGCGGCGTCGCGTTGGCGAGGTACGCTTCGTTGAGGCCGGAGAGCGAGGGATCGCGGCCGGTGAGCGGGCCGAGGAAGAGCCGGCCGGAATCGACGAGGCGGTCCTGCACGGGATAGTTGTCGCAGAGCACGAGGTCGTGCTTGATGTAATCCTTGAATCGCCGCGCCTGCTCGGCCGTGATCGCGCGGTTGAGCACGCTTTGGCCCGTCCACGCCACCGAGATAGAGGGATCGAGCTGGCGCGCGAGCTCGTCGAGGTACGGCGAGGGCGCGGCGGCTCCCCAGTACTGCGCCGGCGCGAAAGTCAGCCAGGCCCCGGGGCAGCGCGCGCGCACGCGGCGCAAGACCTCGTTGGCGAAGGCGGCCTGGCCGCGCACGGCCGGCGCGTCGTCGAAGGCGAGGGTCAGGCGCTCGACGCCGAGCGCGCAGACCGACGAAAGCTTGTCCGCGGCGGCGGCGACGTCCCCCTCGTCGCCGGGCCGCGCGTCGGCGCCCGGCGACAGCGTCCAGGCGAGCGTCACGCCGCGCCGCTTGGCGCGCGCCGCGAGCGAGCGCAGCCGGGTCTTCGTCTCTTCCTTCAGTGGCTCGCGCCAGCGCGCGCGCAGCTCCGGGTCTTCCTTGGGCCCGATCGCGTAGAGGTTGAAGTGATGCTTGGGCAGCCAGTCGACGAGCCGCTCGCGCTGCTCCCAGGTCCAAGGCTTGCCGAAGTAGCCCTCGAGGACTCCTCGCCATTTGAAAGGCGCCGCGCGCGCGTTGACGCACAGAACGGCGACCAGGACGGCCGCCGCTTTCATTTCTTCAGCAGCTCGTCGAAAGCGCCGAGGATGATCTTGGTCGCCGAGCGGCCGATCGAGTTGGTCTCCTCGTAGTGCGTGCCCGGCGGGTGCGGCGTCATCGTGCGCGTCGGCGTCGTCTGGAAGTCGTACGCCGGGATGATGTAGCCGAGCTCGTCGTTGGCCAGGCCGACGAGGATCGCCACGCGGTTATGCAGCTTCTCGCGCAGATACGGTCCCTTCGGCGCTTGGTCGAGCTTGGGCGGGTTCGGGTTGGTCGGAGAGACGAGCGGGAAGCCGAAGCGATACTTCCCGTCGTAGCCGCCGATGGCGAGCTCCGGCAGCAGCTCGCCGGGAATGCCGAGGAACTCGACCGGGCCGACCTTCACGTACGAGACCTCGGTCTCCACCCACGGGCGCAGCCGCTCGGGCAGCGGGAAGAGGATCAGGTGGCGCACGGCGAGATAGAACGCCTTCCAGCGCGGCAGCGGGGCGCCGTCGTGGCTGAAGATCTTATGCCCGAAGGTGAGATTCGGGAGCACAGCCAGATAGATCGAGTTCTCGACCGGCAATCGCACGAGCTCGGACTTCCACGCCACCTCGGGCGCCGCTTGCGCGGGCGCCCCGGCGACGGTCTTCAATGCGGCGTCGGCGACCGTAAAGCCGAGGCGCTTGCCCTCGTCGAACTGCTTCTCGGAGCTGTGGTCGCTGTCCGGGACCAAGAGCCCCCCGATGATCCCGTTTTGAAAGACGCAGGCCCCGCCGGTCTTGTCCTCCACGCGCGCGCAGAGCTGCCCCGGGTAGTCCGCCGTCAGGAGTGTGTCGTCGGCGCGCGAGGTCTCCGGGTGGCTCGACCAGCGCACGAGCGTGCCGATCGGCTTGCCGCCGGACTTCGGCCGGACCTGCACGACGTCGAGCTCTGGATCGATGACGACCGGGTCGCGCAGGTCGCGCGTGAGGCCGTGCGCGTCGAGGTCGGTCCGCGCGGCGGCCAGCGTCGCCTCCTGCATGCGGCTCGAAAGATCGGAGACGAGGTCCGCCACGGCCTTGATCAAGCGGTCGTGATAGCGCTTGTCGACGCCCGAGACTCCCGGGAACCGGCCCCACAGGCCCAGCGTGTCGGGCCCGGAGTGCTCGTGCGTGGCGGAAACGAAGAGATATTTATCGTCGCCCGACCAGCCGGCGGCGCGGCGCATGCGCTCGACGTCCTCGCGGTAGAGGCCGATGCAGTCCACGGCGACGAGCGCGACGGTCTTCTTGCCGTCGGACATGACGAGCGCGCGGGCATAAAGCGGATCGTGGACGCCCGTCGCCTTGCGGCCCGTCGCCCCGAAGCCGGCGAGCCAGGCCGACTCGTGCTCGAGGTCGGGCGTGACGTCGGCCTTTCCGGCGGCGGCGTAGAACGCGGCGCGCGCGGGGGCGGCCACGAGGAGCGCCGCCGCGGCGAGGAGCCGGACGATTTTCACCATTCCAATTTACCAGTTATCGAGCGCTTGAGCCCGTCGCGAGCGATGGAATACACGTTGTAATAGGATGCCCGCCAGCGGTACCAGAAGATCGACGACGGCTCCCAGCGCGTGTAGAGATGGGCCTTTCCGCAAAGATCGCGTCGTTGGGCGCACAGATAGGTCTTCGCGCGCCAAGCGTGCGTGGCGTCCGAGGCGATGAAGAGCTCCTCGTCTTGAGGCAGGACGGCCAGGGCGTTCTTGACGTTCTCCCAGGTCGTCCTCGACCGCGCGTCGAGCGCGAGCGCCGTCTCGTCGACGCCGTCGGCCTCGGCCGCGCGCGCCATCGTCACGGCCTCGGGAAGCACGGAGTGCGGGTTGCCTCCCGCGAGGATGATCGCGCCGCAAGCGTATCTTCGATAAGCCTCTACGCCCGCGCGCACGCGGAACTCCTCGATGGGCCCCGGCGAGCCGTCCGGGTTGCCCGGAGAGCCGAGCACGAGCACGCGGCAATGGCCGCGCGCGCCCGCCGCTTCCGGAGCCCTTGAGGCGGCGAATTGGAACGCCTCGGGCCAGAGCAGAAGGAAAGCGGCGCCAGCGAGGAAGGTCTTACTCAGGGCGTCGCGAGGACCTTCTCGAGCTTTTTGAGCAGGCGCGCGGTGTCGACCGGCTTGATCAAGTAGTCGTCCGCGCCGTTCTTGAAGGCGGTCTCGACCTCTCCCATGCGGCCGAGGCCGGTCACCATGACGATCTTGATGGCCTTGGTCGCGGGATCGGCCTTGAGGATCCGGCAGACGTCGAAGCCGCCGAGCTTGGGCAGCATGATGTCGAGCAAGATCAGGTCCGGCTGGCCCGCCCGGGCCTTGGCGATCGCCTCGGAGCCGTCGCCGGCGAGCTCGGTCTCGTAGCCCTTGGCGGCGAGCAGCGCCTGGAGGTTTTCCGCCACCATCGGCTCGTCTTCGACGATCAGAACGCGCTTGGCCATGCGGTCGCGCTATCCTATCAATTTCACGCCTTGGCCGGGACGCGCAGGCGCAAGGTCTGAAGGCCTTCGGGCGAGACGCTCAGCTCCAGGTCGCCGCCCTGCCGCCGCGCGAGCTCCCGGACGATCCCGAGCCCGAGGCCCGCGGCCGTCATGCTGCGGGTTTCCCGCGCGCGCGCCGGGAACATCAGCTCGAGGCTGAGAGCGGCGTCGGCCGGCGAAAGCTTCTGGCCGGCGTACTCCACGTCGAACTCGATCCCGCCGTTGACGCGCGCCGAGACGCGGATCGGACCGGTCGCGCGGAACTTGCGCGCGTGAAAGATGAGGGTGGTCAGCGAGCGCGCGAGGCGATCGGCGTCGGCGCGCGCCTTCGGCAGGCCCGGCGGCACCTCCGTCGTCAGCTCGATGCGCGCGTGGTCGGTGCCCACCTTGACCGCGCGCGCGGCGGACGCGACGATCTCCGCGGGCTCGACGTCCTCGAGGCGCACCGCGAGGTCATGCCCGAGCTCGAGATGGACGAAGTCGCGCAGCTCGCCCACCATGCCGTTGAGCCGGCCTAGCTGCTCGCGCGTCATCTCCAGCCACTGGAGCTGGTCCTTGGGCACCTCGCCGAAGACGCCGCCCGCGATGTTGAGGACCGTCATGTTGATCGCGGTGGCCGGCGTGTTGAGCTCGTGCGCGGCGAACGACAGGAATCGGCCGAGCTCGGCGCGGAAGCGAGCCCGGCGCCACGCGGCGACCGCGGCCGCGCAGGCCGCGCCGGCCGCGAAGCCGGCCCAAAAGCTCATCGAAAGACCGCGCGGGACGTCCGGCGATGCCGGTCGGCGAGGCGGACGTAGGAATCCTCGCTTTTCTTGAGGCCGGCGACCTCGGCCGCCGTCAGCCGCCGCGCGGCCTTGGCCGGGATGCCGATTATCAAGGTTCTCGGCGCAGCCGAGAACCCGGCCGGGACGAGCGCGCCGGCGGCGACGATGCACTCGCGGCCGAGCTCGGCCTCCATGACGATGGCGCCCATCCCAATCAAGCAACGGTCGCCGACGCGGGCGCCGTGGATGATCGCGCCGTGGCCGACGGTGACGCCCTTGCCGACGATCGCGGGCCGTCCCTCGCGGCAGTGGACGACGACGCCGTCCTGGAGGTTCGACCGCGCGCCGATCTCGACGCGGTCGACGTCGCCGCGCAGCACGGCGTGGGGCCAGATCGAGGCCTGCCGGCCGATCCGGACGGCGCCGACGATCTCCGCGGCGTCGTGGATGAAAGCCGACGCGTCGATCCGCGGGGTCTTGCCGCCGAAGGTCCGGACCATTGGGGCGATTATGGTAAACTTGACCTTGATGAAGCAACGGGCGGATTTCCTGGTCTTGGGCAGCGGCATCGCCGGGCTGCTGACGGCGCGCAAGCTTTCCGCGCTCGGCACGGTCATCGTGGTCACGAAAAAGGAAGCCGCCGAGTCCAACACGAACTACGCCCAGGGCGGGATCGCGGCCGTGACCGCGGCCACCGACAGCTTCGAGGACCACGTCCGGGACACGCTCCAGGCGGGCGCCGGGCTCTGCGACGAGCGCATCGTGCGCCTGACCGTCCAAGAGGCTCCGGCGGCGATCCGCGAGCTCATGGAGATCGGCGTGCGCTTCTCGGCCAACCGCGACAAGGTCGATCTCGGGCTCGAGGCCGGGCACTCGCAGCGGCGCATCCTGCACGCCGGCGACATCACGGGCCGGGAGATCGAGCGCGCGCTGCTCGCCGCTTGCCGCAAGAATCCCAACATCGCCATATTCGAGAATCACATCGGCGTGAACCTGATCCTCGATCCCCAGGGACGCTGCCGCGGCGCCTACGCGATGGACCGCGCCTCGAGCGCGATCCGAGCCTTCCGCGCCGACTCCACGATCCTCGCCACCGGCGGGGCCGGCAAGGTCTACATCTACACGACCAACCCCGACATCGCGACGGGCGACGGCATGGCCATGGCCCTGCGCGCCGGCGCGACGCTCTCCAACATGGAGTTCGTCCAGTTCCATCCGACGTGCCTCTTTCATCCCAAGGAGAAGTCGTTCCTGCTTTCCGAAGCGCTGCGCGGCGAGGGCGGCCGCCTTCTTCTGAAATCCGGCGAGCGCTTCATGCGCAAGTACAGCCCCGCGGGCGAGCTCGCGCCGCGCGACGTCGTCGCGCGCGCGATCGACGCCGAGCTCAAAAAAACGGGCGACTCCTGCGTCTATCTCGACATGACGCACAAGACCGTGCGCTTCCTTCGCTCGCGCTTCCCCAACATCTACGAGAAGCTGCGTTCGCTCGGCATCGACATGGCGGCCGAGCCCATCCCGGTCGTGCCGGCCGCGCATTTCTTCTGCGGCGGCGTGCGCGCCGACGAGTGGGGCCGCACGGACGTCCCCGGGCTTTTCGCCTTGGGCGAGGTTTCCTGCACCGGCCTGCACGGCGCCAACCGGCTGGCCTCGAACTCGCTGCTCGAGGGCTGCGTCTTCGCGGACCGCGCCTTCCAGCGCATCCGGGCCGACCGCGCCGCCAAAGGCGTCAAGCTCCCCTCCTTCGAGGCCCCGGCCTGGAATCCCGGCAAGGCCGAGCCGGTGGACGAGGCCGTCGTGATCGCGCAAAATTGGGACGAGATCCGGCGGCTCATGTGGAACTACGTCGGCATCGTCAGGACCGACAAGCGCCTCGAGC
>CAZRIP010000078.1:0-18809 GCA_964600165.1 uncultured Elusimicrobia bacterium | reverse complement strand
GCCAGGCCTCGCCGACGAACGGCGCGAGCAGCGCGGCGCTGAAGACGGCCGCGAACAAGGCGCCTTTTCCTCCGGTCATAGATGCGAGGCGAGCGACTCGAAATAGCCGGCCGGCCAGGCGCGGCGGACGAAGTCCCAAGCGGCGGAGACTTCGATCGCGTCGACGGCGAAGGCGAGCGGGATGAGCGCGGCCCCAGCCGTCCACAACCAGCGGGAGGAGAGCCGCCCGTCGCGCGCGACGAGCAGCACCGCGGCCGGCGCTCCCATCACGAGGTAACGGGAGAACGAGTAGAAGCCGTAAAGATTGTAGATCTTGAGCGAGACGTGGAACAGCAGCGCGACGCCCAGCCACACGCGCAATAAGCGCGCGGCCGGATCGCGGCCCGCGCGCGCGCCGACGAGCGCCCAAAGATAGAACCCGCACGACGAGGCGATCAGCGCCTTGCGCAGCCAGAAGTGGCCGTCGAAAGGCTGCGTCGGCGCGAGCAAGCCCTCGGTGATCGAGGCGAACGGGACCTGGAACGGCCACGACCGGAACGCCTGGCTTTGCACGCGCGCCGCGGCCCAAGGGTCGCGGAAGACGAAAGCGAAATAGGCGGCCAGCGCCGCCAAGCCGCACAGCGACAGAAAATATTTCGGCGCGCGCGCCTTGAGGTCGCCGCGGCGGGCCATCGCGCCGAGCAGCACGGGCACGAACAAGACGCCCGTCTTTTGCGCGATCGCCGCCAGGCCCGCCAGCGCGGCCGCCTCCCAGTCGCGGCCCGCCAGAAACCGTTCGGCCGCGGCGATCAGGCAGCACAGGAACGCCGGCTCGACGAACGAGAGCGTCCCTGTCAAGAGCCACGTCGGCGGGAAGAACGCGAAAAGGAAGGTCGCGAGCGCTGGGCGCGTCGTCACGCGCCGCGCGAGCGCGGAGAAGAGCGCGACGGCGAGCGATCCCAAGAGCTGAGAAGCGAGCAGCGCCGACCACGCCGCGTCGCGCGCGAGCGCGGCGACGGCGGCGATCGCCGCGGGATAGAGCGGGAACCAGCCCGTGAAGAAAGACGAGTCGCGGTACGCGGGAAAGATCTTCTCGATCCCGACGTACGGCGTCGGAAAGGACTTCGCGATCAGGATGTAGACGTGGCCGTCGTAGATGAGCGCCAGCTCGCGCGCGTGACGGCCCGTGTGGAGGACGAGCACCGAGAGCAGCGCGGCGCGCAGCGCGAGCGCCCAAAGGAAGGCCGCGGCCGCGAAGGCCGCCGGCCGGCGACGCGCGAGCTGCTCGAGGCTCAAAGCCCCGTCGTGACCAGCGTCTCCGTGCCCGACACGCCGTCGACGCCGCGGATTTGACTGACGATCAAGCCGCTCAGCTTGTCGACGGTGTCGGCCTCGGCGGAGAGGATGACGTCCCAGCCGCCGAAGGTCATGAAGACCTCGGTGACGCCCTGGATGCTCCGGATCTTCTGAACGGCCTTCTGCTCCTTGCCCGGCGCGAGCTTGCAAAGCACGAATGCTCTCATCGCTTCATCTCCTCCGGTTCCAGCGTTCGGAGCGGTACCTCTCCGTCAGTCCTTCCAGATCGGCCAGCCATTCGCCGCGCGGCTCTTCGGGTATGCGGCCGAACTCGAGCTCGATCCCGTTCGCGATGGCGCTCTCGAGCTCTTCCGCCGGCCGCCCGAAGACCTCGGGCCGCAGCGAGCCTTGATAGAGCCCGCGACTCGCTTTCCGACGCAGCGCGCCGCCGAGGATCTTGCCCCCATCGTCGTCGACGACGTCCATCGGCTCGGGGGCGGCGAAGCAGGCCTTTTCCAGCCCCCCCGGCGCGGGCGCGCCGCTCCAAAGCCGGCTCTTGAGTCCGATCGCTTTGAGCCCGAGGTGGACGCCGCGATGGATGTTCTTATACACGACGCATGGAGAGCTCAACTCCGGCCAGGGAAAGAGGATCGAGAAAGTGACGTCGCCGTCGTGAAAGACGACGCCGCCGCCCGTCGCTCGGCGGATCACGGGACCGTCGAGGCGCCGCTCGCGCGCGGCCGCGCAGGCCGAGTCGTAGCTCTGCGAGTAGCCGAACGTCGTGGCCGGGCCGGCCCATCTGAAGAACCGGAGGATCAACGAGTTTGCCGGCGAGCCGACGAGCAGCGCCTCGTCATAGGCCATGTGCTCCGCGGCGTCGAGAGTCGTTTCAGTCGCGATCATCAATCGGCCCCCTTTGGCATCCGCCCCATGACGGATGATGATTCAACCCTTCGCTTCGCCCCACGGCGCGCACGAGCAGGCGAAATTCCGATCGCCGTAGGCGTTGTCGATGCGTCCGACCGACGGCCAGAATTTATGCTCGCGCAGCCACGCGGCCGGATAGGCGGCCTTCTCGCGCGAGTACGCGTGCTTCCACTCGCTCGCGGTCACCGACGGCGCGGTGTGCGGCGCGTTCTTGAGGACGTTGTCGGCTCTGTCGGCCTTGCCGGACTCGATCTCGGAGATCTCGGCGCGGATCGAGATCATCGCCTCGCAGAAGCGGTCGAGCTCGGCCTTCGATTCGCTCTCCGTCGGCTCGATCATGAGCGTGCCGGAGATCGGAAACGAGACGGTCGGGGCGTGGAAGCCGTAGTCCATCAAGCGCTTGGCGATGTCCTCCACCTGCACGTCGGACGACGCCTTGAATTGGCGGCAGTCGATGATGCACTCGTGCGCGACGAGGCCCGAGGCGCCCTTGAAGAGCACCGGGTAATGCGGCTCGAGGCGCTTGGCGACGTAATTCGCGTTCAAGATCGCGATCTTCGTCGCGCGCGCGAGCCCCTCGCCGCCCATCTGCGCGATGTAAGACCATGAGATCGGCAGGATCGACGGCGAGCCCCACGGCGCCGCCGAGACGGCTCCGATCCCTTCGGCGCCTCCCGTCGAGATGACGGGATGATTGGGAAGGAACGCCGCGAGGTGCGCCGCCACGCCTATCGGGCCCATGCCTGGGCCGCCGCCGCCGTGCGGGATGCAGAACGTCTTATGGAGATTGAGATGGCAGACGTCGGCGCCGATGTCGCCCGGACGGCACAGGCCGACCTGCGCGTTCATGTTAGCGCCGTCCATGTAGACCTGGCCGCCGTGCTCGTGCACGAGCGCGCAGATCTCCTTGATCCCTTCTTCGAACACGCCGTGCGTCGACGGGTAGGTGACCATGAGCGCGGCGAGGTCGTCTTTGTGCTCGGCGACCTTCTTCTTCAAATCCACGACGTCGATGTCGCCTTGCGGAAGGGTCGAGACGGCGACGATGGAAAATCCAGCGAGCGCGGCCGACGCGGGATTGGTGCCGTGCGCCGAATTCGGGATCAGGCAGACGTTGCGCTTGCCCTGGCCGCGCGACTCGTGATATTTGCGGATGACGAGCAGCCCCGCGTACTCGCCCTGCGAGCCGGCGTTGGGCTGAAGCGAGACGGCCGCGAAGCCGGTGATCTCGGAGAGCCAGCCCTCGAGCTGTTTGAAGAGCGCCTGATAACCCTGCGTCTGCTCGACGGGCGCGAAGGGATGCAGCTTGCCGAACTCGGGCCAGGTGACCGGGAGCATCTCGCTCGCCGCGTTGAGCTTCATCGTGCAGGAGCCGAGCGGGATCATCGAAGTCGTCAACGAGAGGTCTTTCGCCTCGAGCCTCTTGATATACCTCATCATCTCCGTCTCGGAGTGATAGCTGTTGAAAACAGGATGTTGTAGGAATTTGCTTCGGCGCGCCAGCGACGAAGCAAATCCGGCGCCCGAAGCGCCGAGAAGAGGACCGTTCTCATCCGTCTTCCAAACATTGCCCATCGAAAAGGTATCGACGAGGTCCTGCACGTCCTTCTCCGTCGTCGTCTCGTCGAGGCTCACCGAGACCTGCGCGTTCGGGTAGGCGCGAAGGTTAATGCGCCGAATCTTCGCTTCCGCCGTAAGCCGCTTGATCTGATCCTTCGGCACGTGGACGAGCACCGTGTCGAAGAACGGTTCCGTCCCGACGTCGTACTTGAGCGCCCGAAGAGCCGCCGCGAGCCTTTCGGCGAGCGAATGAATGCGCGAGGCGATTCGCTGCAGGCCCTCGGGCCCGTGATAAACGGCGTACATGCTGGCCGTGACGGCCAGCAGCACCTGCGCCGTGCAGATGTTGCTCGTCGCCTTCTCGCGGCGGATGTGCTGCTCGCGCGTCTGCAGCGCGAGGCGATAGGCGGTCCGGCCGTGCGCGTCCTTCGAGACGCCGACGATGCGGCCCGGCATCAGGCGCTTGTGCGCGTCGCGCGCGGCCATGTACGCGGCGTGCGGGCCGCCGTAGCCGAGCGGCACCCCGAAGCGCTGCGTCGAGCCCACGGCGATGTCGGCGCCGAACTCCCCCGGCGCCTTGACGAGCGTCAGCGCGAGAAGATCGGCCGCGACCGTCGCCAGCGCGCCGGCGGCCTTGGCTTTTTCGCAGAGCGGACCGTAGTCGACGATCCCGCCGCTCGACTTGGGATACTGCACGAGGACGCCGAAGGGCTTTTTCGCGAAATCGAACCTCTCGTGCGGGCCGACCTGGACCTCGAAGCCGAGCGCGGCGGCGCGCGTGCGCACGACCTCGATCGTCTGCGGATGGCAGTCCTCGGAGACGAAATAGAGCTTGGATCCCGTCGACGAGAGGTTGTGGCTCATCGCCATCGCCTCGGCCGCGGCCGTCGCTTCGTCCAAGAGAGAAGCGTTGGCGACCTCGAGCCCGGTCAAATCCATGACCATCTGCTGGAAATTGACGAGCGCCTCGAGGCGCCCCTGCGCGATCTCGGCCTGATACGGCGTGTAGGCCGTGTACCAGCCCGGGTTCTCGAGGACGTTGCGCAGGATCACGGGTGGAGTCACGCAGTCGTGATAACCCATGCCGAGATACGAGCGGAAAAGCTGATTGCGGGAGGCGAGCGCCTTGAGCTCGCGCAGGGCGTCGGCCTCGCTCAAGCCCTCGGGCAGGTCGAGCGGCTCGTTGCGCCGGATCGCGCGCGGCACGGCGGCGTCGGCGAGGGCGTCGAGCGAGCGTTGGCCTACGACGCGCAGCATCTCCGCCGCGTCGGCCTCCGAGGGGCCGATGTGGCGGCGCGAGAAATCGTCCTGCGCAGGGGCCTTCGCCGCGGCGGCCCGCGCCTCAGTGGCCGGCATGCGCGGCCGGCGACTTGACGAACTCCTGGTACTGCTTCCAATCCATCAAGGAGCCCTCCTCGCCCGGCTTCGACGGCTTGAGCTTGATGAGCCATCCGCCGTCGTGCGGCTCGCGGTTGACGAGGGCCGGATCCTTGACCACGGCGTCGTTGACCGCCGTCACCTCGCCGGAAATGGGCGCGTAGATATCGAAGGCCGCCTTGACGGACTCGATCACGCAGAGCGCTTCGCCTTGCTTGACCTGTCGTCCGACCTTCGGCAAGTCGACGAAGACGACGTCGGTGATCTCGTGCTGGGCGTGGTCGGAGATGCCGATCGTCGCGGCCCCGCCTTCGACGGCGATCCACTCGTGGGACTTCATGAAGCGGCACTTCTCGGGCTTGCTCATCGGGGACGTTTCTCCTCGCGGCGATAGAACGGGACCGCGACGACGCCGGCCGCGACGCGGCGGCCGTGGATCTCCAGCTCGACGCGGGTGCCCGGGGCGAGGTCGGGACGGTCGAGATAGCCCACGCCGATTCCGGCTTGCAGAGTGGGCGAGAACGTGGCGGAGCAGAGCTTGCCGGCCTCGCGGCCGTCGACGAAGACCGGCGCGCCCGCGCGCGGCACGCCTCGGTCCAGGAGCTGCACGCCGGTCAGCTTGCGCTCGAGACCGTGCTTCTTCTGGTCGACGAGCCGGGCCTTGCCTATAAAATCTCCCTTCTCGAGCTTGACCACCCAGCCGTAGTTGGCCTCATAGGACGAATGGTCGTCGTCGAGGTCCTGTCCGTAGAGCAAGTAGCCGGCCTCCAGGCGCAGCGTGTCGCGCGCGCCAAGGCCGCAGGGCACGACGCCGAGCGAGCGGCCCTTGAGAAGCAGGTTGTCCCAGAGCCGCGAGATGATCTCGTTGGGCACGATGTACTCGAAGCCGTCCTCGCCCGTGTACCCGGTGCGCGTGATCACGCTCGGTTGGTCGAAGACGGAAAGCTCCATCGCGCCGAAGCGCGGCATCGTCACGGCGGGAGGAAACTCCGCGCCGACGAGCTCGGCCGCCTTCGGGCCTTGCACGGCGATCATGCCGTAGTAGTCGCTCTTATTCTCGAGCTTGACGTCCAGGCCGCGCGCCTGCTTCTGAAACCAGGCGAAGTCCTTGTCGGCGGTCGCCGCGTTGACGACGACGAGGTAGCGCTCGGGCGCGAGGCAGGACACGATCACGTCGTCGACGACGCCGCCGCGCTCGTTGGGCAGGTGCGAGTAGATCGCCTTGCCGGGCTTGATCCGGCCGATGTCGTTGGTGTTGACCTTCTGCAGGAAGGCCAGCGCGTCCTTGCCCGTCACCCACACCTGTCCCATGTGCGAGACGTCGAAAAGCCCGCAAACCGTACGAACGGCCTGGTGTTCCTTAATAATGCTCTCGTACTGGATCGGGAGCTCCCAGCCGTGGAAGTCGACCAGCCGCGCGTTGAGGGCTTTATGATTGGAATAGAGCGCCGTCCGGCGCAGCTCCGCCGTGGTCGTCATGTTGATACGCTATCAAAAAACCGGCGCGAGGCGCTATGCCGGAGACCGATTTTGATAAGATGACGGCCGTGCCTCAAAAAGCCCTATCCGCCTTCAGGAAAGACCTGCGCGCCCTCGGCGCGCCGGCCGGCTTGGTCGCGCGGCTGGTCGGTTTCCTCAAAACCCGCCACCCAGGCAATCAGGAGCGCATCTACCACAGCTTCGCGCACACGATCGAGGTCGCCGCGCTGACGACGCGCATGCTCCATCGCTGGCCCAAGGTCCCGGCGGATCGTAAGGTCTTGATCGCGCTGGCGGCCGCGCTCCACGATCTCGACCCCGAGCGCTATCCCGGGACGCCGGCGCGGGTCGGCGCCACTCTCGAGTACTTGCAGGGCCACGAGGACGCGCACGATCTGGTCTCCGAATTCTGCGACCGGTTCCACTTCACGCCGGGTCAGATCGGCGCGCTGATCATGGCGACGGACTACAGCGCCGACAAGAAAGAGCACTCACGGATGCAGGACGCTTTCAAGCGCGCGCACAAGTACGCCTTCGGCGATGACCCCTGGATCGACGAGTGGGGCAGGCGCCTGGCGTTTTGGGACAAGATCGCGACCTATCTCGAGAACGAACCGGACGAGTCGCGCCGCCGCGTGGCCGGGCTCGGGCGCGAGTTGCGGCGCTTGGGGGAATGGCGCCGTCCGAAAGCGGGGCTCACCGGCGTGTCGCGAGACTTCCTCCTCGCGCTCAAGAAGCACGAGCTCTACTCCTATCTGCCCAAGAAAGACCGCGCGCGCTTCGAAAAAGTCGTCAAGCTCTTCGCTTAGCGGCGCGCGAGCACGTCGACGAGCAGCTTGGCCAGGCGCCGCCGCTCCACTTCGTCACTTAAGCGCAGCTCGGCGCGCGCGTAGCCGTCCGGGTCCAGCTCGACGTCCTCGACGACGGCGGCGAAGTCCCTGAAGCGCTCGCCGGCGAGCTCGAAGGACAGGAAGACTTTCTCGCCTCGAGTCAGCGCGCTCTGCGTGGAGAGCACCGCCGCGGCCGAGGATAGCGAGACCAGCCGCCCCCACGAGGCTTCCCGCTGCTTCGGCTCGGAGAACTTCAACCCCACGGGCAGCGCGAACGGCGCGCGCACTTCCTCGTTCATGGCGTCGCGCGCAGGTGGCGGAAAAGCCGCGCCGGTCCCGACTCCTTGGGCAGGCGCTCTCCGACGGTCCAGAAGCGCTCCCCGTCGAAGCCCACGCCGACCGGGCGGTATTGCCCGTCGGCGTACTCCGGAAGAGGGACCCGGGCCGTGGCCTCGTCGGGCCGCTCGAGGTTGTGGCGGATGAGCTCGTGGTTTCCCGCGTCGAGCGACCAGAGCGTCTTGCCGTCGTAGACGAGCGCCACGGGAAGCACGCCGGGGTAGCGATAGGACGAGACCTCGGTGAGCCTTTCATCGAGGAGCAGCTTGTGGATGCGCCGCGACCGAGAATCGCACGTCCACAAATAGAGGCCGTCGAAGGCCATGCCCAGAGTGCTCGGGTGCGCGTCGGCGTAAACCTGCAGCTCCGAGAGCTTGACGTCCTTCATGCGCCGCGTGATGCGGCCCGACGCCGACACGGTCCAAGCGGCCTCGGCGCCGAACGCGAGCGACACGGGCGTTTGATCCGGGAAATGGACGATCCGCTCGACCGTCCGCGTGGCTGGATCATGGACGTAGAGGGACTGGGTGAACCAATCGGCGATCCAGAGCTTGCCGTCGTCGAACGCCAGCGCGGCGGGATGGCGGTAGGGCAGATCCCACGACTCGCGATGCCGGGCTTTCTCGAGCGCGAGGCGCTCCTGACGCTTGAGCGCGGCGACGCCGAGCGCGCAAGCGAAAAAGGCGGCCACGGCGAAGAAATAGAACGGCGCCGTTCGCGTTCTTCGAGGCGCCCGTACGATGGAAAAAGCGGTGCCTTGAAAGCGGAGGCTTTTAGATAGGCAGGCCGAAAGCTGCTCGCGCGTCCAGGGCGCGGCGACGACCTCGGCCGCGCCGGCACGCATGAGCTTGACCGCGCGCGCCGCGTCGCGGCGCTTGAGCGCGACGACGATCGGCAAGAGCGGCGAGACGCGCAGGACCTCGCGCACGATCGTCTCCGCGTCCGGCTCGACGGCTTCACCGACCAGCATCAGGCGCGGGCGGCTTTCCCGCAGGATCTCCACGGCCTCCTGCAGGCGCCCGGCCGCGTGCACGAGATGACCCGCCTCGCCCGCGGTCAGCGCGAGCTTGCGGCGGTCCTCGTCGTCGGCGCACAGCAAGCCGATCGTGGCCATCAGCGCTCGAACGGCGCCGGAATCGTCAGCGTCGCCCCCTCTTGCGGCAAACCTCGCTCTATCTTGTCCTTATTCGCGTCGTAGATGCGCTCCCAGAGATTCGGATCGCCGTAATACTCGCGCGCGAGCGTGCGCAGCGTGTCTCCCGGCCTGACGACGTGCTGGCGCGGCCACGTCGGGCGCGGCTTGGGCGCCGGGGCGCGGACGACCGGGACGGGTTTCTCGGGCCGGCCGGCGCCCTGCGCGTCGAGATCGGCCTTACGCAGGCCGTACTCCGCCTCGTCCGTTCGCTTCTGAAGCCCGCGGTACTGCTCCTGCAGCTCGCCGACGCGCTGCTCGAGTACCTTTTCTTCCCCTTCCGAGATCTCGACGTGCGTGCTCGACGTCTGATATTGAGCGTCCAAGTCTTTCTTGCGCTTCTCGAGATCCTCGATCTGGGAGCGCAGCTCCTCGGCCCGGCTCGCGGCTTGGCCGACGAAATTGCCCGTGAACGACGGGGCTCCGAAGCGCCAGTTGAAGCTCGCCTGATACATCCCCGCGGCGCGGTTGACGCCGCCCGTCGGCACGCTCATGCCGAGGTCGAGGATGACCGGAGATAAATTGAGCCCCACGCCGAAAGCGATCGTCTCCATGCCGTCGAGAGGAAAGCCGCGGCCCGCGCGCAGCTTGAGCAGACCCTGCAACGTCGAGGCCTCGAGGCCCGCGTAAAACTGCGTCGAGTTGTTGCGCACGCGCAGGTCCGCGGAGGCCGTCAGCCATTTCTGCCAAAGGTAAGCCGTGCCGAGCGTGATCTGCGGGCGCGGCATGCCGACGTTGGAGTTGAGATCCCGCATCGCGAACGAAAAGCTTTGGCCGTAATTGGTCCGCGCCAGCGCGCCGACGTCAAAGCCGAAGCCGAAGCCCGCCCCGCCGCCCCCCTCGACGTTGAGCAGCTTGAAGTTGCCTCCGACCTTGAGCGGCTTGGTGAGGAAGAGCTGCGGGACCTTGATCTCCTGGGAGTAGTGGAACAGGAACTCGTCCTTGTCGCCGCTGTTGACCTGGCGCTCGGCGTAATAGGCCGCGCCGACCGTCGCCGTGTTGATCGGCTCGTAGGGCCGCAAGTAAGTCAGGGCGCCGTATGACATCATGCCGACCGGGGAAACCGCGCGGCCGAGCGTCGAGCCGGCCTGGACGTAAGGCGTGTTCGCCGTGCCGGCCGGGTTGAAGAACATCGCATAGGGATCGTCGGCGATCGCCGAAAAGGCGTTGCCCATCCCCATCGCCTTGGCGCCGGGCAGGAAATCGTTGAAGGTCGACGCGCGCGCGGGGGCGGCGGCGAGAATGAGAGCCCAGACAATGATTTTTCGCGCCATAGGCATGCCCGCGGAGTATAAGAGAAATCCGTTACGCGAATATTACGTTAATAATGGTCGTCTTGACCTTTCCCGCTTCTTGGGTCATAATGGCGCTATGGAGGAAGCCGTCCCGCCCAAGCGCACCGAGTGGTGGCCGATCCTGTTGCTCGTGCTGGCGATCGGCGGCTCCGCCGTCGGCGTGGCCGTCTACCAGCGCTCGCAGGCGCGCCCTCCGGCCCTGGCCGACGGCTCCGGCTTCGATCTCGCGCAGACGACGGAAGCGAAAAGGTCCCTCGTCGCGCCGGCCGCGACGGCGCCGGGGTCGGGAGCGGCGGCGCCGTCGAGCCTCACCGGCGCGAGCTGGGGAGCCGCCCTGCGCTCCGGCTCCGCGGCCGGCCCCGACCCGCTCAAGAGCGCGGCCGCGTCGTTCGCCGACGTTTGCCGCGCCAACGAGGATCGCGTCCGCGCGATGGCCGAGCGCTACACGCGCCAATCGCCCGTCATCCAGGCCTACGGCAAAGAGTGGATGAGCTACCCCGACCTCAAGAAGCTCAACGACGATTACATGGTCCAGCACGATCCCGTCGCGTTCCTGCACGGCGTGGCCGCCTCGAAAAACTTCGCGACCATGGTGCGCAAATACGCGGGCTACCCCGTCTTCCTCAATTTCGTGCAGGAAGCGATGAAAGCCGCGCCGGCCGACGCCCGGCAAGTAGCCATGGATTACATCGACAAGGACAAGGTCGCCAGCGAGGTCATGGACAAAGTCTTGCAGTCGCTGGGCCTGCCCACCGGTCTGCTCGGCAGCAACACGGCCAAGGCGGGCGAGGCGCCGAACATCGATCCGACCAAGCTGCTCAACTCCATGATGGGCTCGAATCCCGCATTGCAAAACTCCCCGGCGTCCCCGATGAACGACCCCGAGTTCCAGAAGCGCGTCCAGGCGATCAAGCCCAACTAAAAAACCGCCCCTGATCAATACCGTGATCAGGGGCTGGTTCAGGTCGATCCGACGGCTCAGTTGTTGTTGTTGGCCGTGTTACTATTGCTGCCGGGGCTGTTCGCGTTATTGTTGTTGGCGACGGAGGAATTGTACTGCGGGTCGGCGCGGCACTCGCACTGATATTGATAGGTGCCGTAGCCGCAGGCCGCGTCGCAGGATCCGTCGTTATTGCTGTTGCCCATGCCGCCGCAGCCGGCCCCCGAGGATTGGCCGCCCGGGCTCTGGCAGCCCAACGCGCTGCTCAGGGCCAACGTGAAGGCCAGGGCCGTCCACTGCAAGATCCTCGTCTTCATCTGCTCCTCCTCGCCGTCCTCGTCAGTGTAGAGCCTGTCTCCACCGCTGTCAAGGCGAGCGAGCGTTTTTAATCGCTTTTTAATTGGCCACGCACACGCAGCCGGATTGATGCGTCGACGCGGAGTCGCAATTGGGCACGGGATTGCACGCACCCTGCGGCGTATTATTGTTGTTGGCGGCTTGACCGCAGCCGCTCATGCCGCCCGCGCCGCCGCCCGGGCTCTGGCAACCCAGGACGCCCGTCACGCCAAGACCCAAAACCAGCGCTGAAAGCTGCAAAATCCTCTTTTTCATCACGGCCTCCTTCACCCGCGCATAGTGTAGGCGAGGTCCCGTTCCCTGTCAAGGCTGAGGACGATTTTTTAACGCTTTTTAATCGAAAGGTGGGCGGCGAGATCCCCGGCGACGTAGCGCGGGATCCAGAAGAGGTGCAGCAGGGCCGAATAATGGCCGAACGGCACCCATAACTGGCGGGCGTCGGGGAACGCCTCGCGCAGGCGTCGGGCGTTCGAGGCCGGGATCACGGCGTCCCAGCTGGCGTTGACCAGGAGGACCTGCTTTCCGGCGTTGCGGTCGCGGTAGTCGAGAGGGTCGAGACCGCGCCAGGCCTCCCGCAACGCCGCGGGCGTGACCTGCAGTTTCTTGATGAAGGGCCCGGTCATCGCGCTCGCGTAGACGAGGGTCGGGAAATCGGCGCCGCCCAAAAGAAAAACGGCGTAACGCGGGTGGGCGTCGACCGAGTAGACCGCCGAGCCGACGAGCGCCCCGAGGCTGACGCCGAATATCCCGACGCGCCGCGGGTCGATCTCGGGCCGATTCGCGAGCCAATCGAGCGCGCGCCGCGCGTCCAAGATCGACTGACGGAAGTTCGCGGCCAAATGCTTGGCGGTGCGCGCGAGAAACACCTGCCCGCTCGGCACCAGCGCGCCGGTGCGCCGATGGAATTGATACGGCATCTCGAGCCACAAGACCGCCAATCCTTCGGCCGTCATGCGGCGCATGAACTGGGTCTCGATCCAGACGTTCGGCGCGGCCATGACGGGCAGCACGAGCACGCAGGCGTAGGGTCCGGGCCCTCGCGGAAGGATCAGATGGCCCCAGACGGTGTCGTTGGCGGGAAAGGGGCTGCGCAGCGGCGAAGGAAAGCGCACGAGATAGGCCGCCGACGCGCCGACCGGCGCGGTCTCCGTCTCGACCGACACCTGATACGGCGTCGCCGGCAGGTCGAGGACCGCCGCGGAAAGCGACGACGGCAACAAGAAGAGGAGGATCGCCGCGCGCAAGCTCACGGGCCTGCCTAGAACGCCATGACCATCGAGAACGCTCCTTGATAGATGTCGAGGTTGCCGATGGAGGTCACCGAGCGCGTGGCGGCGCGGCCCATGACCCAATAGGAGTAATCGAATTTGAACGTGAAATGATCGCTCAGCTGGTAGTTCAGGCCGACCGTGTACTTGTCCATGCGCGTCGTCGCGCGATAGGAGTCGGACCTCAGGCCGTTGACCGACGGGTAGGTCGTGCCGTCTATGGTCGCGTTGAGCAGCAGGTCCTGGATCGGACCCCGCCGCCACAGCTGGTTGAAGACGGCCACGCCGGTCAGGCGCTGGCCGAGGCGCGGCGCGCGCAGGATCGGCGCCGAGGCCTGCACGAAGTAGCCCTGGTCGACCTCGAAGTCGCGCGCGAACTGCGTCGGCGCGGCGACCGTGCCGTTCGAGTTGAGCAGCGGGTCCTTGAACTGCGTCGCGCTGTACTCGTATTCGCCCGAAAAGTCGAACCCGAGATAATCGAAGCTCCAGTCCGCCGCGTACATCTGATAGGTGAGCGTATCCTCTAGATCGTATTGCCCGTCCATGGCGGACAAGCCCATGTTGACGCCCTTGAGGTCGGAGGCCCCTTCGGGGATCGGCCACGGGAAGCGCAGGTCGCCCAAGGAAAAGACCATGCGGCCGCCGAACGCCTTGTTGTTGTTGTTGTCGGCCAGGTTGTTGTCCTGATGGCCGAAGTCGATCGTCGTTCCGTTGCCGGGGATGTTGGGCACGCCGAGAAAGTCGATGTTCGGGAACGTGCGCAGGCGATTGGTGGACTCGCCCAAGCCGTTGACGACGAAAAACGTCACTTCCTCCGGCACGAAGACCTCGTTGACGGGCGGATAGTAGCTCGCGCGCGCGCCGATGTCGGTGTAGCCGAGGGAGACGGGCGGACGCGGCGAGTTGAGCCGAATGACGAGGTCGAGCGTGTCCGGGGAGGCGTAGAGCAGCGGCCGCGTGACCGTCAGGAATTGGTCGGGGCGGTAGAGTTCGTTGTAGCGGCCGTACGGCACCACGAACTTGCCGAACTGGAAGAGCCAGTCGTCGATCTTTTTATAGCCGAAATTGAGCTGGTTGAGGATCATCGTGCCCTTGCCGCCGGTGGGCAAGTGAGCCTCCACCTGCACGGGCACGCCGTCGACGAACGGGCCGTCGACGCCGAAATACATGTCGGCGAGATAGACCTCGTTTTGGACCTGCGTCTCGAAACCCGGCTTCTCGGGTCCGACGTTGCGCCAGTTGAGAGAAAGAGTCCCGCCGACGTGCATGCGGGCCAGGCGCTGCAGGAAATCGCTCGCCTCCAGCCGCGCGGGCGGCGGCGGCTGCAGCAAGGGCGGCGGCTGGATGACGGACGCGGCGCGCGCCGCCGCCGGCGCCGCCGACGCCAAGCTCAGGGCGATGAGCAGCCGAAGGGGCGCGCGTTGACACCAAATAGGAAAATAGTTATGATGGTCGCGCAGCATGGTTTTGGTCGTCGAGTATAGCAATTTCAAGGGGGAACTCATCCTATGTCCCACGTGATCGTTGAAGGATGTCACGGCGAAGTCTACGCCGCTTGCGTCGACGTCTGCCCGGTGGAGTGCATCCATCCCGGCGACTACAAGGGCGAGAAGTTCATGATCATCGACCCGGAGGTCTGCATCGACTGCGGCGTCTGCTTGCCCGAGTGCCCCATCGGCGCGATCGTCGGCTCGGTCGACGAGTCCCCGGAGTGGGCCAAGATCAACGCGGAGCTCACGCCCTCGTTCAAGGGCAACCCGAAGGTCACGCCGCGGCCGCCGAACGACCCGCCGCACAAGGCGACCAACAAGCTCGTCAAGTAATTGACCGCTGTTTCTCGCAGAAAGGCCCCGGCGCCGCTCACGCGCTGGGGCTTTTCTCTTCTCACGCTGCTGACGCCTTCGGGAGTCTTCGCCATGGGCTACACCGTCGTTCACCGGACGCCGCACGACGCCGAGCAGGCCGACGTCTCGGGCGCCGAGCGCCTGCCCTTCGACAAGGGCCTCTTCAAGACGACGACGGCCAACGCCGCGATCGAATCCTCGGCCGTGGAAACGCCGTTTACGTTCGACGACTTGGTCGGCTCCTGGAACGCCGACCTTCCCAAAGGAGCGCGCCTCGAGATGCAGGCGAGCGTGCGCGTCGCGGGGCGCTGGACGAAGTGGTTCTCGCTCGCGGCGATCGACGACGGGACGCTGATCCAAGCCGACGAGCAAGAGGACGGCGACGGCCGCGTCGACGTCGACACGCTCAAGCTCAAGAAGCCCGCGGACGCGTTCAAGTACCGTTTCGAGATCGCCGCCCGCAAGAAGCCCGCGTCGCTTCGTCTGGCCGCCGTCACCGTCTCCGACGAGCGCGCTCCGGCCTCCCCCTCCGCGTTCTCGACCGGCGCCTGGGTCACGGAGCTCAAGGTCAAGCCGCGCTCGCAAGGCGACGAACAGGAGCAGTACAAGCACGACATCTGCAGCCCCACGTCGCTCGCGATGATCCTCGAGTTCTGGGGCGTCAAGAAGACCACCGTCGAGGTCGCCGAGATGGTCCGCGTGCCCAAGACGCAGACCTTCGGCCACTGGCCTTTTAACGTCGCGGCCGCGGCGTCGCTCGGGCTCGAGGGCTGGGTGGCGCGGCTCAACGGGCTCGACGAGCTCGAGCACGAGATCGCCGCGGGGCGGCCCGTCGAGGTCAGCCTGACCTGGGGTCCCGGCGAGCTCTCCGGCGCGCCGATCAAGCAGACGAAGGGCCACCTCGTCGTCGTCATCGGCTTCACGGACAAGGGCGACGTCATCGTCGACGATCCGGCCGCGCCGGCCGCGTCCGGGCGGCGCGTCTACAAGCGCGCGGAGTTCCACCGCGCCTGGCGCGTGAACAAGCGCGGCCTCGCTTATCTGCTGGGCCCCAAGCTTTAGGATGAAGGGCCGAATCCTCACCGTCGGCGTGCCCGTCGCGGACTTGATGGCCTCGCCGCGCCAAAAAAAGAAGCTCGACTTGGACGACTCCGAGCACAAATCGCAGCTGCTCTACGGCGAGGTCGTGGCGCTCGTCGAGGCGCGCGGCGATTGGGCGCGCGTGCACGCCGTCGAGCAGCCCGCGCTCGGCGAAGGCGGCGCGTGGCACGGCTATCCCGGGTGGGTGCGCTCCGACGCGCTGACCGGCGCGGCGCCCACGCCGCCGAACGTCGTCGTGCGCACGCGCCAGGCCATCCTCCAGGCCGGCAGCGAGCTGCTCGTCTTGTCGGTCGGCACGCGCCTGGACTGCGTCTCGCAAGACAAGGGCGTGGCGCTCGTGCGCCTGCTCGAGGGCGGCATCGCCGAGGTCCCCGCGGACGCGCTCTCGGTGCCGCCCCCCGCCGTCACCGACAAGAGCCGCACCGAGATCGCCAAGACCGCCGAGCTGTTCCTGGGCACCAGTTATTATTGGGGCGGCCGCTCGGGCGTGCAGCCCGATCTTTCCGTCGGCGTCGACTGTTCCGGCCTCGTCAGCCTCTCGTACCGCGTCCACGGCCTCGACGTGCCGCGCGACAGCCACGAGCAATACGTCAAGGCGCGCCCGCTCAAGCGCGACGGCCTCGACATCGGCGACCTGATCTTCCTGACCGAGCCGGGAGAGCCCAACCGCGTCTCGCACGTGATGATCTACACCGGCGGCGACGGCGTGATCGAAAGCCGCAAGTCCTCGGGCCGCGTGCTGCGTTCCTCGTTCAAGGAGCGCTTCGGCCGGGCGCTCCCCACGATCGAGTCCGGCGCGGAAGTCGAGGACGCCTCGTTC
The DNA here is from genome assembly GCA_964600165.1 of uncultured Elusimicrobia bacterium. Taxonomy (GTDB): domain Bacteria; phylum Elusimicrobiota; class Elusimicrobia; order UBA1565; family UBA9628; genus CAZRIP01. Next base: position 2,208 of record CAZRIP010000078.1, on the reverse strand, counting down.
TCGAAGCCCAAGAGCCGCCTGATCTACTTCGGCACCTTTCTGTAACTCCGGCGGACGAAGTTTCCACGGACTTGGCCCGGGCCGAGTTTGTGGATAAAGCCGATTTTCCAACCGGATGAGATGACAGCGAAGCGACGGGAAATGTAGAATGGGTCCATGCCCGCCGCCCCGGCGCTCGCCACGGCCGTCGCGCTCATCGCCGCGCTGAGCCCCGCGTCCGCCCGCGGCGCGGCTTTTCCCGCCGTCGATCGCTCGACCGCGCCGATCTCGATCGTCTATCCTCTCGAGGGCCAGACCGACGGCTCGCTCGACGCCGATTTCGTGCTGGGCGCGGTGATCGACCAAGCCGGCAAGCTCAAGATCAACGGGCAGCCCGTCCCGATCTACAAGACGGGAGCCTTCCTCGCCTGGATCCCGCTCCAACCCGGAACGGCCACGCTCCATTGCGAGCTCACGCTGCCGGGCGGCGCCACGTTCTATTACGATCGAAGCGTCTTCAACTCTCCCGCTCCCGCGCCGTTGCCGCAAAAGCCCCTCGCTTTCGACCCCGAATCTCCCTGGCCGCGCCAGGACGTCGAGCTGCGGCCGGGAGACTGGCTGCTCCCGCGCGCGCGGGCGACGCCGGGACAGAAAGTCCAATGGCGGCTGGGCAAGCTCGGCTGGCAGCCGATGCGCGAGGCCAACCCGGCGCTCGGCGTCTACGAGGGCGCCTATCTCGTCGGTCCGGACGACAATATCAACCCGTCGGAGATCGAATACAAGCTCGGCTCGGGCTTCTCCTCGATCTCCGCCCGGTCCTCCGGGAAAGCGGCGCTCGCCTCCGGCGCCCCGCCCGTCGCCGCGCTCAAGGGCGCGATCCCGTTCGTGATGCTCAAGACGGGACCCGCGGAGGGCGAGCTCTTCCCCGCCTACGGCGGCGCGCGCTTCGTGACCGCCGGCCGCGTCGGCGGCGACGTCAAGCTCGCGCTGTCCGGCGGGCTGTCCGGCTGGACCGAGGCCAAGAATTTGGATTTCCTGCCGGCGCAAGCCAAGCCGCCGTCGGCCGTCACCGACGTCGTCTCGGTCAAGACGACCGACGCCGAGACGTTCGTGCACATCGGGCTCTCGGAGCGGGTCCCCTTCTCGATCGACGAAGCCGCCGACCTGCGCTCCTTGACCGTGCGCCTGTACTACACGACGGCGCACACGCGCTGGATCATCTATCACGCCGGCGACCCGCTCGTCGACGAGATCGCTTTCAAGCAAGAGGCGGAAGGGGTCGTCGCCGTCACGATCAAGCTCCAGGAAGGGCGCACGCTGTGGGGCTACAATCCCGCCTATGAAGGGAACGGCCTGAGGCTCGAGCTGCGCCGGCCCCCGACGATCGCGCCGAGGGGCTCTCCGCTCAAGGACCGCGTCGTCTTCCTCGACCCCGGCCACATGCCTTCGGCCTGGGGCGCCACGGGCGGCCTCGGCACGAAGGAAATGGACGTCAATTACGCGATCGCCGAGCGGGTCAAGGCGCGGCTCTTGAAGGAGGGCGCGCGGCCGCTGATGAGCCGCGCCTCGCCCGACGACGAGGTCTCCCTGACGGACCGGCCGAAGCTCGCCTGGGACAAGAGGGCCGAGCTCTTCGTGAGCATCCACAACAATTTCGCGCCCTCCGGGACCAATCCGCTCAAGGGCGCGCACGGCTACTCCGTGTTCTACTACCACCCGCACAGCTACCCGCTGGCCCAGGCCGTTTATAAGAGCTACGAAAAACTCGTCCCGATCCCGGGCGAGGATCCCCGCTTCGGCGACCTTCTCGTCGCGCGCATGACGCAGATGCCGGCCGTGCTCGCCGAGTCCGCTTATCTCACGCTGCCCGAGCAAGAAGGCCTGCTGCTCGACGCCGGCTTTCGCGACAAGCTGGCCGAGGCGATCGTCGGCGGACTGCGCGACTTTCTCGACGCCGAGCGCCGCCGCCAGCAGGCGCCGCTCCAGCGCGCCAAGGCGTCGCGGTGAGCACGCCGCTCCAGTCGGGTCCCCTCAACGCGCTCTACGACGTCATCGACTTCGTCGGACAGCTCAAGGACCCCGAAGAAGACAAGGTCTGGACGCGCTTGTGCGAGAAGCTCTCGGTGGCGATCGGAGCGGAAGCCGCCACCTATTACGTATTCCTCCCGCAAAAGCAGCAGATCGTCCCCCGCTACCCGCTCCGCGACGAGGCCGAGGAACTCAAGGGCA
>CAZRIP010000077.1:0-18982 GCA_964600165.1 uncultured Elusimicrobia bacterium | reverse complement strand
CAAGGTCGTGCATCAAGTCGACGTCGCGGAGCTGCAAGGCGGCGAGATCGAAGAAGACCTCGCGCGGCGCGACTTCACGATCAACGCGCTCGCCATTCCCGCGAGCGCCAAGCGCCTGTGGGCGCTCTCCGAGCTCGTCGATCCGCGCGGAGGCTGGAAAGACCTGTCAGGCAAGAGCGTGCGCGCGGAGTCCGAGGCGCTCTTCAAGGACGACCCCTTGCGTCTCTTGCGCGCCGTGCGCATCGCCGCGCAGCTCGGCTTCGCGATCGAGGAGAAGACGCTCTCGCTGATGGAGCGGCTGCGCCATCGCGTGCGCGTCCCGGCGGGCGAGCGCGTCCAGGCGGAGCTCATGGCGCTCCTCTCGCAGCCCGGGAGCTCGCGCTGGCTTCGGACGATGGACGAGCGCGGCCTGCTGACCGCCCTTTTCCCGGAGCTCGAGCCCGCGCGCCGCTGCGCCGAGGTCTATTACGGCGAAGGCGGCGTGCTCAAGCACAGCCTGGACGCCGCGGCCCGGGCCGACTTTCTCTTGGACTCCCTCGTGAAGGTCTTTCCCGAGCACGGCCGGCACGTCGGGGAATCCCTGCCCCAGGGCTCGCGCGCGCTGCTGATGCTCGCGACGCTGCTGCACGACGTCGCCAAGCCGGACACGGCCAAGACCGTCGGAGGACGGCTGCGCTTCTTCGGCCACGAGCAGGCGGGGGCCAAGCGCTCGACGGAGATCCTGCGCCGGCTCAAGTTCTCGCGAGCGCAGATCGATGAAGTCTCGACCGTCATCGCCCACCACCTGCGGCCGGGAAACCTCGCGGCGGGGGGGCTCGTGACCGACAAAGCCGCTTACCGGTTCTTCCGCGATCTCGGCCCGCACGCCTTGCCGCTGCTGCTCGTCTGCTGGGCGGATCACGCGAGCTACCTGCCCCACGAGCGCGTCGTCAAGCTCCTGCGCGCCGCCGCCCAGCCGCCGGAAGAGGGCGCGCAGGCCCGCGCTCGGCTGAGCCCCGCCGAGGCGCAAAAGACGGTCTACCACCTCCAAGTCATCTCCGGCCTCATGGGCCGGCTCTTCGCGGAGACCAAGCCCGTGCCCGACCGGCTCGTCGACGGCACCGAGGTCATGAAAATCCTCGCGCTTCCTCCGGGCCCGGAGATCGGCAAGGCCCTCGAGCAGCTGCGGGAAGCCCAGGCCGAGGGCAAGGTCAAGACGCGCGACGAAGCCCTCGCCTTCCTCAAAACCCTCCCCAAATCACAGCAATAAAACCTTAACAGTCCGCTGTTAGGGTATTCCTCATAGGATCGGCTCCGCCCATGCACCGACTACTGATTTTCGCCGTCTTGGCGTGGCCCGCCTCGGCCTGGGCGGGCCCGTCTTTTTTCACGCCGACCATCGAGCAATGCGACGGATCCTACGCGGCCGGCTCGACCCGCCAAGCCATCCCCGGCGTGCGCGTGTCGCTGCAGGACTCGACGTCTCCGGGGCTCAAGATCGGCACGCAGCCGAGCGATTTTTTCTCGACGGCGCGCCTCGGCGCGCGCTTCGAGGACAATTACCGGGTCGACGTGTCGTCCTGCATCACGAGCGGCGTGCCCGCCGCCTGCGGCGCCGCCGCCGCCTGCGCGATCGCGACCTACCGCTACGCCGACACGACGAGCGCCGACGCGGCCGATCAAGGTTTTCTCGGCTCCTATTTCACGATCAACGACGACAACGTCCCGCCCAACTTCGATTGGAAAGTCCGGCTGCAGCAGATGGACGGACCGATCAACTTCACCAAAAACGGCAGCTTTCCGCCGGGCGTCATATCGTCGACGCCGACTTTCGCCGCGCGCTGGTCCGGCTACGTGATCGCGCCGGTCTCGACCAACTATACGTTCCAGGTGACCGCCGACGACGGCGTCAACCTCTACGTCAACGGCGTCAACCTCATCTCCTCGTTCGTGGACCAGTCCGCGACGCTGACGAGCCAGGCCGTTCCGATGACGGCCGGGCAGCCCTACCAGATCGTCCTCGAATACTATCAGGACGGTGGGACCGCGAACGCGGCGATCGACCTCAAGTGGGAAAGCGCCGTGAACGCCGTGAACGGAAGCTGCTCCGTCAGCACGAGCTTCGCCGACGTCCCGAAGGGCTGCATGCGCCCGCAGCTCGTCGGGCAGCTGGGACAATGCGTCTACACCGGCGGCGCCTGCGGCTCGCTCGGACTCGCCGGCGGGCATAATCCCGTCGGCGGCGCCTGTCCCGCGTTCGGCAGCTTGCCCGTGGCGCCGCCGGCCGGCCCGACGCCGTGGGCGACGTCCGTCCCGGGCACGGCGCCGAGCAACGCGTCGACTTTCAGCGGGACCAATCACGCCTGGACCTTCAACGGCTCCTCGGACTACATCCAGTTCGACGGCCAGGGCCAGTGGTACCTGCCGACGGCCTTCACGCTGTCCGCCTGGGTCAAGACCTCCAACTGCACCCCGAACCAGAGCATCATCGCGCAAGACGACGGCGGAACGCATTTCTGGCGCTTCGGCATCAACGGCTGCAAGATCGACTTCGAGGACGCGCAGGAGAACGCCGCGTCGCCGGGCGTCCCGGCGGCGGAGACCTTGACGATCCACAACGACAGCCAATGGCACTTCCTCGCCGCCTCGCGCCAGGACGGCGCGTTCTGGAAGTATTACATCGACGGCGTGAACGTTTACAGCGGCGCGGCGATCAGCTCGGGCATCCTGCAGGTCGACGCGCAAAACGCGAGCGTCCCGGCCTACGTGGGCAGCCTCACGGGCGCCTCGCGGTTCTTCAACGGCCAGATCGACGAGCTGCGCCTCTATCCGGCCATCCTCTCGGACGACACGATCCTGATGGAGTACGCCGCCAACGCGTATAAATACTCGGCGAACAGCGGCGTGACGTTCGGAATCAGCACCGTCGCCTACAGCGGCTCGCCGTCCAACGGGACGACGAGCGTCGTGTCCATCGGGCCGAGCACGACGACGGCGACTTCGGAGTTCATCTTCGTCGCGCAGTCCGCCGACGGGTTGTCTACCACGGAAAGCCCGGTGTTTTCCGTCTCGATCGATAAAACCGCCCCGGACACGCCTCTCATCGCCGCGACGCCGGTCGCGGCCAACCAGATCCAATGGACGTTCTCCGCGACGCGGATCTGCAGCGACGGAGTCAGCAACCTCTTCCAGCTCTTCGAGACTTCGACCGGCGTGCACGTGGCGAACACGACCGTCGGCGGCTCGACCTATCTCGAGACGCTCGCCGACGCCACGCCCAACGTCTCGCACGCCCGCTACGGCAAGACGACGGACACCTGGGGCACCAGCGCGCTCGGAGCGGTGACGACCTCCTATACGCTGGCCGCGGCGCCCACGGGGCTCAACTCGACGGCCGTGACGCCGACGAGCATCACGCTCCAGTGGAGCGCCAACGGCAACCCCGCCTACACGCGCTACGAGCTGTCGATGTCGCAGAACAATTTCTCGGCCCCCGCCGACGTCTCCACGCCCATCGCGATCTCGGCCAATTTCACGGGCAACACCACGACGCTCAGCGGCCTGACCGCCGGCAAGCCTTACTATTTCCGCGTCCGCGCGGCCAACGGACGCTCGACCGACGTTTTCGGGGGGGCCTTCTCGAACTTCTCGTTCTTCTCGACTTTCACGACGCCCAACGCCTCGACCGTCGCGGGCGTCGCGCGGTCGAACACCCAGATCGACTGGCATTGGGCGGACGTCACCGGAGCGACGAGCTACAATCTCTTCAGCTCCGGCGCGCCGACGCCCTTCGCGGTCGTCCCTTCGCCCGGGGTCCCCGGCCAGGACGTCTCCTATTCGTCGACGGGCCTGTTGACCAACACGCTCTACTCGTTTCAGATGCAGCCGGTCAACGCGGGGGGGACCGGGCCGACCTCGACGGCCGCCAACGCGTACACGCTCGCGCTGCCGCCGCTCGCGGTCAATCCCGTCGGCGTGACGACCAACTCCGCGAGCTTCCAATGGGACGCCGGCGCGGCGCCGCCCTTAGCCGACCCGTCTTACACGTTCTACGAGCTCAGCATCGCGACCGACCCGCTCTTCGCCGTCGTCGTCGCCACGCAGACGACGCAACAGCTCACGATGACGCTCGGCGGGCTCTTGCCCGCGTCGACTTATTACACGAGGGTCCGGGCCTACAGCGGCGGCCAGTCGACGACGACGTTCACCCTCGCGGGCTCGACCGTCACGAACCCTTCCTTCGGAGTCTCGGTCTCGTCCGCGCCGTCGTCCGTCTACGTCCCGCCGAGCGGCGTCGTCGGCCTCTGGCAATTCGACGACGGTACCAGCACCGCGGCCAAGGACTCCTCGAGCTTCGGCAACGCGGGGCTGTTCACCTGCCTGACGGCCGGCTGCGTCTCGACGCCCACCTTGACGTCCGGGCCTCCGAACCTCAACACGGCGGTGAGCCTGACGGGACAGACGAGCAGTCTCGTGCTGATCGCCGACCCCGGCATCTACAACTTCACCGACGCCCTCACGGTCGGAGCGTGGGTGAACCCCGCGACGACGGCGCTGCCCAACGGCGCGGGAATCGTCGCCAAGGGCGTCCAAGGGGCGGAGGCCTTCTCTCTCGACGTCTTCGGCAGCCGCTACCGCTTTTTGGTCAAGCCCGGACTCTCGATCACCGCCCCGTCGGCCGTCGACGCCGGCCACTGGCACCGCGTCGTGGGCGTCTACGACGGGGTCAACGCGTCGCTCTACATCGACGGCGCGCTGGTCGCCGGGCCGACGGCGCTCGGGGGACCGCGCCTCAACCCGCTTTGCAACGGCGTGAACTGCCCCGTCGGCATCGGCAACCGGACCTCGGCGACGGGCGCCTACGATCTGGGCTTCAACGGCGCCGTCGACAGCGTGCTGCTGGTCCATCGCGCGTTGGCTTCGCCCGAGGTGCTCTCCGATTACCAGGGCGCCTTCGCGAGCACGATGACCCTGCCCAACACCCGCGTCCAGCTCGTGCTTCCGCCCAACGCCTTCGGCGCGCCCGCGCAGATCTTTTTTTCCAACGACCCGATCGGCCATCCGATCCGGATCGACGCGCTGACGATGACGGAAGGCCTGCTCAACGAGCCCACCGGCCAGGCGCTGATCGGCGGCTCGCTCGTCGAGGTCGTCCCGACCGTCGGCGGCATCCCATACACGATGCCGCTCGGCTCCTCGGCGACGATCTCGCTTCCCTATTTCGACTCGACGAGCCCCGGCATCGTCGACGGCACCAATCCTCCCGTCTCCGTCAACACGCTCACGGTGTATACGCTCGATCCGACGATCATCAAGTGGAACGCCCTCGCCACGACCGTCGACACCGCCGACCATCTGGTGCGCGCGACCACGCCCCATTTCTCCGTTTTCGCGCTCTTCGGCGCGACGACCCTCGGCAGCTCGCTCGACCAAGTCCGCGTCTACCCGAAGCCGTGGATGATCGGCTCGAAGGGGAGGTTCGACGCGCAGGTCCTGACCTTCGACACACTGCCGGCCCAGGGCACCATCAAGATCTTCAATCTCGCCGGCGAGCGCGTGGTGGAGCTGCCGTTTACGAGCGTCAACGCCGGCAAGGTCCAATGGCCCGGCACCAATTCCAGCGGGCTTACCGTCGCCAGCGGAGTCTACTTCGCCTACATCAAGAATAGCGGGAATAACGCCACTTCCGTCGTCAAGTTCGCCATCGAAAGATGAGAAACGCAGCGGCCGCCGCGCTCCTCGTGGCCTCCCTCGCCGGGAGCGCGCGGGCCGCGTTCAACGACAAGGACGTCGGCACGGCCGCGGGCACGTTCCTCAAGCTCGGGCCCGACGCGAGGTCCGACGCCGTCGCCGGGGCCGTCCATTCCACCAACGAGTCGGCGTCGGCCATCTATTGGAACCCGGCCGGTTTGGCGACCTTGCGCCACCGCGAAGTGACGCTTTCGCATACCGCGTATTTCCAAAACGTCTTTTATGACTACGTCGGCTACGCCCAACCCATCGACGCCTTCATCGGAGGCGACCGCCGCGACCGCAGCCAGATCGCCAACGACTACGGCGCGATCGGCGTGGGCGTGGTCTATCTCAACGCGGGCCAGATCGGCGAGGTCGACAACACCGGGCTCGCGACCGGGGACAGCTTCACCCCTCAAGACTTCTCTTTCATGGCCGGCTGGGGCCTGACCGTGGCCCACGACATCGACGTGGGCATCACGGGCAAGTACGTCTCGGAGCGGATCAAGGACAGCGCCTCGACCGGGGCCTTCGATTTCGGCGCGCGCTATCATTTGCGGCTGGCCAGCATCCTCTATACGCTGTCGGCCGGGGCGCAGAACCTCGGCGGGCAGCTGAAGTTCATCCAGGCCGGAAATCCTCTGCCGTTGACCCTTTACGTCGGCAACAGCCTGCGGCTGACCAAGGACTGGACGGTCTCCTTCGACGTCATCGCCCCCAGGGACGACGGCGCGTATCCCGCTTTCGGGACCGAGTATCGGTTCGTCCTCGACCCCGAGATCTCGGCCGCGTTGCGCGCCGGCTATCAGCGCGACACGAGCTCCGGCGATCTCGGCGGCCTGACCGGGATCTCTCTCGGCGCCGGCTTGGGCCTGTCCCGGTTCTCCGTGGACTATGCCTGGGCTCCGTTCGGCGTGCTCGGCGACGCCCACCACTTCTCGCTTTCCTACCGTTTCTAAAGAGCTAGAATCGGCGCGGATGGCGAAAAAAGTGCTCGTGACGGGCTGCTCCGGGTACCTGGGAACGGTCCTCGTCAACGCTCTTCTCGAGCATCCGCTCGTCACTCGAGTCGTGGGCATCGACCTCTCTCCCTCCAAGGTCTCGAGCCCGAAGTTCAAGCATTACGCCGCCGACATCCGCGACGAGTTCCTGCTGCGCTCGATCATCGAAGACGAGGGAGTCGACGTGGTGTATCACCTCGCGTTCATGATGGGGGAGCCGCGAGACGAAGTCCTGGCGCGCGCGATCAACGTCGGCGGGACCTTGACCGTCCTCGAGGCCTGCGCCAAGAGCTCCACGGTCCAAAAGCTGATCCTCTCGGGCTCCGCCTCCGCGTACGGCGCCAAGCGGCGCAATCCCGAGTTCCTGCGCGAGGACGAGCCGCTGCGCGCCGACACCCTGCGCTACGGCATCCACAAGAGGCTCGTCGAGGAGGAGCTCGCGAAATCGCTGCCGGGCGTGCGCTCCTCGCTGCGCGTCGTCGTCCTGCGCATCTGCACGATCGTCGGCGGGGGGGAGCGCGCCGACGGACCGGTCAAGCTCTTCTGCGAGACGCCTTTCTCGGTGAGCGTCCTCTTCCGGAAGGGAGCGCTTCAATTCATCGCCGAGGCGGACCTCATGAAGGTCATGGTCAAGGCGATGGAAGCCTCGGAGCTTCGCGGCGCCTTCAACGTCGGGCCGGACGACTACACGACTCTCGCCCAGATCAGCGCGAGGCTCGGCAAGCCGCGCTTTCCGCTGCCGTATTCGTTCCTCTGGCTGGCGCTTTTCCTCATACGCCGGGTCAACCCGAAATCCTCGGCCACCGAGAAGATCGTCAGTTATTTGGCGTACCCCGCGGTGGTCTCCAACGCCAAGATCAAGAAGGCGCTCGGCGTCACGTTCCAGAAGGGCTCGCTCGAGGCGTTCATCGACTGCGCCAGGACCTTAGCGGACTCGCCCTCCTTGACACGCGAAAGAAGTCTGGTATAATTATCAGACGATAATGACTATCAAAGATTGGCGGCGTGCTCGCGCCCTGTTCCGCGAGCGCCGCATCCCGGTCACGCAGCAGCGCCTCGCGGTCTACGCGGCTCTCGTCAAAGCCAAGGATCACCCGAGCGCCGACGCGCTCTACGCCAAGCTCAAGCCCGCCAACCCGAGCCTCTCGCTCGCCACGGTCTACAAGACGCTGCAGACGTTCCAGAAGGCGGGCCTCGCGGGCGTGGTCAACGCGCCGCACGCCGAGGCGCGCTATGACGCCATCACCGGCGTGCACCACCACGCGATCTGCGGCCGCTGCGGAGCGATCGAGGATGTTTTCGACGCGCGGCTCGACCGGCTGAGCCCGCCGCGCGCCGTCGTCAAAGGCTTTAGCGTTGCGACGCATTCCGTGCACTTTCACGGGGTCTGCCGCGATTGTCTTAAAGGAGGACGCAAAAGATGAGCAAGTCTCTCAAAGGAACGGCCACCGAGGCCAACCTCAAGGCCGCGTTCGCCGGCGAGTCCGGCGCCAACCGCCGCTATCTGTATTTCGCGAAGGTCGCCGACGTCGAGGGCTTCCCCGAGATCGCGGGCAACTTCCGCGACACCGCCGAGGGCGAGACCGGGCACGCGCACGGGCATCTCGATTGGCTCAAGCAGTCCGGCGATCCGGCCACCGGCTTGAAGTTCGGCTCGACGGCCGACAACCTAGCCGCCGCCGTCGCGGGCGAGACCTACGAGTACACCGAGATGTATCCCGGCATGGCCAAGAAAGCCCGCGAGGAAGGCTTCGCCGAGATCGCGGAGTGGTTCGAGACGCTCGCGCGCGCCGAGAAGTCGCACGCCGGCCGCTTCGCCAAGCTGCTCGACTCGGTCAAGAAGTAGTTTTCGCCGCTCGTCATCCGCCACGTGGCGGATGACGAGGGCGCGCGAGCCCAATCAGCATCCGCCGCGCGGCGGATGCTGATTGGGGCTCGAATCTCTCCCATCATGGATCATCACGAGCCGGCGTATTGGGAACCGAACGCGCTCCAGAAGGAGATGGGGCGCGTCCTCGACATCTGCCACGGCTGCCGGCGCTGCTGGAACCTCTGCCCGTCGTTCGGGAACGTGTTCAAGAAGATCGACGAGATCGACGATGGTTTGACCACCGCCGCCGGCGGAACGACGGCGGCGGCGATGCTGGCCAACGCTTCCACCGTCATGAAGGAAGAAGGCCAGCATGCCGCCGCAACCACGGACAACCTCGCCGCTATCAAGAACCCCGTCGAACTGCTGACGGAGGGGGACCGCGACCGTCTCGTCGACGAGTGCTTCCAGTGCGGCCTCTGCTTCAATCTCTGTCCCTACCATCCGCCCCACCGCTTCAACCTCGACTTCCCGCGCCTGATGACCCGCGCGCGCGCCGTGCGCGTGAAAGCTAAAGGCATCCGCCTGCGCGACCGGATCTTCTCGTCGATCGATATGATCGGACCGATCTCGTCGTTTTTCGCGCCGATCGTCAACTGGCTCAACACGCGCGGTTGGAACCGCGGGATGCTGCGCGTCTTCCTCGGCGTGCATCCGGACCGGGTCCTGCCGCTCTTTCATCGCGAGCGCTTCACGAAGTGGTGGGGCTGGCGCGGCCCCAAGGCGCGCGCGGCCGGACGCGTGGCCCTCTTCTACACGTGCAGCGTCGAGTACAACGAGCCGCGGATCGGCAAGGCGGCCGTCGCCGTGCTCGAGCGCAACGGCTTCGAGGTCGTCTTGCCCGAGCAGTCGTGCTGCGGGATGCCGAAGCTCGACTGCGGCGACCTCGCGAGCGCGGAGGCGGCCGCGCGCCGCAACGTCAAGAAGCTCCTGCCTTTCGCGCTGCAGGGCGTGCCGATCGTCGCGCTGGGCCCGACGTGCTCCTTCATGCTCAAGGAGGAATATCCGCGCCTCCTGGCCGACGAGGACGCGCGCCGGATCGCGCGGTCGACCTACGACCTCACCGAGTTCCTGATGAAGCTCGACAAAGAAGGGAAGCTCTCGCACGACTTCGACGCCAGCGACAAGAAGATCGCCTATCAGCCCGCGTGCCACTTGAAGAACCAGAACATCGGCCTCAAGTCGCGGGATCTGCTCCAGCTGATCCCGAAGACGCGCGTCTCCGTCGTCGACCGCTGCAGCGGCCACGACGGCACCTGGTCGATGAAGGAGGAGTATTTCGAGCTCTCGATGAAGTACGCGAAGAAGCTCTTCGACGAGATCGAGCAGGCGAGCCCGGACGTCGTCTCGACCGACTGCCCGCTCGCCGCCGTCCAGATCGCGCAGGGCACGGGCCGGCAGCCGAGGCACCCGGTGGAGCTTCTCGCGGAGGCCTATGGCGTCGAGGCCGATTGAGCCGTCCGAGCTGCTCAGCCCGCGGGACTACGAGAAAGTCCGGCGCGGCGTCGTCGCCGAGATTATCAAGCTCAAGACACGGCGGCGTATCGAAATCGGGCCGTGGGTCTCGATCGTCTTCGAGAACCGCCGGACCGTCCTTTACCAGATCCAAGAGATGGTCCGCATCGAGCGCCTGACCGAACCCCTCGCCATCCGGCACGAGATCGAGACCTACGCGGACCTCATCCCGAAGCCCGGGGAGCTGTCGCCGACTTTTTTCATCGAGATCTCGGACCCCGATCAGCGCCGCGACGCGCTGGCCGGCCTCGGCGGCATCGAGAAGGCGTTCGCGCTGAAGCTCGGCGCGGAGGCGATCCCGGCTTTTGATAAACGGCCCATTGATCCGCAATTCGAGCGCCCGGGGCAGGCCACGGCCGTTTATTATCTCGGCTTCCGTCTCACTCCGGCGCAGCGCGAGCTGTTCATCTCGTCGAAGGGCGAGGCCTGGCTCACTCTGTCGCACCCCAAGTACGGCCACGCGGCCGCGTTGTCGTCCGCCCAGAGAAAAGAGCTGGCTTCAGACTGGTAGCCCGCCGATCTCTGGAGTCTTTGAATCCGTGAACGCCTGACCCCGCATTTTGTAAAATCCCCGCATGATTTCCGTCAAAACGCTGTCATTGTCCGATTTCCAGACCGCCGACACGCCCGGCGTCGTCTTCACGTTCGAGGACGCCGGGATCGCGGGCGCCAAGCACCTGGCTCCCGCCGCGCGCAAGCAGCTGCTCGAGCTCGCCAAGGACGAGCCGTTCAAAGGCTCGCTCGGCGAGACCGTCTCCGTCCAATGGGGGGGCAAGCGCTACGTCCTCGTCGGCCTGGGCAAGAAGAAAGAGCTCGACGGCGAGGCGCTGCGCCGCGCCGCGGCCGCCGCGTTCGGCTACGCGAAAAAGCGTTTCGTCGAGATCGCCGTCTTCGCGCCTTCGCTTCCTCAAGCGCTGGCCGAGGGCCTGCTGCTCGCGTCGTACCAGTTCTCCGAATATAAGAAGTCCGACGAGCATAAGCTCAAGTCGGCCAAACTCGTCTTCCAGGGCGCCGCCGAGAAGAACGCGCTCGAGAAGACGCTCGCGCGCGCCGAGCTCTTCAGCGAGGCCGTCTGCTTCACGCGCGACCTCGTCAACCGCGCCCCGTCGGACAAGACGCCCGCGAGCTTGGCCGAGGCGGCCGGCGGCATGGCCGGGCCGGGGATCACGGTCAAGGTCGTCGACGTCGCCGAGGCGCGCGAGCTCGGCATGGGCAGCTACTTGAGCGTGGCGCGCGGCAGCTCGGTCGAGCCCGCGTTCGTCCACCTCGCTTACAAGCCGAAGGGCGCCAAGAAGAAGCTCGGCCTCGTCGGCAAGGGGATCACCTTCGACTCCGGCGGCCTCTCTCTCAAGGTGCCGTCGACCCACATGGAGACGATGAAGTGCGACATGGCGGGCGCGGCGTCGGTCTTGGCCGTCTTCAAGGTTCTCGCGCGCCTCAAGGTCAAGGCCGAGGTCCACGGCTTCTGCGCCTTCACCTACAACATGCCCGGCCCCGACGCCACCAAGCCCGGCGACGTGGTCAAGGCGATGAACGGCAAGACCATCGAGATCCTGAACACCGACGCCGAGGGGCGCCTCGTCCTGGCCGACGCGCTCTGCTACGCTCAGAAGCAAGGAGTCGAAACGCTCGTCGACTTCGCCACGCTGACCGGCGCCGTCGTGGCCGCGCTCGGCTCCAAGGTCACCGGCGTCATGGGCAACAACCGGGCGCTGATGGCCCAGCTCTCGGCCGCGGCGCGGCGCGCCGACGAGGCGGTCTGCGAGCTGCCTCTCGTCGAGGAATATCGCGACCAGATCAAGAGCTCGATCGCCGACATCCAGAACATCGGCAAGGTGCGGGGGGAGGCCGGCTCCATCATCGGCGGCTTGTTCCTCGAGGAGTTCGTCGACGGCAAGCCCTGGGTCCACTGCGACATCGCGGGCACGGCCTGGAACGACGGTCCGTCCTCTTACTGCCCCGTGGGCGGCACCGGGTCGTTCGTGCGCACGATCCTCGAGCACGTGAGCGCCCTGTGAAAGGGAACGGCATGAGAGTCGACAAGCTCAACCCGAAGCCCATGCTGCGGGGCGAGTGCACCAAGGAGCTCACGTCGCACGTCGAGGCGATCTTGAAGCTCCTCGGCGAGGACGCGTCGCGCGAGGGGCTGCTCAAGACCCCGCACCGCGTCGCCAAGGCGCTCCTCGAGCTGACGTCCGGCTACGAGGCCGACGTCGACAAGATGATCAACGACGCGCTGTTCCACGAGACCTACAACGAGATGGTCGTGGTCAAGGACATCTCGTTCTACTCGATGTGCGAGCACCACATGCTGCCGTTCTTCGGCAAGGCGCACGTCGCCTACATCCCGGACCAGAGCATCATCGGCCTGTCCAAGATGCCGAAGCTCGTCGATATTTTCGCCAAGCGTCTGCAAGTCCAGGAGCGCATGACGAACCAGATCGCCGAGACGCTGATGCGCAAGCTCAAGCCCCTCGGCGTGGGCGTCATCCTGGAGGCGCGCCATCTCTGCATGGAGATGCGCGGCGCGGAGAGCCTGCTCTCGCCCACCGTCACGAGCGCCATGCTCGGCGTCTTCCGCAAGGACGAAAGGACCAGAAAAGAGTTCTTGTCCCTGATCCGTCACTGATCATCCGCCGCGCGGCGTATCGCCGCAATAAGAAACTCGACTTACCCCGGGGTAAGTCGAGTTTTTTCGGCGCGAGGCCGACGTTAGACTAAGGCAGCGTGCGGTGCGAGCCGTCGCAGTACGGCTTGTTCTTGCTGTGCTTGCAGCCGCACCAGGCGATCTTCTTGCCCTCGGCGACCTCGACGACGACCGGGCTCATTCCGGTGTTGTTCCTGGCATGAGCTCCGTCGCAATAGGGCTGCTTGCCGGAATGGCCGCACGCGCACCAGGCCTTGCGGCCCGGCTGCTCGTCGACGACGAACGGCGCCTTCTGAGCGCACTTCGGTTCTTCGGCCATGGCTAGAAGGACTTCCCGACTTTGGTGGAGTGGAAGATCGCGACGAACATCGCCGCGAGGCCGATGACGAGCGCGTAGACGATGGACGTCGCGCCGCCCGCGCCTCCGTGTCCCGCGCCGAGCATGCCGAAGAGCATCGGGCCGGACAGATACGTGTTGGTGCGCGAGGCGAGATAAGCCGTGCGGCGCTTCGCGGCGACGGCGTCGCCGGTGATCGTCTTGAGCGCGATGCCCTTGTTGATCGGCCAGATGATGAACCAGACGTTGAACCACATGATGACGCCGAAGGTCATGCCCATCATGATCCACGTCGTCGGGGCCTTCAAGCCCGGCCAGCCGAAGCCCATGCCGGGGACGTAGGCGTAATTGAGCGCGAACAGCAGCAAGCCGCTCAGGAAAGTCACCATCGCGCCCCAGCGGAACCACCACAGCGCGCGGGGCATGAGCTTGGGGTTGACGTTGGGCTTGGTCGAGTCGTCGAGCGCCGCCTGGAGCGGCACGTTGACGAAGTTGAAGAAGTAAAGATGCCCGATCCACGTGACGCCGGCGATGACGTGCAGCCAGCGGAAGAAAAACTCTATTTTGTTCATGGCCCCTCCTTAATAAGCACAGACGCTATCAGTTTCCCGGTGGGACCGTCAACCGGCCGTCAAAAAAGATAGAGGACGCGGATCGACGGCGTGATGAAGTCCCAGTCGTAGATCGGCCGGAAGATGCGGGTGTAGCGCAGGTCGAAGCCGACGGCGGCGTTCTCGTCGACCTGGACCTCGAAGCCGGTGCCGACGTTGACGCCGAGATACGAGTTCGAGCTCGTGTCGCGCCGGAAGATCACGGGGCCGACCGGGTTGCCGCTGACGCGGTCGTTTCCCTGGATGTCGACCGTGCCGGAGTTGGTCCACTCGTGATAGAAGCCGGCGCCCGCCACGCCGTACGGCCGCCAATGGTAGCCGAAGCCCTCGAGCCACGGCCCGACCTTGATGAACGGGGTCAGGTTCATGATGACGTAGTGGATCGTCGAGTTGAACGGCACGACGTCGACGCTGCCGTCGCCGTCGTAGTCGGCGGCGTACTCGCCGCCGGGACGCGCCGTGCCGTGGACCTTGTGCTTGAACTGCCAGCCCCAGTCGATCCCGACGGTGGCGGCGTCGGCGAACTGGTAGCCTCCGTTGAAAGTCATGGCCCAGGAGGTGCCCATGACGTCGCTGGTCTTCGAGATGGGGATGGCCCAGCCGGGATGAAGACCGATGTCCCACTTGCCGGTGCGGTAGCCCTTGTCGTAATAGCCGCCGGCGGCGCTCGCGCGCGCGGCGAGCAGGGCCAAGGCCGACGCCAGAAGCAATCTCATGGGTCCACGCCAATTCTCTCAAAAACATGCTTAAATGGGCAACCATGACGCGCGTGCCGAGCGGCGACGAGCTGATCCTCGACGAGCTGCTCGACCTGACGCTCTACCAGGAGCTGCGGCGCCACGCCAAGGGCCCGACGGAGAAGATGCTCGGCGAGCTCGTCGCCGTCGAGACGCGCCACCTTCAGTTCTGGAAAGATTTCTTCAAGAAGCCCAAGGCCGAGCTCGACTGGCCGCGCCGGCTCAAGCTCGCCGTCCTGTCGGCGCTTTGCCGGGTCTTCGGCGATCCGGCCATCCATCTCGTCCTCGAGGCCATCGAGATCTACGGCATCCGCAAGTACCTCGCGCTGTGGTCGGCGTCGAAAGGCCAGCCGATCGAGAAAGCGCTCGCGGGCATCCTGCGCGACGAGTTCGAGCACGAGGACACGATCGTGCTGCAAGCGGCGGCCCGGCGCATCGACCCCGACGCGATCCGCAGCATCTTCTTGGGGCTCAACGACGGCCTCGTCGAGATCCTCGGCGCCGTCAGCGGCTTTTTCGCCTCGCTGGGAGACCCTCGACTCGTGCTGATGGCGAGCTCGAGCGTCGCCGCCGCCGGCGCCATCTCGATGGCGGCCGGAGCCTACGTCGCCTCGAACTCCGAGCGCGAGGTCCAGTCGATCGAGGACGGCAAGGCCGCGTTCATGGGGGGGAAGGCGCGCCTGGGGGCGCGCGCGCGGCCGCTGCGCTCCGCCGCGCTGGTCGGCGGAAGCTATTTCCTGGGCGCCGTCATCCCCGTCCTGCCGGTCTTCTTCGGCGCGACGAGCCTCCTCGGTCCCGCGCTCGCCGCCGCGGCGATGATCTCGATCGTCTCGCTCGTCCTCGCTTTTCTTTCCGGGATGGAGGCGCGCAAGCGCGTGGCCCTCAACGTCGCGATCATGGCCGCGGCGGTGGCGATCACTTACGCGATCGGCGTGCTGACCAAGAGCCTCTGGGGCGTGGCGCCGTAGAGCCTTGACGTCGACGGCGTTTCGGGCTAAAATGGACGGGCGCGGGCGTAGTTCAATGGTAGAATGAGAGCTTCCCAAGCTCCAGACGTGGGTTCGATTCCCATCGCCCGCTCCAGATCTCCCACTTGATGCCCGCCCTCCTGAGCCTCGCCGCCGCGGCCGTTTCCCTCGCGTGCGCCGCCGGGCCGGGAGACCTCGCCTCGCTCAAGCCGGGCCAGGCCGTCGGCTCGTTCCAAACCGAGGCGCTTTATCTCGACGCGTCGGGCGCGCCGAAAGGCGCGCGCTTCCGGCACAAGGGCGGCGCCGTCGTCGACGTGCTCTACTTCGACTCGGTGCCGCAGGTTTCGGTCGACTTCAAGGCGCCGCCGGACGACGAGCGGGGCGCGCCTCACACCCTCGAGCACCTTCTGCTCGGCAAGGGCGCCTCGGGCCGCCGGCTGAACACTCTGATGCCGGTGCGCATGGGCCAATACACGGCCGGCACCGACCACGACATCACCAACTATCAGTTCTCGAGCGCGGCCGGCCCCGCCGAGTTCTACGAGCTGCTCGACGTCTTTCTCGGCGCGCTGATCCGCCCCGATTTCACCGACGAGGAGATCCGGCGCGAGGTCGCGCACGACGTCGCGCTCGAAGAGGACGGCAAGCTCAAGCTCGAGGAAGCGGGCACGGTCTACACGGAGATGGTCTCGCGCATGGAGCAGCCCGCGACCGTTTTTTGGGACCAGGCCGGCCGGATGCTTTTCGGGGCCGATCACCCGCTCGCGCGAAACCAAGGGGGGGCGCCGGACGGCATCTGGGAGCTGACGCCCAAGGCCATCCGCGATTTTCACGACGCGCACTATCGGCTGGATAGCCGCATGGAGCTGATCGCGGCGCTGCCGCGCGATTGGTCGGCGGCCGACTTCCTGGTCCGGCTCGACTCCGCGATCGCCCGGCTCGAGCCGCCGACGCCGGCCGCGGAGCCGCGGGACCTTCCGCCGTTTCGCCCGCTCGCCGAGCGCGAGATCCGCGTCGGCGCGTATCCGTCGAGCGACGCGACGGCGCCGCAAGACGCCTTGCTGGTCTGGCCGGCGGTCCCGACGCTGCGCGCCGAGGAAAAGACGCGCCTCGACCTCGCGCTCGAGCTGATCGCCGGAGACATCCCGTTCCTGGCCGGCGACTACCTCGACAAGCCGGTGCGCAAGGTCGTGCCCGGAGCGCCGAGCCCGAGCTGGAGCATCGGCGCGCAAGCCGTGCCCGCCTCGTACGTCTCGGCCCAGATCTCCGGCCTTCCGGCCGCCGCGCTCACGCAGGAGACGCTCGGCGCGCTGCGCGACGCGATCATGGAGCGCGTGCGCTGGCTGCGCGATCTCAAGCCGGGAGCGCCGAGCCTCGCCGAGATCTCCGAGAAAGCGCTCGCGCGCATCCGTTCTCATCATCGCGCCACGGCGCGCTGGCTCGAGGGCCCGCCGCGCTTCGGCGAGCGCTCGACGGACACGAGCTGGCACCGCTACCTCGACCAGCTCGCCCTCGAGCCCGCGTTCGAGAAGTCGTTGAGCGACGACGCCGCGCTCGACCGCCTCGCGGCCGACCTGAAAGACGGCAAGAATCCCTGGGCCGCGCCGCTCGAGCGCGCCGGCATGCTGGAGCCGCCGTACGTCTCGGCCGCCGCGCCCGATCCCGGTCTCTTGGAGCTCCAGAAAAAACATAAGGTGGAACGCCTGCGCGCGAAGGTCGAGCGGCTCGAGGCCGAGTACAAGCTGCCCGAGGCCCAGGCGCTCGAGCGCTATCGCGCCGAGACGGCCTCGACGACGGCCCGGCTCGAGGCCCTCGCGGCGGCGCAAGAGCGCCCGTCGTTCCTGCGCGAGCCGCCGCTCGAGCTCGACAAGATCGATTGGAGCGAGACGCGCCTGCCTTCGGGGCCGCCGCTCGTCGTCACGCGCTTCGACACGCCGTTTACCGACGTCTCCGTGGCCTTCGACCTCAACGGGATCGACGCGAAGGATCGAGAGCTCATGCCCGCGCTGGCCTCGGCGATCCGCGGCGTCGGCGTGCTGACGGCGGCCGGCGAGAAGCTCGACCCGAACAAGGCCTACGACCGCGTCACCTCGGATATCTGGGGCGCGGAGGTCGACGTCGTCGCCGACGGCGACACCGACCGCGCCGAGCTCGTTTTCACCGCTCATGCCTCGAGCGCCGCGGAGATCCCCGCCGCGACCGGCTGGCTGGCCAACTACATCCTGCGCCCGGACTTGTCCCTGCAGTCGCGCGACGGCTTGAAGTCTCAGATCACGTCGATCCTCCAGACGCGCCGCGCGATCTTCCAGAGCGACGACGAGTCGTGGGTGCAGGACGCGGCGGCGGCCTATCGCAATCAAGACAAGCCGCTGTACATGCACGCGATCAGCCCGTTCACCGCGATGCGGGACCTCAACCGCCTGCGTTGGCGTCTCGAGGAGCCCAGCCCCGCGGAGCTCGAGGTCATCAAGTCGACGGCGGCGGCGGCGCGGCTCGCGGCGGACGCCCCGGATCGCGCCGAGGCCGAAAAAAGGCTCGCCGCCGTGCCGGGAGAGTTCGGGGAATACTTGCGCTGGGAGTTCTCGCATCTTCCGGACGATTCCTGGCGCGGCGACCTGCGCCGGCTGGTCGACGACTATCTCGCGGATCTCGGCCGCTCGCAGGAAACGATCAGGCGGCTCCAGAACGTCGCGCGGCGCGTCCTCGTGCGCGCGGGCGCGCGCGCGCATCTCAACGGCTCCGCGGAAAACGTCGCGGCGGCCGCGCGCGCGCTCGACGACTTGCTCGCGAAGCTCCCGGTCGGCGAGAAATCGAGCCCGCCCAAGCACGAGCCCCTCGTGCTCGAGCGCCTGCGCGAGCGGTTCCCGGGCCTCGCGCGCCCGACGCACGTGGCGCTCGTCAACGAGAGCGGCAAGACGGGCTCGATCGTCGTCTCCGCCCCGGCCCCGAACTACCGCTCTCTCGGCCAAAACGACCTGCTCGACGCCCTCGCCCTCGGCGTGCTCGCCGGCGGAGGGGGGCATTCGCTGTACATGAAGACTTGGAGCGCCGGCCTCGCGTACGGCAACGGGCTCGCGCAAGGCGCCTCGGTCGGCCGCGCCACGTACTACGCGGATAAGTGCCCGGATCCGGCTCAGACCTTGCGCTTCGTCGCGGACACGGCGGCCTCGTTCAAGCTCGACGATCCGTCGCTGCTCGAATACAGCCTGGCCGACGCGTTCAACGAATACCGCGCGGGACAGGACTTCTCCAGCCGCGGCTCCGCCCTGGCCGACGATCTCCAAGCCGGCAACCGGCCGGAGGTCGTGCGCGCGTTCAAGTCCTCGCTGCTCAAGATCGCGCGCGCGCCCGGCACGCTCGCGGCGGTCAACGCGCGGTTCCAGCCCGCGCTCGGCCGCGTCTTGATCGGCCTGCCGGGAGGGAAAGTCTCCGCCTCTCCGGCGGCCTCGGCCGTCTTCATCGGTCCCGAGTCCTTGATCGCGCGCTACGAGGCCTTCGTGCGCGAGCGCGGCGAGGCGTCGCGCGTCATCAGGCTCTATCCCCGCGATTTCTGGCCGTGACGCGCGCCGACCGTTCCTGACACC
>CAZRIP010000076.1:0-19890 GCA_964600165.1 uncultured Elusimicrobia bacterium | reverse complement strand
GAGGGGTCGAGCTCCAGGGCGCGCTCGAGCTCGACGGCGGCCTCGCGGCAGCGGCCGAGCCGCCGCAGAGCCTCCCCCTTCCACGTCCGCGCCCAGGCGTCGTCCGGGGCGAGAGCGAGGGCTCGGTCGAGGTCGGATAAAGCCTTCGCGTAGTTGCGCAGCAGAAGCTCGGTCTGGCCGCGCCACGCCCAGGCCCAGGCGGCGCGCGGGCGGCGCGCGATGAAGGCCGACAGGTCGAACACCGAGCGCAGGCAAGCGGGGTTCGGGTGGCTCATGCTGATGCGATGCTCCACCCACACGCCGTGGCGGTCGATCGCGGCCGCCTCCTTCAAGCGGCGCCCCGCCTCGTCCCAGCGGCCGAGCCGGCCGAGGGCGCGCGCGAGCGGATAGAGCGTCGTGGGATAATACGGGTTGAGGGACGCGGCCTTTTCGAGCAGCGGGACGGCCTCTTTGAAGCGTCCGAGCTCGACGTAGGAGACGCCGAGCCAGGACCAGCCGCGGTCGTAGTCCGGTAAGACGCGGATCGAGCGCTCGAGGTCGGACAGCGCCTTCGGCGTCTTGTTGATGACGAAAAAGGCGCGGCCGCGCCAGGACAGCGCGAAACCCGAGCGCGGCGACAGCGCGAGGGCGCGGTCGAGGTCCTTGATGAGCGTGCGGTCGCGCAGGTCGGCCTTCACGCGCCCCAGGAAAAGCAGCGGCAAGTCGCTCTCCGGCTCGAGGCGCGCGGCTTTCTCGAAGTCGCGCTTCGCGGCCCGGAACTCCGCGAGATACCAGAGGCAAATGCCCCGGACGATCCGCGGCCAGGCCCAGCGCGGCCGCAGCGCGACGGCTTCGTCGAGCGCGCGGATGCCTTCGGCGTAGCGGCGCCGCATCTCGAGCGCCATGCCGAGCAGGAAATGCGGCCACGGGCTCTCGGGCGCGAGCTCGGCGGCCCGGCGGAAATCGGCGACGGCTTTCTCGCTCAAGCGCAGCGAGCCCCAATAGCGCTCGAGCTCGAGCAGTCCTTTGACGCATCGCCGCGCGCACATACTATGGGCGCCCATAGTATGTATCCGGCGGCTCAGCGGGGCCCGGGTCAGCTTGAAGTCTTTTCCGACGGCGAGCAGCTCCGCGCGGGATCTCAAATTATTTTGCTTATAGAAGAGCAGCGCGTGCGCGATCAGACCGCGGAACGCCTGAGCGCACGGCGCCTGCGAATCGGGCGCGAGCAGCGCGTCGAGCGGGTCAAGCCGCGGCAAGGACGGCCTCCGCCGCGCGGCGCTGCTCCGGATTGAAGAGATACGGGAACTCCTCGAGCACCCGCCGATAGTCGGCGACCATCTCCGGCGCGCGCCCGGCGCGTTCATGGACGCTTGCTCGAACGAGGAAGACCCGGCCCAGGTTCGGCGCGATGCCGGCGGCCTTCTCGACGGCGGCGAGCGCGAGCGCCGTCTGACCGAGCGCCAGGCGCGCCTGCGCGAGCTCGAGATACGCCTCGGGGTACTTGCCGTCCAAGAGCAGCGCGCGCTCGAGCTTGGCGATCGCCTCGCGCGGCTTGGCCGCGGCCAGGTCCAGGCGCGCCAGCTCGAGATAAACCCACGGCGTCTTCGGCTTCCGCGCGAGCACGCCGCGCAGCACGGCGCGCGAGGCGGCGGGGCGGCCCAAGGCCCGCTCGGCCTCGGCGAGCCAGCGGTAGCAGATCCAAAACCCCGCGTCGAGCTTCAGCGCGCGCCGCAGGCGCTCGCGCGCGGCCTCGGCCTGGCCGGTTTGGAGCAGCGCGCAGCCGTGCCAGCCGAAAGCGAGCGCGTGCCAAGGGTCGAGCCGCGTCGCGGCTTCCAGGTCTTTGAGCGCGTCGGAAAAACGCCGGCGTTCGAGCTGGAGCTGGCCGCGCCAGACGCGCAGCGAGGTCACGCCGGGCTCGCGCAGGATCGCGGCGTCGAGCTCCTCGAGGCCGCGGTCGCGGTCCCGCGGCGTCGGCTCGCCTCCGGTGCGGAAGGCCCAGCTGTAGCGGTGGTCGAGCGCGAACGCGCGGTCGAGGTCCGCCGCCGCCGAAGCCGGATCGCCGAGGCCGCGCAGGGCCGAGAAGCGCTCGAAATAGGTCAGGCTGTAATAAGGGTCCATCGCGACGGCGCGGTCGAGGTCGGCGAGCGCCTCGCGGTAGCGGCCGAGCTTGCGCAGCAGCGAGCCGCGCCAGACGTAAGCGCGGTGATAGAACGGCTGGAGCCGCATCGACGAGGCGAAATCGGCCAGGGCCTCGTCGTAGCGGCCCAAGACGCGCAGCGCGTTGGCGCGCCAGGCGTAGAACCAGCCGCAGCCGGGCGAAAGCTCGATCGCGCGGGAGAGCCGGCGCACGCCCTCGGGCATGCCGTCCGGCGTGTAGCAGGCCGCCCGCCCGAAGAACGCCTGGACCCACGGGATGTCCGGGTTCTCGGCCGCGAGCTTTTCCACGAACTCGTAGTCTTCCGCCGGGAAGTGCGAGAAGTGCGACTGCGTGGCCTCCCTGCGATAGTAAGCCCCGACCTTCTCCGGGTCGCGGAAGGCGAAGGCGCGGATCCGCCGGACGTAGGCCGGAGACTCGATCTTGAGCGTGCGGTGGATCTGCAGCGTGATGAAGCCGAGCACCGGGCTCACGTCGTAAGCCTTGCGGAAGAACAAAGCCTCTTTTTTCGGGTCGTCCGAGCAGCGGCTGAGCGCGAGGTAAGCCGCCGAGCAGGCCGGATGCGCCGCCGCCGCCGCCGCGTAGGCCTTCGCCGCCTTGGCGCGCAAGCCTCGCCGCTCGAAGGCGACGCCGAGCAGCAGGTTCGTCAAGCCTTCGTCGGCGCCGAGCGCGAGCGCCGCGGAAAGATCGCGCGCCGCCTCGCCGTCGCGGCCCCGCGACAACAAGGCCGCCCCGCGATAAAGCCTGGCGCACGAGAGCCGCGCGTCGAGCGCGAGCGCGCGGTCGAGGCACTCGAGGGCGGCGGGCGCGGTCAAATCGAGCTCTCCGAGCCACGCCTGCGCGAGAGCCGCGCGCGGGTCCTTGTCGAGCGCCTCCTTGAGGCTTTCGGCCGCGCCGGGCAGGTCGCCGAAAAGCCGGCGCAGGCGACCGCGCCAGGCCAGCGCCTCCGCGGGCGCGTCGTCGCCCCAAGCCTCGGCCGCGTCGCGCAGCGCGGTCAGCTCGGGCCGGTAGAGCTCCTTGAAATACGAGAGCTCGAACTCCGGCGCGTGCGGCAGGCCGTAGAGCTCGCTGATCCGCTCGAGCCGGCGCTCGTGGCCGAGCGACTCGAGGGCCTTCTTGATCTCAGCGCAGGTCATGGGTCTCGAGCTCCACGCCGAACTTCCGGCGGCAAAAGCGCCGCACCGCCTCGAGGCCGACCTCGCGGCAGGCGGGCTCCCCGGCGACGAGGGTCCGGCACATGACGTCGCCTTCGGCGCAACGCCGGGCGTCGCGCGTTTTGAGCGCCTCGAGCGCGCGGGCCTTGGCCACGCATTCGCCGCGCACCTTGGCGATCTTGACATGGGAGCACGCCTTGACGCCCGCCAGAAAATGGAAGAATCCGACGTTCAACACCGCCTTCGGAATGCGCGCGGTCTCGACCCGGCCCTTTTGGTAGATCTCGAGCGCGCCGTCGACGCCGTCCTCCGCGGTGAGCTCCGTGGCGCCCTTCATCAACGTCCTCATCAGCGGCACGAGCTCGGACCTCGGCGCGCCTCGCAGCACCCCGCCCAAGAAGGCGTAACCCGGAGCCTTCGTCGCGCAGATCTCGTATTCCGACTCGAGCTCGACGCGGCCTTTCGAGTCGACGTAGCTGTAGGTCCGGGGCGCCTCCGAGAGCGGGATCTTCGACTCCGGCCCGCCCGGCAGATACGGGCAAAGCGAGGTCCCCGCGCCGCCGGTGAGCTGCGCGCAGGTCGCGTAGTCGAAGAGCGCGCCGTTCTCGTTGTCGGCCGGCCGGCTCCTGAGCAATTTCTCGGCGGTGAAGCTCTCCGCGCATCGCGTCTCCGCGTCGGCGGTCGCGGCGGCGGCCACGCGCGTGGATAGCGCGACGGCCAAGACGAGCGCGCTCACGCGAGCAGCCTCTCCACTTCGCCCCGCTCGTCCTCGTTGAGCAGGTGCGCGAAACGCTCCTTGACGAGGCGATAGTCCGCGACGACGTCGTCGAAGCGTCCCTGACGGCGGCGGATCTCGGCTCTTAGAAGATAAGCGCGTCCCAGGTGGGGCGAGACCTTGATCGCGCGCTCGATCGCCTTTTCGGCGCCGGGCAGATCGCTCAGCGCCAAGCGCGCGCGCGCGGACAGGTAGTGGTTCTCCACGCGGCGCCCGGCGAAGCGCGCGACCACGCCGACGTCGCGCAGCGCCTCTCGCGCCCGGCCGAGCTCCAGCCGAAAGCCCGCGCGCTGCGCGTAAGCCCACCAGATCGTCTTCGGATGCCGCCGCGGCTTCTCCTCGATCAGCTCGTCGAGGATCCTGAAGGCCGCGGCGCGACGGCCGGCGCGGAACTCCGCCTCGGCCCGCCAGCTCCGGAAGATCGCCGCCTCGGGCGCGAGCGCGGCGGCGCGCGCGAGCAGCCCGGCGGCCCGCTCCGGCATGCCGCTCTCGAGGACGGCCTTGCCGCACCAGCCGTGGGCCAGGCCGTGGTGCGGGTCGAGCGCGATCGCGCGTTCGAAGTCCCGGATCGCCTCGGAGACTTGGCGCCTGGCCAGCAGCAGCTGCCCGCGCCAGCACCAGAGAGACGGCGAGCGCGGCTTGGCCCCGAGCGCCTTGGCGAGCTCGGCTAGGCCCGCGTCGAGCGCCTCGGGCGAGACCTCGCGGCCGGTGGCAAAGACCCAGCCGTAGCGATGATCCTGGGCGAAGGCGCGGTCGAGGTCGGCCGCGGCGCCGAGCCAATCTCCGCGCAGCCGGCGCGCGAGACTTCGCTCGTGCGCGGCGAACGGGTACTGCTCGTCCATGCGGATCGAGCGGTCGAGCGGCGCCAGCGCCTCCTCGGCGCGGCCGAGCTTGCGCAGCAGCGCGCCCTTCCAAGCGTAGGCGCGATGATAGTAAGGCTGGCGACGAAGGCATTCGTCGAGATCGGGCAGCGCGCCGGCGCCTTTATCGGTCCGGACGAACGCCATGCCGCGCCAGGCGTAGATCCAGCCGCTGCGCGGCGAGAGCTTCACGGCGCGGTCGAGCGCGCGGCGGCCCGACTCTTGCAGGGCGCGCTCCGGCGGGCAGCGCAGCGCGCAGCGGCCGAGGATCGCGTGCGCGTAGGCTTTTCCGGGCCGCCGCTCGAGCAGCGCCTGCGCGTCGGCGTACTCCTCGTAGGGATACGGCGCGTAGTGGATGTCCTCGTCGCGATAATAGAACGCGGCGCGCTCGGGCTCGTCGAAAGCGAAAGCCCGCAGCCAGTCGAGAAAGGCGGGCCAGCTGCGGAAGCCCCGGTTCTTCGACAACGCGATGAAGGCGTAGGCCGGATCGGCGTCGAGCGCGCGCTCGCAGGCGCGGGCCGCGGCCGCGGGGTCGAGCTCCGCCCGGCTTTGGAGAAAATGCGCCGCTGAGCACGCGGGGTTGAGCTTGGCCGCCGCGGCGAAGCGCGCGGCCGCCGCGCGACCCTTGCCCTCGGCCAGCCCGGCCATGATCTGACCGAGCGCGGAAGTACTTTCGAGCTTATTGAAGCGCGCGAAGTCCCGGGCCGCGCTCTTCCGCTCGTCGGCGAGCAAAAGCGCCGCGCCGCGATAGAGATAAGACCAGGCGAAGCGCGGGTCGGCCTCGATGGCCCGCGTCAGCGTCTCCACCGCCTCGGGGCGGCCCAAGCCGGCCTCGCCGAGCCAAGCGAGCGCCGGGGCGTGATCGGGCTTCAAATCGAGCGCCCGCTGATAATCCTCGACGGCCCCGGTCGGATCGCCGCTCAGGCGGCGCAGCCGCCCCCGCCAAGCGAGCTCCTCGGCCGTGCGCGCCTCGCGGCGGGACTCCAGCTCGGTCAGGAGCTCCGCGAAGTAGAGCGCGCGAAAGCCGTCGAGCTCGTACTCGACGATATACGGGGTCTTGAAGCGGCGGCCGAGCCCCTCGAGGCGCTCGCTGGGCCTAAGCGCGGAGAGCCTCTTCATCCGACCGAGGCCTCCGCGAGCAGCTCGCGAAACTCCGGGCGCGCGGGCTCGAGAGAGACGGCCAGCGCGGCGTCGCGCCGGGCCTCCTTGCGCGCTCCGCGCCCGAGCTGCGCTTGAGCGCGCCAAAAATACATCCAGGAGTATTCTATCAGAGACTCGCCCACGGCGCGGCCGAGGTCGGCCGCCGCCCGCGCGTGACGGCCGCGGCGCAGGTTCACGTAGCCTCGCCACGCGAACGCGCGGCCGTACGACGGATCGAGCCGCGCGGCGAGGTCGAGCGCCCGCGCCGCGTCGCCGAGCCTTCCGGCGCGCGCCAAGGCCTCGCCGCGCCAAGCGTGCGCCCAGGCGAGCTTGGGCGCGCGGCGCAGGACTTCATCCAAATCCGCGAGCGCGCCGTCGAGGCTGCCCGTCTGCGCGCGGACCTCGCCGCGCCAGGCGCGCGCCCACAGCGCGCGCGGATGCTCCTCGACGAAGCGCTCGAGGGTCTCCAACGCCTTGCGCTGGTCGGGCCGAAGCGGCGCGGGCTCGGCCGTCCAGCTGCCGAGCCAGTCGTGGCGGTGGTTGACGCGCGCGGCGCGGTTGAGCTCCCGCAGCGCGTCGCCGACGCGCCCGAGCCGCGCGAGGATGCGGCAGCGCTCGGAAAAGGCCTTCTCGAAATGCGGGCAGCGCCGCGGCGCCTCGTCGAGGCACGCCAGCGCGCGGCGGTCGAGGCCGAGCGACTCCAAGGTCTTCGCGAGCCAAAGATAGGTGCGGTCGTAAGCCGGCTCGAGCGCGCGCGCCCGGAGCAAGTCCTCCAGCGCGCCCTTGGCTTGGCCGAGCTTGCGCCGCGCGTCGCCGCGCCAAGCCCGCATCCAGCCCGCCTCCGGGTCGAGCGCGATCGCGCGGTCGAGGTCCTCGAGCCCGCCGAGGCTCGGGTTTTTCTGAAAACGCACGCGCGAGCGCAGCGCGTAGACCCAGGCGTCGCCGGGCTCCAAGCGCGCGGCGCGATCGAGATCCGCGAGCGCCGCGTCGAACTCGATCGCCACGCGGCCCCATTCGCTGCGCAGCAGGTACGCCCACGGCCAATCGGGCCTCGCCGCGACGAGCGAGTCGAAGACCCGCTTGGCCTTCGGGAACTCGCAGCGCCGCAAGAGCGCCAGGCCGAGCCAGACTTTCGCCGGCCAGAAATCGGGGAAGTCCTCCGCCGCCTTCGCGAGAGCGGCGGCGCCCGCGCGGCCGGCGTAGCGCTCGATCATCCCTTCGAAAAGCGGCGCGCCCTTGGGCGCCTCGCCGAAGAGCTCGAGCACGGCGAGCAGGACGCGCGCCCCCGGGCGGCCGTTCCCGGCGAGAAGCTTCTTGGCCGCGCCCCAATCGCCGCGGCCGATCGCGCGCGAGACGGCCTTATCGGAGAACTCCAAGGTCGCCGATACGCACGTCCCGAAGCTCGCCGGCATGCGCGCCCCGCAGCCGATCTCGCGCGTATGCCGCGGGCTCGGGATGAACGCGTGCCGGTGCACGAGCGTCGTTTTCGCGAAGCCGTAGAGCAGCGAGGCTTCCGGTCCGTTCATGCCCTCGTCGCCTCCAGCACGGAGGGATCGAGCTTCGCCGCGAGCCTGAAGTCGGCGAGCTGCCCGCGGAAATCCTTGCGCGCCTGCTTGATCAGCGCGCGCGTGACGTAGACGAGCACGAGTCCCGGCTTGGCCTTGAGCGCCGCGTCGGCGTCCTTGAGCGCGTCCTTCGTCCGGCCGAGGAGGCGCAGCGTCTCCGCGCGCCAGCCGAGCGCCTCGGCGTAGCCCGGCAGGATCGCCAGCGCCCGGTCGAGATCGGCGAGAGACCGCGCGAGGTCGCCCTGCTTTTGACGGCACTCGCCGCGGCCCGCGTACGCCCACGCGCTGCGGTGATCGAGCTTGATCGCCTTCGTGAAATCGGCGGCGGCGTCGTCGAGGCGCCCGAGCAGCCGGCGCGCTTCCCCGCGCCAGCCGAAGGCCGGGGCGTACGCGGGATCGAGCTTGACGGCTTTCGTCAGGCAGCGCTCCGAGTCGGCCGTTTCCGAAAGTGAAGCGAGAGCACTCCCCTTCCACGCCCACGCCCAGGCCAGGCGCGGCGAGCGCGCGAGCGCGAAGTCGTAGTCGCGGAGGGCCTCGTCGAAGCGTCCGGCGCGCGCGAGCGTGTACCCGCGCCAGGCGCGCGCCCACGGCAGCGAGGGCTTCCGGTCGAGCTCGCGCAAGGACGCCCTGAGTTCCTTCTCGCCGCCTTTCGGATCGTAGCTCCACGCGTAGCGCGGGCCGTAGCGATGCGCGAGGTTCAGGTCGCGCAGCGCGCCGGCGACGTCGCCCAGCAGCCGGCGCGCGCGCATCCGCTGGTTGAGCGCCCAGGACTTCTGATCCGCCGTGTACTCGAAGTCGTAATGATAGATCGGGTCGAAGGCGAGCGAGCGCGTGAGGTCGGCGATCGCGCCGCGCGCGTCGCCGAGCGCGACTTTGACGCCGCCGCGCCAGGCCCAGCCGCGCAGGTAGCGCGGGTCGACGGCGAGCCCGCGGTCGAGCGCCTTGAGCGCGCGCCGGAACTCCCCTTGATGGCGCAGCGCCTCGCCGAGCCAGCAGTTGAGCCAGCCCCAATCCGGCGCCAGGGAGACGGCCTTCTCCATGTCGCGCACGCCGTCGTAGAAATCTTGCCGATTGGTCAGCTTGACGCGAGAGCGCATCGCCCGCAGCGCGGCCGACCGCGGGTCGCAGGCGACGGCGCGGTCGAGATCGCGGACCGCGTCTTCGTAACGCATCAGGCTGCGCAGGGAGAATGAATGGAAGACGTGCCCCCACGCGCAGCGCGGCCGGGCTTTGAGCGCCTTCTCGCACGCCGCGATCAGGCCCGGGAACTCCTCGGCGGAGAGCGTCGTGAGGTCGCGGTAGGCGGGCAGGTGCGAGTGGTCGAGCCGCGCGATCGCGTCGAAGTCGTCGAGCGCGCCGGCCTGATCGCCGACCAAGAGCTTCAAGCCCGCGCGATAAAGATAAGCCTGCGCGGCGAGAGGGTCGAGCGCGACCGCCTTATCGAAACAGCGGATGGCCGCTTTGAGGTTGCCGCCGTCGACTTTACGGCGCCCAGCCGCCATCGCCGCCATCACGGAGACCTTGGCCTTATAGCCCACGGACCGCCTCCTCGGCGAAGTCGGCGACGCCCTGGACCCGAAGGTCCTCGATGAACTGTAGCGCCGGGCCGTCGAGCCACCACGCGGGCACGTCCTTCTCGAGGGCCGCCGCGCGGGCCCGCTTCCAAGTCCGCCCGTCGAGCAGCGCGAGCAGCGCGAGATGATAGCGCGTGACGATCAGGCGGGGATTGACGGCGTCCGAAAGCGGGTCCTGGACGTCGTGTTTCAGGAAGCGCGCGCGCTTGACCGGGCGCAGACGCGCGCGCGCCGCGTCCGGGACGTAGACGACCTCGACCTCGTAGGGGCACGAAAGCTTCACGCGCTCGGCGCGCGGGCGCGCCTCATCAAGCCCGAGCACGGAGACGAGAAACGGGAAGTCCTCGGGCTTGGCGGCCTCGCCGGCCGCCAAACCCGCGGCGGACAGGCTGCGCTCGTAGTAGCGCGTGAGCCCGGCCGAGACGGCGATGAACGCCGTCTGGTCGCCGATGTCGAAGGGAAGCCAGGCGCGCTGCAAGTCGCGCGCGCGCTCCCACCAGCGCTGGGCGCTGCGGTCGTTGCCGTACCAAAACAGCGCCAGCGCAAGGAACTGCGACGCGGACTCCCGGCAGAAAAGATCGTAGTCCTTCCAGAGCGCCGCGGCGTCGCCGCCGTCCCAATGCGTCAACAAGGTATAGGCCGCGCGGTGCGCCGCCGTGTGCGCGAGCGTGACGCCCGAGGAGAGGATCGGGTCGACGAACACCGCCGCGTCGCCGGCCGCGAGCCAGCCGGGGCCCGAGGCGGCGACGTTCAAGTACGACCAATCCGAGATCGTGAAGAAGCTCTTGCCTGAGCCGTCGAAGTCGTCGATCGGCTCGGCTTTCCCGAGCAGCGGCGCGATCTCCTCGCAGGCCGCGAGCTCGCGATCGAACAACGCCTCGGGCGACAGCCGAGTCTTCTTGAGGTGCGCTTGGCTCGTGACGAAGCCGACCGAGACGACCCCTCCGTCGATCGGGATGTACCAGAACCAGCCGCTGGGCACGGAGCAGACGAAGATCTTCGTCTTGTCGGGATGCCCGCTGTAGGAATACTTCCACGGGGCTCCCTTGTAATAGCGATACGCCGCGACGTTCTTGAGCGCGTCGTTGTAGTCGCGGATCTTGCGAAAGCGAGACAAAAAGCCCGCCTGCCCGCTGCAGTCCGCCGTGCGCTCGGCGCGGACCTCGCCTTGCTCGAAGCGGACGCCCGTGATCCGGCCGCCTTCCTCGACCGGCGCCCGCGCGGCCCAGCCCCGCCTCACCTCGACGCCGCATTCCTCGGCGTGCTTGAGAAGGATCTCATCGTAGACAGAGCGCCGGACCTGCCACGCGTATTCGATCTTCTCGGGGATCGTGCCGTGCCGCCGCAGCATTTCAGTCAGGTTGACGTCGTTAAAGTCGTTCTCCCAGACTTCGCGACCCTTGCCCCAGACGTAATTGGCGCCGATCTTGCGGGGAAAGCCCGCGGCGTCGATCTTCTCGAAGACGCCCATCTCCTTGAGCACGGGCACGAGGCCTGGCAGCAGGGATTCGCCGATATGGTGGCGCGGACCGCTCTCGCGCTCGGCGAGGATCACGCGCTTTTCCGGCGCGTGCTTCTTGACCAACGTCGCGAGCGTGGCGCCCGCCGGACCGCCGCCGATGACGAGCAAGTCGCAGCGATCAGGTTTCGCCGATCTCGACTTACCCCGGGGTAAGTCGAGATTCGCGTCGCGCGCCGAATACGCCCGGGCGCGCGCCTCGGGAGTCAAGAGCTCGCCCTCCGCGAGGACGGGGTTCCACGTGCGCGCCGGATCGAGCGGCGCCACGCGCGCGAAGTCGCGCGCCGCCTCGGCCTTGCGGCCGAGCTTGTGCAGCGCCTCGCCGCGCCAGGCGAGCGCGAGTTTATAGCGCGCGTCGAGCTTGACCGCGCGGTCGAGGTCCTTGAGCGCGAGCGCGGGCTTGCCTTGCAGCAAGCGCAGCCTCCCGCGCCAGACCCAGGCCAGCGCGAACGACGGCTCAAGCTTGACGGCGCGGTCGAGCTCGGCGAGCGCGTCCCGGTGGCGCCCGAGCTTGCGGTAGGACTCCGAGAGCCAGGCGCGCGCCGCCCCGGAGCGCGGGGCCAGCGTGATCGCCTTCAAGAGGTCAGGGAGCGATTCTTTCTCGCGGCCGGTCGTCGCGAGCGTGCGCCCGCGCAGCGCGCGCGCCCAGGCCGCCTTCGGAAGCGCCGCCACGAGCCGGTCGAACTCGGCCAGCGCCTCCTCGGCGCGGCCGGTCTCGCAGAGGATCTCCCCCCGCTCGACGCGCGCCCAGGCGTCGCCCGGATTCTTCTTCAAGATCTCCGCGAGGTCCTCGAGCGCGCCGGACGGATCTTCGAGGTCGTGGCGCAGCTCGGCGCGCCAATAATACGCGAAGCCGCGCGCGGGGCCGAGCGCGATCGCGAGGTCCAAATCCTTGAGCGCCTCAGGCAGCCCGTCCGAGCGGCGACGGCGGCGCTCCTCGAGCGCGCGCGCCACGCCGCGCCAAGCGAGGGCGAAGCTCCCCGCGCCGTCGTCGACGGCGAGAGTCAGGCGCGCGATCGCGGGCGCGAAGCGGCCGAGGATCGTCTCCAAAACGCCGGCGAGAAGCGGCGCTTCGATCCTTTTCCGAGAGAGAAAGCGCAGCGCCCGGCGATAAGGCGCCGGGGCGTCGCAGAGCAGCAGGCTCTCGCCGTACTGCATGTCCTGGCGCGGGTCGCGGCTCTTCAAGACGAAATCGGGCGGCGCTTTCATGCCGAGCGCGCGCAGCGCGCCGGCGAAATCTCCCGAGCGCGCGAGTCCCTTAACGTCCACGCAGCGCCTCCTTGGTCTCGGCCAGGCGCGCGAGGGCGCCGCCGAAGATCAGATCCGCTTGATGGAAGCGGCGCACGGCGTCGCTTTGATCGGCGCCCGTCGCCAGCGCGTGGAAATAGGGCTCGCGCGGGCAGGTGTAGTGCGGTTTGTATTCCAGGATCAAATGGATGTCCAAGCGCGCGAGGCGCCGGACGCGCGCGATCTTTTCCAGGTCCTCCGCCGCGAACCGGCGCAGCTCGCGATAGGGCCGGACGAACAAGCCGTCGCACGGATAGTAATTCCCGTCGGCGCCGAGGATGGCGTCGTCGTCTTGCTCGGCGGCCTGCGCCGTCACGTCCAGGCGGCGCGCGTAGCTCGAGAGGTGCGTCAGCTCGAGCGCGCCGGGCGGCAGCGCGCGGTAGTATCGGACGAAGCCGTCGAGCGCGGCCTTGAGCTCGGCGAGCGAGGCCGTCGTCCATTTCTCGAGCACGTGCGGATGGAACGAGAGCCGCTTGAAGCCCCGGGAGCGCAGGTATTCGACGTTGCGCAGCAGCGCCGGCGCCGTCGCCGCCGTAACGACCATGTTCACGCGCAGCGGGACGTCGGAGGCTTCGAGCGTCCTCAGGATCTCGGCGTGCGACGAATCTTCCGAGCCGACGAGCGGGCGGCGCGCGTCGTGGCTTTCCGGCGCGCCGTCGAGGCTCAAGACGATGGAGGCGCCGAGATCGGAGAGTTCTTTGAGTACCTCGGGGCAGGCGCGCGTGCCGTTGGTGGCGACGGCGACCGGAGCGCGGCCGCGGACTTCCTTCAAGATCGACCGGACGAGTTCGACGTGGATCAGCGGCTCGCCGCCGAGGAGGGTGACTTGAGCCTTCGCGCCGAAGCGCGCGAGGTGCTCGCGGACGGCTCGGCGCGCGACGGCTTCATCGAGCACGACGGCCGGGCCCTCGTTGAGAGACAGCCAGCAGTAGTCGCAAGCCATGTTGCAGCGGTCCGACAAGAACAGCTGCAGGTTCATGTCCGCGCAGGCTCCTTCTTGACCGGAGCGAACTCGCCCGCGCCGCGGCGCGCGACGTACTCGCGCTCGACGCCGAGGCAGCGCGGCTCGAGCGCGCAGGCCGCGCAGGCGGGAACGGGCGCGCGCTGCCCGTCCTTCATCTCGCCGACGTCTTCCGAGAAGCCCTCGGGGTGCGTCATGTCCGCGGGCGCGTGGTCGTCGCGCGCCCAGTCGAGCATGCGGTCGGCCAGCTCCGGCAGCGCGCACGGCGGGAAATTGGCGAGCAGGACGGACTCGCGGGCTCGGCCCAGGCGCGCGAAGCCTTTTTTAATAAACGGAGCAGACTCTGCGTACGTCGGGGCCTCCCGATCGGCGTTCAAGGCCATCATGCCGCGCAGGTGCGGAAAGTAGAGGATGACGTCGTCGACCTTGAGCTCGCCGCAGAAGTAGGACAAAAAGTCGGGGAGCTTCGCGAGGTTCTTCTTGATGATGACGAAGTTCAGGCCGAGCGGGATATCGGCGTCGCGCACGTTGCCCACGGCCTTGAGGACCTTCTCGTAGGCGCCGGGGATCGCCACGATCTCGTCGTGAGTCTTCGCGTCGGCGGCGTGGACGGAGATCCTCACGTGGGTCAGGCCGGACTCGACGAGGCTCTCGACGTACTCGGGGTAGCCCAAGCGGATGCCGTTGGTGACGAGCGTGATCTGCGAGAAGCCCAGCTTGCGCGCGAGCGCCACGAGCTTGGCCAGGTCGTCGCGCAGCGTGACTTCGCCGCCGTGCAGGTTCAGGCGCGTGCGGCCCGCCTTGGCCGCCTTATAGAGGCTCGCGGCGGCCTGCTCGAAGGAGAGGTCGAGGCGCAGCAGCTCCTGCGTGATCGGCGGATTGTAGCAGAACGGACACTTGGCGTTGCACGCGTAGTTGAGGAAAAGCTCGTGGACGGGGGCCGTCGTCTTCACGAGGCGGCCTCCACGCCCTTTCGGATCGGCTGGAACTCGGACTCGCCGTATTCGGCCGCGTAGTTCTGCTCGACGCCGAGGCAGGAGTCGCGCAGTTCGCAGCGCGCGCAAGCGGCGACGGGACGCTTGCCGCTGTTGGTGACGTCGGCGATGCGGCCGCCGCCGCCGTCGGGCATCGTGACTCGGTCGAGATCTGCGTCGTCGCGCTTCCAATCGAGCATGTGCTCGGCGAGCTCCGGGATCGCGCACGGCGTGAAGTGGATCAGCGCCGGGAAGGCGCGCGCGCCGTCTCGGCGCAGCGCGGCGAAACCCGCCCGCACGCGCTCCGCGGCCACCGTCATCGAAAGCTTGAGCAGCGCTTTGTTCTCCGGCAGCGCGCCGAAGCCTTGGTAGCGCAGGAAATAGACGATGACGTCGTCGATCCGCAGGACGTTCTTGAAATAAAGCAGCGTCTCCGGCAGCGCCGCGGCGTTGATCCGGTTCAAGACGTAGTTGATCCCGAGCGACGAGACGCCCGCCGCGCGCAAATGGGACGCAGCGAGCTCGATCTTGCGCAGCGCGCCGGGAACGGCGACGAGGCGATCATGAAGCTCAGGAGTATGTCCGTGCACCGAGAAGCGCACGGTATCGACCCCGAGGCGCACCAGCCGCGACGCGTAGCGCGCGTCCGCCAAGCGGATGCCGTTGGTCGTCAGCTGCACGCGCTGGAAGCCGATCTTGCGCGCGAGCGCGAGGAGCTTCGGCAAGTCCTCCCGGATCGTGACCTCGCCGCCGATGAACTTGACGCCGCGATAGCCCTCGGCGTAGCCGGCGTACATGCGGCGCGCCAGCTCCCCGAAGGGAAGGCCGGCCTCGAGCTCCGGCGAGGCGTCCGGCGGGTTGAAGCAGAACGGGCACTTCGCGTTGCAGCCGTAGTTGACGAAGAACTCCAGCCACTTCACCTCGGACGGCGCGGGCGCGGCGAGGTCGCGCAGGAACGCCTCGGCCTCGGGATAGCGCGCGCAAAGCGCCAGGCTCTTCTCCGCCAGCGCGCGCGCGCGCGCCTTCGCGCCGCAGGCGGCCGCGGCTTTCGCGGCGAGAAGCTTGAGCCGCGCGGAGTAAGGCGCGAGGCGCGCGGCTTTGCTCGCCGCTGCGAGCGCGTCCCTCGAAGAGCCGAGCGAGAGCCGCGCGCGCGCCTCGGCCTCGAAGGCGCGGGCGCAGCGCGGGTCGAGGCGGCGAGCGGCCGCGGCGTCGCGCGCCGCGCCCTCCGCGTCGCCCAGCGCGAGCCGGGCCTCGGAGCGGAACGCGAGCGCCCACGGAAGCTTGCCCGCTTTCTCGAGCAGCGCCAAGGCCTCGCGCGGCTTGCCCTCGCGCAGCAGCCGCTCGCCGCGCCAAGCGCGGATCATCGGCAGATCGGGAGCTTTCGCCAGATCGGCGTCGAAGCCGAGCTCCGGGTCGAGGCGCGCGGCGGCTTTCTGGCTTTCGAGCGCGCCCTTCCAATCGCCGAGCGCGGCGCGCGCCTTGGCCAGGTCGCGATGCGCGCGCGGGGTCTTTCGCAGCGCCAGCGCGCGCTCCAGATCGGCGGCCGCGCCCGCCGCGTCGCCCTGCGCCAGGCTCACGCCGCCGCGCCAAGCGTAGGCGTTGTCGTAGCGGGGATCGACGGCGACGGCGCGGTCGAAGGCCGCGAGCGCGGCCTCGCGGCGTCCCGCCTGGCGCTCGGCCTCGCCGAGCCAAGCCAGGATCCAGCCGCGAGGCTCGACGTAGGCCGCGCGCCGCAGCAGCTCGAGGCCCGACGCGTCGCCGCGCTTGAGCCGCGCCTGGCCCGCGTAAGCGAGCGCGCCGGCGTCGACGAACGCCTCGTCCTGGAACAGCGCCGCGCCTTCCGGAGCCGACGGAGCCGGCCCGAGGGCGAAGAGCCACGAGGGATCGGCGTCGCCGCGGAAAGCCGTGTCGAGGTCGCGCGCCGCGCCTGGCAAACCGGCCTCGCGCCGCAGCCGGTAGCGCAGCAGATAAAGCCAGCGCGCGCCCGCGCCGAGGCGTTCGACGACCGGCGAAAGCAGCTCGTAAGCCTCGCGGTGGGCGCCCTCGCGGCGGCGCTCCTCGGCCTCCACCAGCGCGCGCCACGGGAACTCGCCGTCGGCGGCGCGCAGCAGATCGTCGCGGCAGCCGCGCTCGTCGCCGGCCGCGCGGCGCGCCTTCGCGCGCCACAGATAGAACGACTTGCAGCCGGCGTCGAGCAGCACCGCGGCGTCGAGGTCCGCCAGCGCCTCGGGCAGGCGGCCGAGCTCGAGCTTGGCCTCGCCGCGCCAGCCGAAGATCCACGCGTACTCCACGCGCCGCGCCGCCAGCGCGCGGTCGAAGTCGCCGACGGCGGCCGTCCAGTCACCGAGCAGCGCGCGCGCCCGTCCGCGCCAGGCCCAGGCGCGGCCGTAAGAAGGATCGCCCCGCGCCGCTTCATCGAGGGCGACGAGCGCGTCGGCCGGCCGCCCCATGCGCACGAGGCATTCCCCGCGCCATGCGAGCGACCATGGGTCGTTATCCGAGAGCGCGGCCAGCGCCTCGTCGAGCCGGCCCAGCTGGAGCAGGGTCTCCGCGCGCCAGGCCCGGGCGCGAGCGTCCCTCGGGCGCTTTTCCAGCAGCGCCAGCGCGGCGCGGCCGGCCTCGTCGTCGACGTGGCCTTCGACCCGCCAGTTGCCGAGCCAATCGTTGCGATGGTTGAGCGCCGCGGCCCGGTCCAAAGTCTTGAGCGCGGCGCCGACGTCGCCGGCCGCTTTCTGCACGCGGACGAGCTGTCGGTAGGCCTTTTCGAAAGCAGGGCAGAGGGCGATGCCCTTGGCGAGCGAGCGGGCGGCCTCCGCGTGCTCGCCATGAGCTTCCAGCAGCTTCGCGCGCCAGCCGTAGCCTTGGTCGTAGAGCGGGTCGAGCTTCAACCCGTCGCGGAAATCGCGCCCCGCTCGGGCGAGCCGGCCGAGACGACGATGGGACTCGCCGCGCCAGCAGCGCATCCAACCTTCGCGCGGCGAGAGGCCGATGGCGCGATCCATCAAGCGGATATCGCGAGCATCGGTCCGTTTCTGAAAGAGGACCCGCGCTTTGAAAGCGTGCGCCCAAGCGAGCTTCGGCTCGCGCGCGAGCGCCGCGTCGTAATCGGCGAGCGCGCCGTCGTAGTCGAGCAGGGAGCGCTTGGCTTCTCCCCTCAGGAGATACCCGAAGCTCCAGTCCGGACGCAGCGCGACGGCGCGCTCCAGGCACTCCAGGGCGCGCTTGAAATAGGCGTCGCCGTCCCAGAGCCGCAGGTAATTCAAGCCGAGGATCACCCACGTCCACAGGGACTCGGGATCGGCGGCCGCGGCTTTTTCGAGGACGTGGAAGCGCTCGGGGAACAACTGCGGCGTCGGCGTCGCGCAGAGCCCGGCGAAAAGCGGCGCCAGGCGCTCGTCGAACGGCTGGCCGCCGGACGGCAGCCAGTCGAACGCGGGCTTCCACGCCCGCCCGATGCGCGTCAAGGTCGCCTTGCCGCCCGTGTGCGCCAGGTGATGGATCAAGTTCGCCTTGATCAAACCGCGCAGCAACAGCGAAAGCGAACCCGAGCCGCGGAGCGACATTTCACTTCGGTGCCTGGCACCGCTTTGAATTGTCAGCTGATGCGGCATCGGATGAGCGCCTCCTTCAAGTAATCGCGCATCAAGGCATCGGTCTTCGACGCGAGCGCGACCTCGTCCATGAAGGCGCGCGCCATCTCCGTGCGCCAGCGGTACGGGTCGTTGCCCTCGTTGACGGTCGGGTTGCGATAATAGTCGGACGTGCAGTTCTTGCACTGCTCGGAATTGAGGTCGAAAGAGCAAGCCTTATAGCGGTCGGGTACACCAGAGAATGCGTCCCCGACGGCGGAGCGCGCGCGGCCCTCCCAATCGACGAAGGCGAATGGGTAGAACGAGAACTTGCCGTCCGGGTAGCACTCCATCGACGAGTGGAACGGACACCAGTCCTCGCGGACGATCCCGTCCTTGAGCATGAGCGGGACGAGAGAGCAGACGAGGAAGCGGAAGCGGCCCTCCCGCGCCTCGGTCCGGATCCAATCAAGGACCCGGCGCAGCATCGGGCGGAAGAGGTGCTTCTTCTCCTTCCATCCGAAGCCGTGGATCACCTCGACCTCGACGTTCTCGAAGCCCATCGCGACGAGCTTCTGAAAGTTGTCGAGCATCTTCTCGACGTTGTCGGGATGGACGCATTGGATCGCCATCGCGCGGCGCTTGCCGATGACCTCGAGTATCTGGGGCAGGTTCTTCGAAGCCGTCGCCCAGCTGCCCTTCCCCCCCTTGAAGACGCGGTGCGCGTCGTGGGTCTCCTCGTCGCCGTCGAGCGACACCGACAGGAAGAAACGCTGCTCGCGCAGGAACTCCAGCTGCTCGCGCTTGATCGGCAGGCCCGCGCTCGTGCAGATCGAGAGGTCGAGGTCCTTGCCGGCCTTCACGGCCTCCTCGCGCGCGTAGAGCGCGACGTCCTTGACGAGGTCGAACTTGAGGAACGGCTCGCCGCCGTAGATGAGCAGCTTCTTGACCTCGCCCGGCGACGACAGCATGAACTTGACGAGGCCCTTCACGGCGCCCCAGGACACGACCTCGCCCGAGTCCTTGTCGATGAAGCAGTAGTCGCAGCGCAGCGGGCACGCCGTGTTGATCGCGACTTTGAAGCGCCGGATCTCCTTGTTGGTCGCGAGAGCCGAGAGGTCAGACGACGCGCGCGTGGACATAGAGGTCCTGAAAAACCGGGTTGTCCTTGAGGTCGTCGACGAGGCCGAGCAGCCCTTCCGAGAACGTCGCGGCCACCGTCTCGAAGTTCGACAGGAGCTCCGTGGGCTCTCGGCCCGCCTCCTCGCTGTAGAAATAGACGCCCATCGGGCAAAAATACTCGTCCTTGCCGTAGCCTGCGCGCTCGATGCCGGCGATCGCGCGGTCGAAGTGCTCGCGGCGCGGCTCCCACTTCATGCCCTTCTCCACCGAGCCGACCCGTTGGTCTTTCGCCTGCCCGATCGGGAAGGTCAGCGCCTTGTCGCAGGCGTAGTAGTGCGCGTCGGGGCCGAGCACCACGTTGTGGCAGTCGTGCCACCACTTCACGCCTTTCTTGTTGGACTCGTCGTTGGCGAGCACGGCGTACAAGATCGGGATCTGGAACGGCCGGCCCTTCTCGAGCGCGAGCCTGTAGAACTTGCGGAACGCGCGCAGCTGCGCGCGCATGACGTCGAGGCGGGCTTCCGTCCAGAGCTCGTAAAGTTCCGGGTTGAACGTGATGCGGCCAAAGCCCATCCGGTAGAAATGGTCGACGTTCTGCAGGAACTCCTCGACCGTGGCGGACGTGAAGACGAGGCTGACGCCGAGGCGGCTCTTATCGAGACCTTCTAGACGTCCCATCACGTCGTCGAAGACGGATCGGTCCTTCGCCCGATAGTACACCCGATGCTTGTCGTTGGCGCTCTTGCGGCCGTCGAGGCTGATGGTGACGTGAAGGTCGAGGTCGTTTAAGACCTCCATCTTCTCCGGGGAAAGGAGCGTGCCGTTGGTGAAAGTCTGCAGCACGAGCTCGTCGCCGCCTTGCTCGCGCGCGTAGCGCGCGGCCTTCGTCAACAGCGGCCACTCGACGAACGGCTCGCCGCCGAGAAACGTGATCTTCTTGTGCGGGTGATCGACGTCGTTGAGGAAGAAGTCGATCGACTGCTTGAGCTGCGCGAAGGTCGGACGGACCGCCGGTCCCTGGTTTACCGAGACGTAGCAATAGCTGCAGGCCAAGTTGCAGCTATTGGAGAGGTAAACCGCCAAATGATCGGGAGTCCTAAAGGACTCTCCTTCGGGTGCCATGGATCAGCCTCGTCCTTCATCGCCTCTCTAGCACCTCGGGCAGCACCAGCCGCCGCGGCAATGCGAGCCGTGCGAACCGTGGCTGCCGTGCGACCCGTGGCTGCCGTGCGACCCGTGGCTGCCGTGCGACC
>CAZRIP010000075.1:0-20234 GCA_964600165.1 uncultured Elusimicrobia bacterium | reverse complement strand
CCCGCGGCGTCGGTCGGGCTCGGCAGCGGCACCGCGGGCAGAGTGCCGGCGACCGGCTGGTCGCCCTTGCCCGAGCGATGCAGCGGGGTATTGGCGTAAGCGGCTTGGACCTGCTTGCGCTTGGCGTCGATGTCCGCCTGGGGCGGCGCCGTCACGGTCGGCCGAGTGGGATGATAGGAGACGAGCGCCGGGTCGCCCGCCGCATGGTTGTTGTCGAAGATCCCATCCAACGTCCGCTTCGCCGTCGTCGGCGTCGCCGGGAGGTCCGCCACGGTGTCCTGGAGCGCGCGGGCCTGCGGCGGGATCTCCGCTTGGCTCGGGACGGCCGCGGGAGCGGGAGCGACAGCCGCGGTGACGGGAGTTTGCGCGGACGCCGCGTCGGCCTTGGTCTTGACCGTGCCGCCGCTCTCGTCGCAGCCCGAAAACGCGAGAATCGCCAAACCCGCCGCCAATAACGCCCAGGAGCTTCTCACGCCCTCATTTTATTTGCGGGCGAGGCGGCAGGCTTGGGTCTTTCGGTCGCGGAAAATGGGCCAGAAGGCCTACGCCGTGCCGGAGATTAAAAGATGTCGAAAGGCGTCCGCGACCCTTCAGAAGCCTTTGTTGTTAATCTTTTAATGCCTGGCACTTAAACCAGCGGGCGTAGCGCTTGAGGCCTTCCTCGAAGGGGACGCTCGGCTCGTAGCCGAGGTCGCGGCGCGCCGCCGAGATGTCGAACCAATGCGCCGTCGACAGCTGGGTGACGAGAAACCGCGTCAGCGGCGGCTCGTCGCGCCGCCGCAAGGCGCGGTAGGAAAGCTCGAGCCCCGCCGCGGCCGCGCGGGCCGCCCAAAGGCTCACCGAGCGCTCGACGGGAGGCAGCCCGGCGGCGGCCAGGATGCCGTTGACGACCTCCCACAGCGGCCGGGGATCGCCTTGAGATAGGAAATACGCCTTCCCCGCCACCGACGGCGACACTTCGAGGCGTGCCGCCGCCAGCAGATGGGCGCGCGCGGCGTCGTCGACGTAGGTGATGTCGACCTTCTTGTTGAGGCCGCCGATGCGGCGCAGCTTGCCCGCCTTGGCCCGCGCGATGACGCGCGGAGCGATGCTCGTGTCGCCCGGCCCCCAGACGAGGTGCGGCCGCAGCGAGATCGTCGAGAGCCCGCGCAGGCCGTTGGCCGAGAGCACCATCTCCTCGGCGGCGGCCTTCGTGCGCGAGTAATAAGAGTCGAAGCGTTCCGGGTACGGCGCCGACTCGTCCCAGCCTTCGACGTCGCG
Organism: uncultured Elusimicrobia bacterium; assembly: GCA_964600165.1. Lineage (GTDB taxonomy): Bacteria > Elusimicrobiota > Elusimicrobia > UBA1565 > UBA9628 > CAZRIP01. The sequence goes on along the minus strand of CAZRIP010000075.1, from coordinate 18,974 downwards.
ACCGTCGAAGACGACGCTCGGGCTGCCCGTGAAGACCAGCCGCCGCGCGCCGCGGTCCTGGCAGGCGTTGAGGACGTTGCGCGTGCCCTCGACGTTCGCGCGCAAGAAATCCGAGTAGTCGCCCCAGAGGCCGACCTTGCCGGCGACGTGGAAGACGACGTCGACGCCCTCGCAGGCTTTCGAGACGGCGGCGACGTCCATGAGATCGGCTTGGACGCACTCGACGCCGTCCTTCTCGAGGTCTGGATAGCGCCCGCGAGAGAGGCTTCGGACCTCGTCGCCGCGCTCGCGCAGCTGCCGGATGATGACGCGGCCCAGAAAGCCGCCCCCGCCGGTGACGAGCGCCTTCACGCGCGCACCCTCTCGCCGGCCCAGTCGGCCAGCCGCTCGCGGAAGATCTTGGCGTTGTGGCGGATGTCGACCGGGAACTTGGGGTGGAACAGGATCGTCCGGATCGCCCGGGTCTGCTCATGGCGCGCGCCGAGCGCGAGCAACTCGCGGCGCACGGACTCTTTGTCTGAGGCAGGATCATCGAGCTCGACGCAGAGCACGGGGACTCCGCGAGCGCCCACGAGCGCCGTGCGCTTGACCTTCGGGTGGGCGTTGAACACGCCCTCGCAAGCGACGGTGAAGAACGTTCGCGAAGGCGTCGCCACGCGCTGGCTCTTGCGGCCGTAAAACCACAGGCGCCCTCGCGCGTCGAAGCGGCCGAGGTCGCCCATGCGATGCCAGGACCCGATCTTCGCGCGCGCCGTGTCTTCCGGCCGGTTGAAATACATAGGCGAGACGTTCGGACCGCGCGCGGCGATCTCGCCCACTTCGTCCGCGCTCACGCGCAGGGAATCGTCCCATGCCGAAATAGGATCGTCGCCGATCGCGATGACGGCGACGTCCACCCCCGGGAGCGGCCGGCCCACGCACGTGCCGAGGCCGCGCGCGGACATCTCGGCCGTTTCCGAGAGGACCTCTTGCGCCTCGATGAGCGCGACGGGCAGGGCCTCCGTCGCGCCGTACGGCGTGAAGACGCGGCAGCCCTCCGGCAGAAGCGGGACGAGCCGGGCGAGGAGCTTGGACGGCACCGGCGCGCCGGCCGAGAGCACGCGCGAGAGGCGCGGGATCTTCTCGCCGTGGCGCGCGAGCACGTCCAAGAGCGCCGGCGAGCCGAACAGCTGATCGGCCTGAGAATCGACGATCGCGGCCAGGATCTTGCGCGGATCGGCCTCGGCCGGCTTGCTCGCGTCCATGTCCGGGATCACGACGGTCTGGCCGAGCGCGACGTCAAAGAGCCCGAAGAGCGGGAACGTCGGCACCGAGACCTGTCCGGCCTGGACGCCGAACGCCGAGGACAGCAAGTCCAACTGGGCGTGCAACATGCCGTGCGTGTAGAGCGCGCCTTTCGGCGCGCCGGTGCTGCCGGAGGTAAAGAGGATCGCCGCGGCGTCCTCGGGCTTGGTCGGCACGGGCGCGCGGATCGCCCCCGCCGGCGCGCGGCCGAGCTCGGCGGCGGAGATCGCGCCCGGAAAGAACCCGCCCGCGACGATCTTGATCCGCGCCGACGGCGCCCAGCGCCCGGCCAGGCGCGCCAGGTGCGCCTTGGGCGAGCCGATGAAGGCTTGCGGCTGCGCCTCTTTTAATGCACGTCCAAGCCTGTCCCAGCCGATGCCGGGATCGATGAGCACGGGCGAAACGCCCAGGCGCATCAGCGCGAAGGCGAGCGCGTAGAAGTCGATCCCCGGCGGCACGAGGACGGCGGCGCGCATCCCTTTTTTCAACCCCGCCTTCGACAGCCCGACCGAAAGGCGGCCGCAGCCCTCGTCGAAGCCGAGGAAGCTCAAGCGCTCGCGGCCGTCGACGATCGCCGCCCTCATAGGCGTCTTGATCGACCACTGGCCGACCCGCGCGGCGATGTTCGCGTTGTTCTCTTCGCTCATGCTTCGATGAACTTCCGGACGAGCGGGACGACCTCGGCGCTCGCGTCGTCGAAGACGAGGTGGCCGGCGTCCGGCAAATAGCGCTTCTCAGCCGCCGGGAAACGGGCGACCCACTCGTCGTAGAACGGCTTGGTGAAGACAAAATCTTTCCCGCCCCAGACGATCAGCGCCGGCTTGCCGGAGAGCTTGCTCAGGTTGTCGCCGGTCCATTTGCAGAGCTCGTAAGCCGGGACGCCCTGCTCGCGCGGGATGTCGCGCACGAAGCGGTGCTGGGCGAGGCGGTTGTCGGCGTCCTTCGACGGAGAGTAGTAGCCTTCGACCTCGTCTTTGGCGGGCTTCCTGCGCTTGAAGCACGTCGCCACGCCGCCGATCGTGAAGAGGTTCAAGCCCCGCACGCACAGCTCTCCAAGGGACGAGCGCGCGAGCCGAAGCTGCCATGGAAACGAGTATTTCTCGGGGATCCAGGCCGCGGTGTTGAAGACGACGAGCCGGGAGACGCGCTCGGGGTTGAGGCACGCCCACGCGCAGCCGATCATGCCGCCCCAGTCGTGGACGACGAGGGTGATCTTCTCGAGCGCGAGGGAGTCCATGAGCTTGCTCATGTCGGCGACGCGGTTTTGCAGCGTGAACTCGTAGCGGTCCTCGCCCGGCTTTTCGGAGAGCCCCATCCCGACGTGGTCGAAGGCCACCACGCGACGCCGTTCCTTGACCGCGCCCATCAGATCCCGGAAGCAGAACGACCACCACGGGTTGCCGTGCACGAAGACGACGGGGCCGCCCTTTCCTTCGTCTACGTAATGCATCTTGATCCCGTCGCCGCGGTCGATGTATTTCGGCTGGAACGGGTACAACGCGCGCCAGCTCACGACGCCCGCCTGGGCCGCGGCCCCGGGGCGATTCTCGCGATTCCCGAGGAGGGTTTTTGGACAGACGCTTCGGCGCGGACGAATCCGCGACTCGACGACGCTTTTGTCCAAAAAACCTCCTCGAGAACTCGAGAATCCGCCAGGAGCATCACCACTCCCAGCCGAGCATCATGCAGTTGAGGCCGCTACCGATGCCCAGGAACGCCACGCGGTCGCCCTTTTCCAGAAACCCGCGCTCGTCCGCGATCGCGGCCGTGACCGGCAGGGAGACGGTACCGATGTTGCCGAGATGCTCGTAGGTCGAAAAATCCTTGTCCTCGGGCACGCCGATCGTCTGAAGGATGCCGGCGCGGTGCGCGCCGCCCACTTGGTGGCAGATGACCTTGCCGACCTCGCCCGCCGTCCACTGCACTTTTTGCAGCAGCGCGGTCCACGTGGCCTTGCCCAGCTCGACGCCATGCTTGAGCACGGCCGTCGCGTCGGTGCGCATGAAATCGCGGTTCCAGAGGCAGAGCTCGTGGTGCTCTGGCGCGGCGAGAGAGACGCCGCCGAGCAGGCGGTGGTTCGCGCCGCCGAACGAGCCGTCGGTCAGCAGCACGGCCACGCCGCCCGAGCCGCCCGTCAGCGTGGCGAGCGAGAGGCGAAAATGGTCCATCGTGGGGTTGTTGAGCATCGAGTCGATCATGCTGTCGTTGATCTCGCGCGCTGATTCGCACGAGACGACGAGGCCGGCCTTGATCTGGCCGAGCTCGATGCGGTTGGCGACGTCCAGGATGCCGTTGATGACGCCCAAGCAGGCGTTGCCGATGTCGAAGACGAAGCAGTCGCCCTTGAGGCCCAGGCCCGCCGCGACGGCGCAGGCCGTGGCCGGCTCCGAGTTCTCGCGGCAGACGCCGGCGTAGATCAGCGCGCCGATGTCTTTGGTTTTGACTTTAGAAGAGGAGAGCGCCTTCTTCGCGGCGGCGAGCGCGCCCTTGGAGAGCGGATAGCCCGCGTCCCACCAGCGCCGTTCGCGGATGCCCGTGAGCGCCTCGAGCTGGCCCGATTGCATGTGGAGCTTGTCGTAGACGGGCTTGATGCGCGCCTCGAGCTGCGCCGAGGTCACGACGTTGGGGGCCAGCTCGTAGCCGATCGCGTCGAGGAAGACCTTGGAGTACTTCACGCCACGCGCACCGTGAAGTCCTTCATCTGATAGATCGTCAGCCCGTCGACCGACAAGAAGCCGTCGGCCCGCAGGAGCTTGCGCCGCTCGTCGACGCCCGTGATCGCGCAGACGACCTCGACCTGCTTGTTGACCGGCGTGTACTGGCCGCGGTAGAGCCACGCGTGCTTCTCGCCGAGAGCCATGGACTCGAAGCGCCCCGCGCCGAAGCGTTGTCGCGCCGCGTATTTCATGATCTGGATCATCGACTCCAAGCCGAGGGAGCCCGGGCAGACGGGGTCCTGGTAGAAGTGCGCCTTGAAGAACCACTCCGACGGATTGACCCGGCGCCTTCCTTTATAAAGCCCGAGGCCGGCGGGGCCGAGCTCCGGGCCGCCGTCGATCGTGTCGAGCATGAGCAGCGTGTCGTCGGGCATGCCCGCGGCCGTCGAGGGATCGATCGTCCGGCCGGCGTCGACCGGCCACGGCTTGGCGCCGCGCAGGCCGATCTGCTGGCCGAGCGCCTCCTTGGTGAAGAAGCCGAACTCGGTGACGCCCTCGTAGACGACGCGGCCGGCGCGGCGCGTCGTGAACTTATAGTTCTGGATGATCATGCCGCCCGACTGGGAGACCTTCGTGATCGCGACGGTCGTCGCGAGCGTTCCCGCGTCGGGGCCGATGTCCTCGTATTGGACGGCCGTGCCGCCGAGGTTGCGGAACTTGAGATCGACGGGCGAGGTCAGCGCGCTGCCGAGGTACGCGGCGAGCCAGCCGCAGGGCTGCAGCGCGGCCTCGAGCAGCACGGCGAAGGGCATCGTCGGCTGGGCGTTCGACTTGAAGTACCAAGCGTCCCGAGGGACTTCATATTCGGCCTCGATGACGCCGCCGGCCGCCAGCCGCCACGGCTCGCAGTTTTGGATCGATACGACGCGGTCGAGGAACTGATAGGGCGGGCCCGGCAGACGCGCTATGATCCGGTCTTCGTCGAAGATTTTGTACTTGTCGCCGAAGGCCACGGACGGCTTGCCCACGGCGAAGGCGAGGATGCGGTCGTGATCGAACAGCGGGGCCTTCTTCAGATTCGAGGCCGAGGCCGACCAGTTCCTTTCCAAAGCGGCCTTGCCGAGGCCGCCGATCCGCAGGCTCATGTCGGTGATGTGGACGATCGGCTTGGCGTCGGAGTACATCAAGGCGTCGGCGAGCGCGTAAGGGACGCCGTCCTTGTAGCCGAGCTCCTTGACGGAGATCTCGTAGGTGACCTTCTTCGTCGAAGCGAGCACCTGGCCGCGGCACTTGAGCTGCGACGCGATCCCCGGAACGGGCTCGTGCCAGACCTCCCCCTTCTCGCCGACCCAGCCGAGCCGCATCAAATAGACGCGCAGCGTGTGCAGGCAGCACTCGTACATCAGCGTGCCGGGCATGACGTTGTCGTCGGAGAAGTGGCAGACGAGGTGCCAATCGTCAGGATGGATATCCGCCTCGCCGACGACGAGGCCGAGCCCGAAGCGGCCGCCCTTGGGATCGAGGCGCGTGATCCGATCGACGAGCTTCATGCGGCCCGAAGGAAGCGTCTCGGCTCCGGAGAACTTCGCGAACGCGGGCCCGAAGCATTCCGCGAGGTCTCCGCGCCGCAGCGCGGCGAGCCTCGCGTCGCCGTAAGACTCCACGCCGCCGAGCGCGGCGAGCGGCTTCCAATCGGCGGGCAGGGAGCGCGGCTCGGGGCGCGTCTCCTCGTCGGTCCGCACGATGCCCTTGCCGCGCGCGAGCTCCTCTTGGGTGAAGAAGCCGGCGCAGCCCTTACGCATCGTGAGCAGCGGCCGGCCGTTCACGGTGGAATCGAAGTCGAAGAAGAAAAGCCAGATGTCGCCGTGCTGTCCGAAGCCGCGGATGCGGATGTCGTATTTGATCGTCTCGCCAGCCGTCGGCAGCGCGCCGTGGAAGGTCACGACGGCGTCCAAGAGCCGATAGACGGCGAGGCCCTTCGTCCGCGTGTCGATGCCGAGGTAGCCCGACAGGAACAGATCCGCTTGCCCGGCCTCGACGGCCACGCACGTCGGGATGCGGCCTCCGTCCAGATACCACGCGCCCGGAAGGACGTCGTGCTCGGTGACGACGCGGCCGGATTTCATCGAGTTCGGCTCGCCCTCCACCTCGAGGACGCGGTCGACGAGCATCAGCGGCTCATCGGGCAGGCGCACGCGCGTGGGATAAACGTCGACGTGCTCGAAGGCCTTGCCCAGAACCTTGCCGATCTTGCCGACGGCGAACTCCATGCACTGCTCGCGAGTCATGAAGACTTTCCGTTCGGGCGCTGAAGGAGCCGCGACGGGCGCTCCGCCCGAAAGCGCGATCAGCTGCTGCTGGAACGCGAGGTTCTTGGCCTGCGCCTCCGAAAAGTTCTTGCTGATGCGCAAGAACGCCTCGTGCGCCTTCGCGGCGGCGGCGGTCATCGCAGCGAAGCCGGCTTGCGCGTTCGACGCCGGAGCGAGCGTTATCGTGGAAGCAGGAAGGCTCCCCGGAGAGAAAGCCGAGGGGATGACGGGCGCGGGGATTCTCGACTCACCCCGGGGTAAGTCGAAAACGGCGACGGGCGAAGGCGCTTCCTGAACAGGAGACTTCGGCGGCGGCTCAGCGCGACGAGGCTCGCGCCGCTGAGGCTCCCATGAAATCGCCGGGAACGCAGGCCCGCCCAGCGCCGCCGAGACGCGGCGGCTCGGCGCCTCGGGCTCCTGATGCGCGACGCACGCGGACTCTCCGCCGTAAAGCGGCGACAGGTCGACGGGCAAGCGCTCGGCCACGCAGTGCGCGAGCAGTCGCAGGATGCTCGACGCCTCGTCCTGCCCGCGCGGGCACGCCGCGCGCGCGGCGTGCGGCAGCGGCCCGAGGATCTTGTCGATCATGCGCGTGCAGGAGGCCTGCGGGCCCATCTCGAGGAACACCCGCGCGCCGTCCTCGTAGGCCTGCTTGACGAGCGCGGCGTAGTCGAAGCTCTTCACGGCCTGCGTCGTGATGGATTCGGCGGCCGCCTCGCGCGTGACGTCGTAGGATTTTCCCCACGCGCTCGAATAGAAAGAGACGCCCGCGGGAGGCTGCGTCGGCAGAAGGTGCAGCTCGCGGTATTTCCTCTCGACGAGCTTCGCCGCCGGGAAGTGCACGGTCGACACGCCCTGCAGCGGCAGGAACACGCAGCCCATGCCCTCGACGAGCGACTCGACCGCTTTCCGGTAGCCGCCGACGACGCACTCGAGCGGCGCGTTGACGATCAGCAGCGCGGCGCGCTCGACGCCTTTCAGGGCGCGCTTGACGGTGTCGGCGGGCCGGTCGATCACGCCCAAGACCCACTCGACGCGCTCGTCGGTGGGCAGGTGCCAGAATTGGCGGACGGCGTCGCAGGGTCCGGCCAAATCACTAATAAAAAGAGTAGATTCCGTCATGCGGCGCAGCATCTCGTCGCGCGCGGTCCAGGCGCGCAGCGCGAAGAGGCCCGCGGTCTCGCCCAGGCTGTAGCCGAGGACGAACCGCGGCTCGAGCCCGAAGCGCCGCGCGACGTCGCTGACGACCGTGCCGTGGCAGACGGAGCCGAAGATCATCGCTTTGTAGTCGGAGAGGAGCTGCGACTCGGCCTGCGCCTGCCAGCCCTCCGGCCAGTCGAGGCGCCAGGGGGCGTAGAGGTGCGGCAGCATCTGGCGGCGCAGGTAGCCGTTCTCGGCGTCTTGCGCGCGCAGGACCTCCGGGAACTCGACGCCGAGCTCGACGCCCATGCCGACATATTGATTGCCCGAGCCCGGGAAGACGAACGCCACCGATTCCGCGCCGAAAGGCGCGCGATAAGTGAACTGGACGCGGTCGCCGGCGATCGGCCGCTCGGGATTTTCGCGGATCGAGTCCTCGGCGGCGCGCACGAGCGCGAGAAGGTCTTTCCAGTCCCGCGCGACGAGGGCGAGGCCGAGTTTTTTAGAAGGAGCCGACGCGTTGCGCGCGAGCCAGCCGCGCGCCAAGCGCTCGACGTTCGCGGCCGAGTCCTGCTCGGAGACCCAGGCGCGCAAGCGCGCCAAGCCGGAGAGGACGCCGGGCGCGTCGTCGGCCTCGACGCAGAAGAGGGCTTCCCGCCGCGCGCCCAGCGGCTGGCGGCGCTCGACGGCCGTCGCCGGGGACTCGGCGCGCTCGACGCCCTCCAAGACGACGTGCGCGCAGTCGCCGCCGACGCCGACCGCGCTCACGCCCGCGCGGCGCGGCCCCTCGGCGCGGTTGCGCAGCCAGAACTGCGGGCGGCGAGGCAGATGGAAGCGCTTGCGCGCGCGCTCTAGGCCCGCGATCGGCGCGAACGTGCCCGCCGTTTCTTCGGAAAAGAACGGCGGAAGAATCTCTTGATAAAGCGCCAGCGCCGCGCGCGCGAGTCCGGCCAGGCCCGCGGCCGCGCCCGCGTGGCCGATCTCCGTCTTGATCGAGCCGAGCGCGCAGGACAGGTCGGCCGAGGCCGTGCCGAAGAAGTCGGCCAGGGCCTCGGCCTCGGCGGCGTCCTCTTTGGGCGTCCCTGACCCGTGCGTCTCGATAAATCCCACCCTGGAAGGATCCACCCCTGCGTCGAGATACGCTCGACGCAGGGCGGCGGTGTAAACGCCAGACAAGGACTCCGTCCGGCCGGCTCCGGAGGCCGAGCCCGTTCCCTTGATGACGGCGTAGACGCGGTCGCCGTCGCGCTGGGCGTCGTCGAGCCGTTTCAAGACGAGACAGGCCGCGCCCTCGCCCACGGCCGGTCCAGCCGTTTCTTTAGAAAAGGGACGCGCCTTGCCGTCGGGTGAAAACGGGCGCCCCGCCTCGGCGCCGAGGACGGCGCGCAGGTCCCCGGCGACGTCGACGGCGCCGACGACGGCGCTGTCGAGCTCGCCTTGGCGCAGCGCGCGGACCGCGGCCTCGACGGCCTTGAGGCCGGAGGCCTCCTCGCAGGAAATCGTGAAGCTCGGGCCGCCGATGGAGAACTCGCGCGCGACGCGGCTGGCGACGATGCCGCCGAGCGCGCCCATCGTGCGGTTGGCCGAGAGCGCCGGGCCGGACGCTTCGCGCAGGGCCTGCGCGAACTCGGCCGTTTCCGAGGCGGAGAGATTCCAGCCCCGCGCCTTCGCCCATTCTCGCGCTTCCGATGAGAGCGACCAGCGGAAATGAAAATTGCAGGTGTTGAGGTCGAGGCCGAGGCCGATGAAGACGCCCGCGCGATCGCGGCCGTCCTGCGGCAGCTTCGCGTCCTCGATCGCCGCCGCGGCGACGCCGAGCATCAAGAGCTGCTGCGGCAGCGACTCCTCGAGCTCTTTCGGCGGAACGCGGAACTTGCCCTCGCGGACGGCGGCCTCGGGCAAATAATAGCCCGGAAATTTCGACTCGTCGGCGGCGCCCCACCAGCGGGAGCGCGACGCGGCCGGCTCGCGCTTCTCGCCGCCGCCCAAGGCGCGCTCCTGGAACGCGCGCAGCGAGGCGTACGGGCCGAAGCGCGTCTCCATGCCCACAATCGCCACCGCAACTCCTGATGGCGATTGGGGCTGCGCCCTCCCGGGCGCCGCCGACTTCCTCGATTTTTTCGGCTTCTGATATTCCTCGACGAGCAGATGCGCGTTGATGCCGCCGAAGCCGAAGGCGCTGACGGCGGCGCGGCGCGGCGTCTTGCCGGACCGCGGCTTCCACTCGCGCGCCTCGGAAAGGACGGTGAACGGGCTGTCGGAGAGCTCGATGCCCGGCGCGGGCCTCGAGAAATTGGCGGTCGGCGGCAGCGTCTTGCGCCGCATTGCCAGCAGCGTTTTGATCAAGCCCGCCGCGCCGGCGGCCGTGAGCATGTGGCCGACGTTCGACTTGACGGAGCCGAGCGCGCACTGGCCCGCGGTCCAGCCGCGCTCGCCCCACAGCGCGCGCAGGCTCTGGAACTCGATCGGATCGCCGGTCGGCGTGCCGGTGGCGTGGCACTCGATGTGATCGACGTCGGCGGGGCTCCAACCCGCCCGCTTGTACGCCTCGCGCATCGCGCGCAGCTGGCCGACGGAGTTGGGCGCGAGCAGGCTGCCGCCGACGTCGTTCGAGAGCCCCGCGTCGACGAGCAGTCCCCAGATCTCGTCGCCGTCGCGCTCGGCGTCCTCGAGGCGCTTGAGCGCGAGCATCCCGGCGCCCTCGCCGACGACGAGCCCGTCCGCGGCCGCGTCAAAAGGCGAGGGGCGGCCGGACGGCGATAGCGCGCGCAGTTGCGAAAAGCCCATCTGCGTATAAAGAGCCTCGGGCCGGGACACGCCGCCGGTGATCATCAAGTAGGCGCGCCGCGAGCGCAGCTCGTCGCAGGCGAGCTTGACGGCGTAGAGCGAGGACGCGCAGGCGGCGTCGAGCGTGAAGGCCCCGCCGCCCAGGCGCAGGCCCTGCGCGATCAGCGAGCCCGGCAGGCCGGCGACGTATCGGTTGAGCGGCTCGGCCGGCCGCGCCGGCGGCCGGCGGCCGAGCACTTTCTCGGCCAGCGCGCCGCGCAGGAGCTCCCGCGAGAACGCGGAGGCGCCGTCGGTCGGCAGCACGATGTTGCCGATGACGACGCCGGCGCGCGAACGGTCGATCTTTTCCGTTTTCGAGGAGAGAAAAGCTTGCCGCGCCGCGTGCAGCGCGAGGCCGTATAGCGGATCGAGCCGCGCGACGAGATCCGAATCGACGTCGAGGCCGGAGAGCTCCGGCGAGAATCCGTCGAGCAGGCAGGCCTTGAGCGAGTAGACCTTGTCCGGGGCGCCGCGCCGGGCGTCGAAGGCCTCGTCCTTCGAAAGAAGCCAACGGCCGTCCGGGATCTCCCGAGCCGCGCAGCCGCGCGCGGCGATGTTCGCCCAGAATGCGTCGAGAGTCGGAGCGTCCGGGAAGACGCCGCCGAGACCGACGACGGCGATGGGTTCGAGCTTCATTTAATAAACAACTAGTGCTTGTAGATCGTGAAGGCGCCGGCGGTGTCGGTCCAGTCGATGCTCGAGGCGTTGAGCCGCCGCAACAAGCTCATGTACCCGCCCATCGCCGGGTCCTGCCGGTCCTTCGGCAGCGGCTCCTTGGTCGCCACGAGGCGGATCGTCTCGGCCGAGACGTCCTTGCCCTCGGGCAGCGCCGCCACGAGCTTGATGCCCCGGCGATGAACGTCGTCGCTCGGGTACTCGAAGCTCTCGCCTCCCTTGAGATGGATCTCGTTGACGTACTCGTTGGGCACGATCAGCGACGTCTCCCCGTCCATGCCGACGTCGTAGACGTAGACGTAGCACTCCTTGAACGCGTGGACCTTGATTCTGGCCTCGTCGCCCTCGGCGAAAGTGGTCCTCGGCAGCTCGAGCTCGACGTGAAAATCGCGGTCGGAGCCGCTCGGCACGGGGACCAGGCAGCTGCGCAGCTGTATATGGTACTGGCAGCCCGGGCAACCCGGAGCGTCGACGTAGCTCTCGACGACGACTTTCTCGTCGATGACCCGGCCGTTGCGGGTCGTCTTGAGCATGCTGTCGATGAGCGTGCCTTGATTGCGCAGGCTTTCCTGCTGCCAGTCCAGCGTGTTCTCCTCGATGGTGACGCCGAGGAAGGACTCCATCGCGCGCTTGCGCGCCTCGGACTGCGCCGCGGCCCGCGCTTGGGCGCGCGTCTCGTCGTTGCTCACGCCGACGGTCGCCTCGGTCTCGAACCAGTCGCAGTTGTTGACCGAGTCCCTGCCGAGCTTCTTGACGAGCGTGCTCGAGTTGTCGGCCATCTCGGAGACCGTCACGGTGCCGTTGCCCGTATCGGCGTGCTGGATGCGCTTGGGCGCCTCGGCCTTCGGCGCCGCTTTCTCGGCGTGGCAGCCGGCGAGCAAGCCGCACAGCGCGGCCAACGCGAACGGTTTTCTCATTTGATCCCTCACCTCGCGATCAGCTCGTTGCGGCGGAAGCTCTCCGCCAGCGACGCGTCGACGGCGCACTCGTAGCCTTCGAGTCGCGCCACGAGCGCGCCGCGGCCGTCGACGAAGTCGATGTCGGCCGAGGCCTGCCCATCGACGGATTTGAGGACGCGCGCTCGGATCGAGACGCCGTCTTCCGGGAAGCCGGCGCGGTACTGCCGGTATTCCTTGATGAACGTAGGGAGCGAAGCGCCCCCCGCGCGGTCGTGGGTCCAAAGGATCAGCGCCTGGAACGCGCAGTCCAAGGCGAGCGGATCGGCGAGCCAAGCGTCGCGCAGCGGCCGGCGCGCCCAGTGCGCGGGTGACAGCGCCGCGCCGGATTCGCAGACGATCGCCGAGTCCGACAGGCCGCGCACGCGGCGGATGCCGCGCAATTCGGGGCCGTGAAAGAGGACCTCGGCGTAGGCGCGGTCGATCGAGCGCGCGTAAGGCTCGAGCGCGGGCTCCTCCGCGGCGGCGGGCGCGGCCGGAAGCTTGGCGGAAAGCAATACTTCGGCGCTCGCGTGCGAGACGCCGCCTTCGCCGCGCAGCGCGACGGCGACGCGGAAGCCGCCTTCGACGCGGCTCGCTTTGCCCGCCATGAGAGAAAGCTTGCGCGACTGCCTCTCCTCGAGCAGCACGCCTTTGAGCACGCGCAGCTTCGAGAGCCCGGCGAACGAGAGCCCGGGATTGCCGTGCAGCGCGGCGTGCGCGAGCCACTCGACCATCAGCGCGACGGGCACGACGGCCTTGCCGTTGATCACGTGCGCCCGCAGGATCGGGAGCTCCTCGACGGAGATCTCCCTTTCGAGGCAAACGGCGAGCGGGAGCGCGCCGCCCTGATCGCCATTAGAAGGTGCCTTGGCGATCAGGACGACCTCGGCCGCGCGACAGGAGCCGGAAAGCTCGTCGACGAGGAAGCGACCGCCCTCTTCCTTGCCGATCACGCCGACGCCCTCGGAGGCGAAGAGCCGGCGCAGCGAGGCGTCCACCATCCCGCCGTCCCACGGCCCCCAGCCGATGGAGACGACGCGGCAGGAGCCCAAGCGCCGCGCGAGGAGCTGGGCGACCTTGTTGAGAGCTTCGTTGGCCAGCGCGTAATCCGACTGTCCGGTCCGCCCGTAGCGCGCCGTCGACGAGGAGAAGAGCGCGATCGCCTTGAGCGCCGAAAGGTCGAGCGCCGCCAGGACGTGGCGCAGGCCGGAAAGCTTCGTCTCGATCACGTCGCGCGCCTGCTCCTCGGTCTTCTCGACGATGAGTTTGTCGGCGAGCACGCCGGCGCCGTGGACGAGGCCGCGGATGAGCCCGAGCGGCGCGAGCGCCTGCTTGACCGCCGCGGCGTCGCGGATGTCGGCCTGTACGTAGCGCACGCGCGAGCCGGCGGCGTCGAGTCGGGCCAGGTTCGCGGCGATCTCGCGCGCGGCCAGGATTTTCTTGCACAGCTCGCCGAGCTTGCGCGGGGCGAGGCCCGGGTTTTGGAGAGAGAGCGCTTTCTTGAGCTCGGCTTCCGTCGCGCAGGCGGCGAACGCGGGGTCTTCGGCGCCCGGCAGCGGGCTGCGGCCGATCAAGACGAAGGAGAGCCTCGCTTTCTTGGCGAGCGCGGCCGCGGCCTCGACCGTCACGCCGCGCGCGCCGCCGGTCACGAGCACGACGTCGCCGTCCTTCAACGGAAAGCCGGCGTCGTCTGGGGCCGCGACCTCGTCCAAATAAACGGCGTGAGCGCCGGAGGCCGAGAGGCCGAGCTCGAGCGGTCCTTCCGTCAAAAGCTCCTCGACGGCGGCCACGGCGGCGTTCTCCCAGTCCGTCGCGAGATCGAGCGCGCGGCAGCGCACCTCGGGCCATTCCCGCGCGGCCGTCTTGGCGAGGCCGGCGAGGCCGCCCGCGACGGGGTCCTGCTCGCCGGGCAGACCGGACAGGCCGAGCTTGCCGTCGAGACGCGAGATCGTGGCGAACAGCGCTCCGCCGCGCGACGCGCCGGCGCGCAGCGCGGGGCCGAAGCGCTTGGCGAGCGCGAGAGCTTCCACGAGGGAGCGCTCGCTCGCGGCGTCCCACAGCGCGCCGGGCGCGAGGCGCTTGGGCGCGGCCGCGATGACGAGGCCGGCGAGCGCCTCGTGCGCGGGCTCCTCGGGCGCGAGGACGCGCGCGTCGACGCCGTTTTTCGCGAGTTTCTTGGCGAGCGCGGCGGCGAGCTCAACGTCGCCGGCGACGAGCAGCGGCGCCGAGGCGAGCTTGAGCGCCGGCCTCTTCTCCGAGAACGGGCGCGCTTTGACGAGGCGACGGGAGAGTGCTCCGGCCGCGAGCGGCAGAGCGCGGTCCTGAGCGCCTTCGGGAGAGCCGTTGGCGCTCGCGGTCGCCGCCGCGGGCTGCGGTCCCGCGGAAAGGAAATCGACGATCGCCCGCAGAGTGCGCAGCGTGCCCAAATGCTCGGGCTTGACCTTCGGCGCGCCGGGAAGCTTTTCTTGGATCGCGGAGAGGATTTCCACGCGCTTGATGGAGTCGATGCCGAGGTCGCTCTCCAAGTCCATCGTCGGGTTGAGCGTCTCGACGGGATAGCCCGTCTTCTCCGCGACGACGGCGAGCAGGATGTTCTGCGTGTCCGGCGCCGGAGCCTGCGCCGCCGTCCTGAGCTCCGGCGCCGCCTCAGGCTGCTGACCCGCAGACAAGAAATCAAAGATCGCCTGCAGGGTGCGCAGCGTGCCGAGGTGCTGGGGCCTGACCTTCGGCGCGCCCGGCAGCTTTTCCTGGATCGCGGACAGGATCTCGACGCGCTTGATGGAGTCGATGCCGAGGTCGCTCTCCAAGTCCATCGTCGGATTGAGCGTCTCGACGGGATAGCCCGTCTTCTCCGCGACGACGGCGAGCAGGATGTTCTGCGTGTCCGGCGCCGGAGCCTGCGCCGCCGTCCTGAGCTCCGGCGCCGCCTCAGGCTGCTGACCCGCAGACAAGAAATCAAAGATCGCCTGCAGGGTGCGCAGCGTGCCGAGGTGCTGGGGCCTGACCTTCGGCGCGCCCGGCAGCTTTTCCTGGATCGCGGACAGGATCTCGACGCGCTTGATGGAGTCGATGCCGAGGTCGCTCTCCAAGTCCATCGTCGGATTGAGCGTCTCGACGGGATAGCCCGTTTTTTCCGCGACGACGGCGAGCAAGACCTGCTCGACGTCGGCGCTGGGACGCTTATCGGCAAGAGTTCGAGCGGGTTCGGCCTCCGCCCCGGGGCGGACGGTCATCGGCGCGGGCTCATCATCCGCCACGTGGCGGATGGTCTCCGGCGCGGTCGGCATCGGCGCGCCTGAAAGCATGGCGCCGAAGAGGCGCTGCTGCTGCTCGACGAGCGCCTGGAACTGGCGCTGCGCGGCCTCCTGGCTCTCGAGGAACTTGAGGTGCAGCTGCGCCGTCTGCTCCTGCAGGCGCTGCAGGGCGTTGAGGCTTTCCTGCGCGGACTGGATCGCCGCCGTGTTGAGGTCAGAGCTGTGAGGAAGACGATCAGCTATGACCCCGGCGTGGACCGGCGCCTGCGGCGCGGAAGCGGGCGTCTGGCGCTGGCCCTTCACCGGCTCTTTCGCCTTCGGCGGGGTCGAGCGATAGTTCGCGCCGCTGAGCTTGACGCTCATCTTGCCCTTCTTGGGCAGCTGCGCGAGCGCGGCCTCCGCCGCCCCCTCCCACACAGCGACCAGCAGCGCCAGGCCGCAGGCGCCCACCTGGGCCAACGCCCGCGCGAAGTCGGCGAGGCCGTGGCGTTTTCCGCTGGACGCGTCGACGGCGAAAGCAGAATGCTCGCGGCCGGAGAGTATCTGGCCGACGAGGCCTGTCAGCCGCGCGCCGGGGCCGAGCTCGACGAACGCGCGGACGCCGGAGGCGTGGATGTTCTCGACGAGGCTCACCCATTCGACCGGCGAGGCGAGCTGCGCCGACAGCAGCGCGCGGCACGCCGGCGCGCCGTCGGGGTAAACACCGGCGGTCTTGTTCGCGTAAACGGGGGCGCCGCTCTTCTCGAAAGGCACCTGCGACAGCGCCTCGCCGAAAGGCTTGGCCGCGCCCGAAACGAGCGGGCTGTGGAACGCCGCGGAGACGGGAAGCGTGACGCCGCGGATGCCGCGCTTCTCGAAAGCCTCGGCCGCGCGCGCGATCTCTTCTTTCGCGCCGGAAAGGACGGACTGCCTCGGCGCGTTCTTGTTGGCGACGACGAGCTCTAGTTTCTCTTCTTCGATAACCGCCTGCGCCTGGGCCGCCGCGCACTGCGCCGCGAGCATGCCGCCGCGCCCGCCGTCGCCCTCGGCCATCAAGCGGCCGCGCAAGCCGGAGAGCAGGTGCAGCGAGGATTCATCGACGCGCCTCGCGGCGCAGAGCGCGGCGAGCTCGCCGTAGCTGTGCCCCGCGTACGCGTCGGCCGCGAAGCCGAAATATTCCAGCGCGCGGTGCATGGCGAGGCCGGCCGCGCCGAGCGCGGGCTGCGCGACGTCGGTCGAGCGCAGCGCTTTTTCCTGCTCCGCCTTCTCACTCTCGGAAAAAGACGGCGGCGGGTCCATCAGATCGGACAGGCGCGAAGAGCCCTGAAAGGACGCGTTCGCGTTCTCGAGCGCCGCCTGCGCCTGCGGGAACTGGCAGAAAAGGTCACGGCCCATGCCGACGTACTGCGAGCCTTGGCCGGCGAAGAGCGCGGCGACCTTCGCGCGCGCGCCCGAGCCGAAGAAGATCCCATCCGGCGAGGACCAGGACGCCTTGCCTTGATTGGCCGCGAGGGCGGCGAGAGCCGAGGCGAGGAGCTTGGAGACGTCGGCCCCCTCTTTTTCTAAAACAATGAGCAGACGTTGCGCAGCCGATGCGTCGAAAGCGGCGCGCGTCTTGGCGGCGGCGACGCAGAGCTCGGCCCAATCCGCGGGCGCGCGAAACGCCGAAAGCGCGGACTTCACGTCGGCGCCCGAGAACGCGAGCAATTGGACGCGGCCGTCCCAGTCGAGCTCCGTCTTCGACGGGCGATACTCCTCCAAGACCACGTGAAAGTTGGAGCCGCCGAAGCCGAGCGCGGAGATCGCCGCGCGGCGCGGGTGCTTCCCGCTCGCCGCCCACGGGCGCTTCTCGGTGTTGAGGTAAAACGGAGAGCCCTCGACGGCCGCGTTGGGCTCGAAGACCTTCAGCGTCGGAGGCAGGACCTTGTGATAAAGCGACAGCGCGGCCTTGATCATGCCGGCCGAGCCCGCGGCGGCCTTCGTATGGCCGATCATCGACTTGACGGAGCCGAGCGCGGCCCACCGGCCGTTGCGGCCGGTGGCCCGATAGACGGCCTTAAGAGCGTCGACCTCGGCGGCGTCCCCGACGGACGTGCCCGTGCCGTGCGCCTCGACGAGCTCGACGGTGTCCGGCGAGACGCCGGCGTTCTCGTAAGCCTTGCGCAAGGCCTTGGCTTGGCCCTCGGCGCTCGGCGCGTAGATGGACTTGCCGCGGCCGTCGGAAGACGAGCCCACGCCTTTGATCACCGCGTAGATCTTGTCGCCGTCGCGCTCGGCGTCGTCGAGCCTTTTCAAGACGACCATGCCCAGTCCCTCGCCCAAGATCGTGCCGTCGGCCTTCTTGTCGAAGGGCTTCGCGTCGCCGGTCGGCGAGAGCGCGGGCGTCTTCGAGAAGCACATGAACATGAAGATGTCGTTGAAGCAGTCGACGCCGCCGGTGACGACCATCGACGAGCGGCGCGCGGAAAGCTCCAGGCTCGCCAAGTGCGCCGCGCCTAAGGAGGACGCGCACGCGGCGTCGACGACGCAGTTCGTCCCGCCCAAGTTGAAGCGGTTGGCGATGCGGCCCGCGACGACGTTGCCGAGCAGGCCGGGAAACGAGTTCTCCTGCCACGGCACGTAGCCGTCCTTCATACGCTCGATGATCGACTCGGCCTCGGGACCCTCGATGCCGTGCTCCTTGAGGGCCTTGCGCCAGATCGGATGGCCCAGCCGCGCGCCGAGCGGCACGACGAGCTCGAGCGTGCCGGTGACGCCCAGGATCACGCTGACCTTGTCGCGGTCGAACTCGCGGTCCGCGCCGTAGCCCGCGTCCTTCAACGCCATCTGCGCGGCGACGAGGCCGAGCAGCTGCGCGCTGTCGGTGGCTTCCAGCGTCGCCGGCGTGACGCCGAACTCCGAGGGGTCGAAGTCCACGGGCTTTAGAAAGCCCCCGCGGCGCGCGTAGGTCATGTCCGGCTTCTTCGGGTCCGCCTCGAAATAGTCCTCGGGCGCCCAGTGCGACGGCGGGATGTCCGTGATCCCGTCGACCTTGGCTTTGATGTTCGACCAGAACTCGCGCAGGCCGCCGGCCTTCGGGAAAAGGCAGCCGATGCCGATGATGGCCAACGGAACGCTGGGTTCGCTTTTGTCGCTCATGGGACCTCGGACAGCAGGGGCTGCAGCTCGGCGAGCCTGCGCGGGCGGACGTCCGGAGAGATCGAGACGCCCTGCGCGCGCAAGAACTGCGCGCGAGCGAGCACGGCGGCGCCGTGCAGAAGATTGAGCGCGACGACGGCGGCCTTGCGCTCGAGAGGATCCTCGAGGAAGCTGCCCTTCGCCCACTCGTTGAACGCGCCCATCGCCGGCCCGCACCAGACCTGGTAGTCGACCTTGCGGTCGGCGACGCCGGCGTTGGCCCAGCGCGACGCCTGCCCCAGATACGAGCGGAAGACGAGAGCCATCAGGTGTTTAGGATCTTTTTCGGCTCTCTCGACTTGCGCGGGATCGCGCTTGAGGAAATATTCGCGCGTCGCCTTCCACGCGTTCTCGAGCGAGTCGCGGAAGAGATCGCGCTCGAGCTGCTGCTTGACGGGCGCGGGCAGCGCGGAGAGCGAATCGTGCTGGCGATAGAGATCGTAGAGCTTCTGCGCGCGCATCGCGAACATCGTGCCGCGCTTGAGGATCTGCACTTTGACGCCCATCTCGAACATGTCGGCGGCGGGCGCCATGGCCGTGTCGGCCTGGCCGGCCTCGGCGAGCATCGTCCGCACGATATCCGAGCTTCCGGACTCGACGCACGCCTGGTTGATCGAGCCGGTCACGACGTAAGCGGCGCCCATCGCGAAAGCCGCGGCGACGCCGGAGGGCGTGGCGATGCCGCCGGCGGCGCCGACGCGCGCGGCTTGCGCGTAGCCGTACTGGGACTGTATA
>CAZRIP010000074.1:0-20485 GCA_964600165.1 uncultured Elusimicrobia bacterium | reverse complement strand
GACGAGCGCGACGAGCCCCTTGGACAGGAACGCGAGGCCGGCGAAGACCCAGGCCGCGGGGCCGGCCCACCAGGCGTCCTCGGGGCGCAAGAGCGCGCGCAGCAGCAGCGCCGAGCACCACAGGAGCCAGGTCGTCAGCCCCAAGTCCGGCGTGACGTAGTGCGCGAGGAAGAAGAACAGCGCGCTGCTGCCCAAGATCGCGGCCGCGGCCTGGCCCACGCCCGGCGCGTAGAGCCAGCTTCCGAGCCAAACGACGCCCAAGATCGCGGCGACGGAGAGCAGCGCCAACGGCAGCCGCGCCGCGGCCTCCGAGACGCCGAACGTCCGATAGGAAGCGGCGCCGAGCCAATACAACAGCGGCGGCTTCTCGACGTAGGCGAAGCCGTTGAGATGGGGCGTCGCCCAGTCCCCTCCCGCGGCCGTCTCGCGCGGGACCTCGGCGTAGCGCGCGTCGTCGACCTCGACGAGAGGATGGCCGAGCGCCCAGAACGGGGCCGAGAGCGCCAGCAGCAGCGCCGCGCGCAGGACCGAGGAAGGGACGCGCTCGCTCACGCGGCCAGGACGACCTTGCCGAACTGCTTCTTGGCGGCGAGGTGCTCGTGCGCGGCGCGCGCGTTGGCGAGCGGGAAGACCTTGTCGACGACGGGCTTGAGCCGGCCCTCGGCGACGAGCCGCGTCACGCGGCGCAGCTCCTCCTGCGTGCCCATCTTGGAGCCGACGAGCTGGAGCTGGCGCGAGAAGACGTAGCGCAGGTCGATCTCCGCCGTCGGGCCGGTCGTCGAGCCGCAGATGACGACTTTTCCCGAGGGACGGAGAGATCTCAACGAAGCGTCGAGCGTGGCGGTGCCGACGTGCTCGAAGACGACGTCGGCCATGCGGCCGCCGGTGAGCTTCATCGTCTCCCTCACGACGTTCTCGGACCGGCCGTCGTTGTGGATGGTCATGTCGGCGCCGAGCGCCTTGGCCTTCTCGAGCTTCTCGGCCGAGGTCGAGACGGCGATCGATTTGGCGCCCGCGAGGCGGCACAGCTGGATCGCGGCGACGCCGATGCCCGAGCCCGCGCCTTGAATCAGCACGAACTGGTCGGGGCCGATCCCGCCCAAGGTCATCAGCATGTGCCAGGCGGTCAAGAACGTGAGAGGATACGCCGCCGCCTGCTCGAAGGAGAGCGAGGACGGCATCGGCAGAAGGCAGCGCTCCGGCGCGGCGAGCAGCTGGGCGTAGCCGCCTTGCCCCCCCTGCGCGCCGATGATGCCGTAGCGCGGGCAGTCGTTGTCTCGGCCGGAAAGACAAGCGTCGCAATCGCCGCACGAGCGGCCGGGCGAGACGACGACGCGCTCGCCGATCTTGAAAGCCGTGACGCCCTGCCCGAGCGCGGCGATCTCCCCGGCGACGTCGCAGCCGAGGACGTGCGGCAATTTGATCTTGTAGGACGGGATGCCCTCGCGGACCCAGATGTCTAGGTGGTTGAGCGCGCAGGCGCGCACGCGCACGAGGGCTTCGCCGGGGCCGGGCACGGGATCGGGGAAGTCGACGACGAGCTGGAGGTTCTCGGGCCCGCCGAACCGAGAGACGACGACGGCTTTCACGGCCTGACGTTACTATTTCTTCAGCATGTTCTGGAAGGTCGAGTTGAGCATCGAGATCATCTCGTCCTTCTCTTTGATCACGGCGACGAGCTTTTGGCGCTCGGCGTCCCAGGCCGAGAAGCGGTGCGCGATCGCGTCGCGCTCCTGGAGCGCGCGCGTCATGTGGTCGGTCAAAGTGGAGATCTGCGCGCGCAGCTCCGAGACGGCCTCGGCTTCCTTGGTCTTGAGGACGGACTCCTCGTGGAAGCGCTTCTGCATCTCGGCGACCCGTCCCGCCCAGGCCTCGTCGGACTTCGCGCGCTCTTCCAGCGCCAGGCGCGCCTTGTCGGACTCGGAAAGCACCGTCTTGACGAGGCGGTCGCGCTCGGCCAGGATCGAGGCCTCGCGCTCGTCGCGCTCGGCGACGAGCTTCTCGGCGAGCTTGACCTTGTCTTTCATCGATTCCAGCTGCAGCTCGAGGTCCGAGATGCGGCTCGTCAGCAAGAGCCCGCGCCGCCGCTCCTCCTCGACCTCGCCCTGCATGCGCAAAAGGCTTTCCCCGAGAGTCTTCTCGATGTCGGCGCGTTCGAGGGCGTAGCGCCGCAGCGCCTCGGAGCGCTCGTGCAGCGCGAGCGCGAAGTCGCTCTTCTCGCGCTCGAGCGCCTGGATCACCGCGTCCTTGGCCTTCGGCGTGGCGGCCAGGGTCTCCACCCCCCTGGCGATCGCGCCTTGGTCTTGCTTGATCTCGTCGACGCGCTTGGCGAGCTCGGCCATGTGGCCGGCCACCTCGCCCTCGCGGCTGATCTTGTCCTTGAGCGCCTGCTGGCGCAGCTCGTGGTTCTGGTCTTCCCAAGCGCGCATCAGCGCGGCCTTCTCTCGGCCCAGCGCCTCGACTCTCTCGCGCGCTTTTTGCGACTCGAGGTCCTGGCGGCGCTCCCATTCGGCGAAGCGCTCCCGGAACTCGGACGAGAACTGCGAAAGCTGCTGGGCGAGCTGCCCTTCCAGGCGGCGGCCGTCGGACGGGACCTGCTTGGCGAGCGCGCGGACTTCCGGGGCCAATTGCGCCAAGCCCTGGGAGTCGGAGCGCCACTGCGCGACCTGCTCCATCAGGCCGTTGACGGCCGCGGAAAGGACGGTCAGCTCCTGGCGCAGCGCGGTCTGGCCGGCGCCGAGCGCGGACTGCTCCTTGGAGATCTCGGACTGGCCTTTGGACATCTCGGCCTGCGGCTTGGCGATGGCTTCCTTTAATAGGGACACGAAGGCCTGCTGCGTCTCGTCGAGCCTTCTCTCGAGCGCGTCGATGCGGCCGCGCGCGTGGGCCTTGGTCTCCTCCGTGTCCTTCTCGGCCTTTTCCCGGCGCAGGCTGTCCGTGAGGGACTTGAGCTGGGCCTCGACCTCGGCGCGCATCCCCTCCTGCTGCTGGATCAGGCTCTGCGCGGAGCGGGCCTTCTCGCGCTCGAGCGTCAGCTCTTTTTCCAGGGAGTCGAGCCGCCGCTGGAAAAAATCCATCATCGGCGTCAGCGGCACGTGCGGCACCGTCGCGCGCAGCAGCTCCGGCGGCGGCGGCACGGGCGGAATCGAGCTCGGCGGCTGCGGAGGCCGGGGCTTGGCCCTAAAGGACTCTCCTTCGGGTGGTTTGTCGGGATCCTGGTCCAAGCTCAGTCCCTCTCCCGGTAGCGCCGGGACGCCTTCGACGGGAGGTTCCAGCTCAGCGAGAAGCGGTGGACGTCGCCGAGCAGGCCGAAGGGCACGAACGCGTAGTCGAAGGTGAACGTGCCGACGGTCAGGCCGCCGCCGACGCTCATCGCCGTCTGCACTCCGAGGTCCTCCAGCGTCTGGCTGTTGAAGCCGGCGCGGATGGCGGCGCGGACGTTGCGGCTGACCTCGGCCGCGTACTCGGCGCCGAGCGCGCCGTAGGTCACGTTGCCGCTCGGCGAGACCGACTCGACCGACACGATCAGGTTCTTGACCGGCTGCATCGAGCCGCCGAGCCGGACCTGGAACGGCATCGTGTCGCGGCGCTTGTCGAAGCTCTGACCGACGCCCATGTTCTGGGCGACGAACGAGAAATCGTAGGCGTAGTTGCCGTGATAGAAGCGCGCCAGCATGCCGATGTCGCCGGAGTAGCCGTCGGCGTGCATGAGGTAGTCCGAGTGCAGCCAGCGCCCCGCGACGCCGACGTTGACGTCCACTTCGCTGTCGGAGAGATCGTAGACCGATTGCCCCCAGCCCGCCTCCATCACGTAATCCTTCGGGGTGAAGGTGCCGAGGTCGTTGCCGGAGAGGTCGGTGTGATTGACGGTGCCGTAATCGGCGTAGCGAAAGCCGCCGGAGATGACGGCCGTGTCGTTGACGCGGGCCGCGATGGCGCCGGATTGGAACGAGATGTCGGCGACGTAGTTCGTGTAGACGAAGCTCGCCGACATGCGCGGCACGCGAGCCAAGCCCGCGGGGTTCCAATAAAGCGAGTAGACGTCGTTGGTGACCGACGAGTAGGCGCCGCCCATGGCGATGCCGCGCGCTCCGACGTCGAGCTGCAGCAGCTGCGCGCCGGTCGTGCCGACCGCGTTCTTCTCGAAATCGGCCGCTCCCGCCGCGGCGGCGAGGGCGAGGAGGACGGCGAGCGCGCCGAGCGTCCTCACCGCAGGACCACCACCTTGAAGATCTTCTTGGTGTCGCCCGAGCGCACGACGGCCAGGTAGATCCCGCTGGCGACCGGCCGGCCGCCCTGATTGGTCCCGCCCCACAAGTAGATGCCCGACGAGTTCGCGTAGCCGTCGGTGACGAGGGCGCCCTTGAGCGTGTAGATCTGGATGTGCGCCTGCGAGGGCACCTGCGAGAAGGTCACGTAGCCGTTGCCTTCCGTCGGCATGAACGGGTTCGGGAAGATCAGGGTCGTCTCGACCGTGCTCGAGCCCGAGACTTGGCCGAGCTGGAAGAGCGAGAAATGGTTGAGCGTCGCGGTGACTTGGCTCGCCGCCTGGTTGACCGTCGTCGCCAGCGGGACGCAGCGGCCCGTCGCGCTGTCGATGCGCTCGAGCGCGAGCTGATTGAGGTTCGTGACGCCGGCGATGTCCGGCGGCGTGTAGGTGAGAGTCAAGAACGCCGGGTGCAGAGGCTCGAGCGGCGGGTCGACGATGAAATTGAGGCCGTAGGGACCGCCGCCGGGGCAGGCCGACGGAGGATTGAACTGGGCCGTCGAGATCGTGAGGGTGACGGTCTGCGCGAAGGTGTTGGCCGGGATGAAGAGCGAGAACGGCCTCTGGCCGGCGAGCGTGCCCACGATGGTCACGTTCTGGGTCGGGTCGACGGTCGCGGTCAAGGAGCCGGGGGCCGCGCCGCCGTTGGCCGTCGCCGCCACGGCGCTCACCGCCGAATAGGAGCCGTTCCAGAACCCGAGCTCGTTGAACGACCGGACGCGGAACTGATAGGTCGTGCCGGTCAGCAGGCCGCCGACCACGAGGCTCGTGACGTTCGAGAACTGCGAGTAGAACAGCGCCGTCGAGATGTTGTTGACGAAGCCGTCCGTCGTATAAGTGACCTCGTAGGTCGCCGAGGAGGAGTTGTTCGACGAGTTCCAGGTGATCGAGATCGAGTTGCCCGTGGCGCCGGTGACCGCCGGCTGCCCGGGGGTCGCGGCCCACAGCGACGTCGTGCCGCCGTTGAGCGGCGTCAGCAGCAGCGGCGCCGAGAGCACGCCGTCGCCGTTGACGCCGTACACGTTGACCGCGACCGCCTGCGCGGGAGGAAAGCCGTTCGTCCTGAGGAGGCCGTTGAAGGTCCCGGTAAACGAGTTGTTGGCGACGGCGATCGTCGAGACCCCGGGCGGCACGGTCGCGTCCGGCTTGACGTTGCTGAGCACCAGGTCGTAGACGGTGTTGAGCGGGTTCTGATCCGCGGTCCAAAACGCCGTCAAGCTCCCGGTCGAGAGGTTCGTGATGGACGCGCCGGGTCCCGGGACGGCGGCGAGCGTGAAGACCGTCGTGTCCTCGGAAAGCGGCCCCAGTCCGGCGCCCGTCGCCGCCCTCAAGTCGATCGAGTTGGCCGTGTTGGTGGACAACCCCGTCTCGATGAACGTCGGCGAGTTGCCGAGCGGAGGCTCGGCGACCTGGCCTATCAGGAAGCCGCTCGTGGCGTTGTAGACGTTATAGTGGGCGTTCGCGGCGATGAACGCGTCGGGCCACGTCCATTGGATCGAATAGGACGTCAGAGCCGTGCCGACCGGCGCGGACACGGAGCTGCGCGTCTCCGTCGAGACCGTGGCGCTGAAATTCGAGAACAGCCCCGAGCCGTTCAGGGCGCGGACGCGGAAGAAATAGGTCGTGTTCGACACCAGTCCCGTGATGAACGTGAAGTTCGTGGTCAGGCCGAGAAGGGTCGGCACCGGCGTGCTGAAGCTCGTCGTGAACGGCTGCTGCCCGTTGCCGGTCGGATCGTCGGTGGACTCCGAGACCTCGTAGATCGTGCCGGCTTGGTTGTTGTTGACGTTCCAGGACAGCTGGAGGCCCGCGAACGCCACCGAGGAGATCGAGGTCGCGCTGGTGATCGGCGCCGTCGACAGCGTGAAGAAGCTGATGGAGGTGCTCGTCGGGCCGTCGCCGCTGAGGTCATAAGGCGCGACGGTGATCGACACGGTCGTGTTCGGCGCGAGGCCGCTCTGCACGAAGACGTTGGTGCTGTACGAGATCGTCGTGACGAAGACTCCGTTGGTCGCGAGGTAGACGTCGAAGCCCCCGCCGACGCACTGGCCGCCGGCGCAGTCGTTGATGCTGGGCCACGCCCAGTGGACCGTGGACGACGTGATCCAGGTGGTCGGGACTTGCGGCAGGTTCTCGGAGGCGTAGAACGACGCCGCGGGATTGGGGATCGGCGCGACCGTGCCGACGGCCGTGTCCGGCAGCACCGGCCCGGCGTGGACGGTGAAGGCCCGCGAGAACAGCGAGTTCGAGTTCTCGGTGAGCTGATACCACCCGTACGGCAGGAAGTTCCCGGGCGTGGGCAGGGTGCCGCTCGGAAGAGGCGTCGCGTCCGACGGCATGGTCAGGGAGATCGACGAGTCGACGATCGACCAGTCTCCGGTGTTGTTGGCCCCGTTGTTGGTCGTGTTGTAAAGACCGCCGGTCGCGGAGTTGAGCGTCGAGTACACGCGCGTCGTGACGTCCAGGTAGAAGCCGCTGGCGCCCTGTCCGCTGGCGCCGTTGCCGGAGTCCAGGGAGGACAACACGAAGCGGGGCTCGCTGAAATCGGAGTTGTCGGAGCCGCCGGAACCGGCCTCGGTGCGCCCCCGGAAATGGAGGCCGGAGATCGTGATCGTGCTCACGTGGTCGAAAGCGTCGAGATCGACGGCGGCGATCGTCGACCGGCGGGGGCTGGTCGCCCCCCCGTTCGTGGCCAAGCTGTCGGTATTGTCGTCGACGTCGACGCCTTCGATGGTGGCGGCGGCCACGCCGTTGCTGAAGCCGCCGAAGGTGATGATGTCGCCGTTGGTCGCGACCACGGTCGCCTGGTTGGCTCGCGGCGCGGTGAGGCTCGGGGCGGTGCCCCACGAGGAGCTGAAGACGTCGAAGGTCTCGACCGACGGGAGGGACTGTCCGAGCGCTTGGGCGCCGCCGATGACGGCCACGACGCCGTTGGGCAGGAGCACGGCGTCGTGATTGAGCCGGCCCGAGGAGAGGCTGCCGACCTTGCTCCAAAGGCCGCTCGCCGGGTCGAAGATCAAGGAAGACTGCGTTTCGCCGAAGCCGTCGTCGCCGCCCGACACGAGGACGCGGCCGTCGGGCAGCATGACCGAGCGGTGATTGTAGAGCGCGAACGGCATGGGGTTTCCGGCGGTCCAGAGATTGGTGGTCGGGTTGTAGATCTCGGTGGCGTTGAGCGGGCCGGCGCCGTTGATGCCTCCCGCGACGAGCACGCGGCCGTCGCGCAGCACCGAGGCGCTGAAAAGCGCGCGCGGCGCGGTGAGGTCGTGAAGCTTGCCCCACGTCCCGGCGGTCGAGAAATAAACCTCCACGCCCTTGAGGTACTGGCCGGTGTTGCTGTCGTAGCCGCCGATGACGATCGGGTTGCCGTCGGCTCCGAGGACGGCGGCGTGGTCGTCGCGCGCGCTCGCCATGCTCGCGGTGGGCAGGAAGTAGCCGTTGCCCGTCGGTCCTCCGGGATAGTAGATCTCGGCGGTGTTGGTCGAGCCCGTGCTGCCCGTGGTGGTGAATCCGCCGGCGACCAGGACGCGGCCGTTGGGCAGCAGGCTCGACGTGTGGAGGTCTCGAGTCATGACCATCGGCCCCGGCAGCTTGTCCGCCCCCACGGTGCCGGCGTCGAACAGCTCGGCGCTGTCGAGCACGTTCGTTCCGTTGCTGCCGCCGATCAGCAGGATCTCTCCGCTGGGGAGGACGTTGGCCGTGAGGTTGGCGCGCGGAGACAGCATCGTGCCGATCAGCGTCCAAGCGGTCAAGGGCTCGACGAAGTTGGCTCCCGACGTCGTGACGCGGCCCGGGCAGCTGATGTTGGCGAGGGCGGGGTCGCAGGATCTCCCGCCCACGACCGCCTCCGTCCCGTTGGGAAGCAGGACGGATTTCGCCCCGAATCCCCATAGCGAGTCGCCTTGACTGCCGTACGTCCAGCTGTTGGCCTTCTCGTTGTAGATCTCCTCGTCGGCGAAGACCATGCTCTTGATCGTGACGGTGTCGTTGACGACGTTGAGGGTGAGCGGCAGGCCGTCGACGGTGACCGGCGAGGCGTTGAAATCGACGATCCCCGTCATGCTCTTGATCTTGAGCGTGAAGCCCGCCGTCGTGATCGGGCTCGAGAGGCCGGTGATGGTCGGCGTGGCGGCCGAGACGGTGCCGCTGAGGGAGGTGACGGTGACGGGTCCCGTCAACGAGAGGTTGCCGCTGGCGTCGACCGAGCCCGTGTTGGCCGGGAACGTGATGGATCCGGCCGGCGTGAGGGTATCCGGCGGCACGAGCGTGATGACCGCCATTTCGTTGCCGGTCGTGTTGTCGGTTACGACGATGACGCCCCCTTCGAGCTGCAGCGTGCCTTGGAAGACGGACGAGCTGTAGTATTCAGGCGGGATATTCGGGATGACGAGGTTTAAATTGAACGTGCCCCCGTTGATGGCCGCCTCCGAGTCGCTGATGTCGTTGGGCGGCCCGTTATAGCTGCTGATCGGCGAGGGAGTAAACGAGATGCTCGCCCCGGTCAAGGTCGCGTCTTTCGGGGCCACGGAGAACGGCTCGAAGAGGATGTTTCCGCTGTAGCCTTGGAAAGTCATCGCGGTCGCCATCGTCGTGCGATCGATTTGGCCGGCGAGCCCGGTCAGCGGGTCGACGAAGACGATCGTGCCTTGAAGGTCCGTGAAGAGGGCCGTGGTGGCGTTGGGCACGGTGCCGGAGTTGACCGCCCCGCCGGGCAGAAAAGTGTTCACGTCCATCGGTCCGTACCCGAACTCGACCAAGCCGTCGTGGAGGGTGATCGTCGGAGACGAGTAATTGATGAAGCCGCTCTCGATCTCGCCGGTCGGCGTGTCGGGCGTCAGCGGGAACTTCTCGCCGCAGGTCAGGCTGCCGCCGGTGATCTGCGTGGCGAAGGCGCCGTTGAGCAGTCCGATGTCCGTGCCGGTGATCTTGCTGCCCGAGGCGAACGTCGTGCAGGGGGTGGTCGCCAGGAAGGTCGTCGTGACGTTGCCCAGGCCGCCGTTGACGACCACGGCCCCGTTGTTTTCCAGCGTCGCGGCGAAGGATTGATTGCGCGCGAGCATCGGCGCGGCGGACGACATCGAGTCCGCGTTCGGGTCGTAGATCTCGGCCGAGGCCAGGATGCCGAAATTGTTGGCGACGTTGCGGCCGTTGAAGCCGCCGGCGATGAGCACCCGCCCGTCGGCCATCACGGTCGCGCTGTGGTTGTAGCGGGCTTCGATGAGCGCGTGGGCGGAGCCGAACTGCCCCGTCGCCGGCGTGTAGATCTCCGAGGTCGCCAGCGCTCCGGCCACGCCGGTGTTGAAGTCCCCCGTGAACCCGTCCCAGCCGCCCGTGAAAAAGACCCGCCCGTCGGGCAGCAGCGACGCCGTGTGCAGCGCGCGCGGGGCGGCCAGGGAGCCGGTGGCGGACAGGCAGCCGTTGGCGCCGCCGCAGCTCAGGATGCCCGGCGGCGTGTACAGGTCGCAGCTGTTGGTCACGTTCCCCGCCGCGTTGCCGGGATTGACGACCGTGGCGCCGCCGCACAGCAGCACGGCGCCGGTCTTGAGAAGGGTCGCGGTATGGGCGTAGCGCCGGGCCGACATCGACAGGCCCGTGTCGGTCCACGCTCCGGTGCGCGTATTGTAGAGGAGCAGGGACTTGCGGATGGTCAGGTCGCCGGCGACGCCGCCCGCCACGAGCACGCTGCCGTTGGGCAGGATCGTGGCCGTGTGAGAGCTGCGGGCGATGTTGGCGGTCCCGTCCTCGGCGTTGGTGCTCGGAAGATCGGGACCGTTCGAGAAGACCCCGAACTTGTCGATCTTGACGGTACAGCCCGTGCCGCCGCAGCCGGTGTAGCCGCCGCCGGGCAAGGGCGTCGCGGAGCCGCCGACGCTCATCACGCTGCCGTCCGGAAGGAGCGTGGCCGTGTTGCCCGACACCGACGGGAATCCCGCGAAGGCCAAGGAAGGAGCGAAGGCCAGGAAGAGCCCGGCGGCAAGGGCACGGGCCGCGGTCGCGCGCGATGTCGGAGTCGAATGCATAGCTGGACCGGCCTGCCAAGCGCTTGGTAGGGCGGGTCCTGCGCGAAAGGTAACAGGAGCGTGTTACAAAAACAATAACCGCCGGGAGGGCCCCTGACGGGGCTTTACTAAGGAAGGGGCGCGCTCAGGGCGCGCCGACGGCGATGACGGAGTCCCCGCGCAGCGTCTCGGAGCCGGCCGGATCGAGGGTCTTTTTCCCGTCGACGAGGAAGTGGTAGCGGTAGTTGTTCGGCGTCAGATAGAGCGTCAACGTCCAAGTGCCGTCCGACTGGCGGGCCATCTTCTTGCGGCCGTTGCCGCGGACGATGAAGGCGCCGTAGAGCTCGACTTTCTTGGCGTCCGGCGCCGAGAGGTGGAACTCGACCGGGTGAGCCTTGGCTTTCGCCGCGGACTCGTCGCTTTGCTGTTGAGGCGATTCCTTGAGCTTGGCCGATTCGTGCCGCGGCGGCTCGTTGAGAAGGGAGGGCTTCGGGACGGGACCGTTCTTGGGAAGATCGGCCGCCTTGGGCTTCGCGGGCTCGGGCTCGGGGGCTTTCGCCTCGGCGGGCTTGGGCGCCGGCGAGGCGGGCTTGGGCGGAACCGGGCGCCGCCGGGCGATCGGAGGTGGCGGCGCTTGCCAGTGCTGGTAGACCTTCGCCGCCAAGGCTCCGCCGAAGACGATCACGAACAGAGAGTCGAGCACGAGCAGCACGGCCCAAAGCTTCTGGCCGCGAGCCGTCGCCGGAGCAGCCGTATCGGCGGCCGGCGAAGGCGGGGTGCTCTTCGAGAGATCAAGCATTCTTTTGGCGTGGTCCGCGCTTGATTGTATCTGAAGCGCCGAATTTCCGCAAGACGTCCCCCCACTTTCCCTGCGCGTCGAGAACGTATTGCACGACCTCGCGCACCGCGGCGTTCCCGCCGGCGGCCTTCGTGACCCAGCCGGCGGCGGCCTTGACCTCGGGCCGCGCGTTGGCCGGCGCGATCCCGAGGCCGCAGGCCTTGAGGACCGGGATGTCGGGAAGGTCGTCTCCCATATAAAGCGCGTCGGCCGCGCCGAGTCTTTCCTTGGCGAGGATCTCCTCGAAGACCGCGAGCTTATCGAGCCTTCCTTGATAGATGTGGGAAGCCTTGAGCATCTTCAGACGCTCCTGCATGCCGAGCGAGTTGCGCCCGCTGATGAAGCCCGTGCTGATCCCGTGCTGCGGCAGCCAGGAGAGCGCGATGCTGTCTTGCGCGTGGACGCCCTTGAACTCGACGAGGGAGCCGTCGTCGTTGACGAAGTGATAGATGACGCCGTTGGTGAGCACGCCGTCGATGTCCATCAAGGCGAGCCGCACGCGCTTGGCGCGCGCGAGACGCTCCTTGGGGCTCAGCGCCACTGCTTGTCCTTCGAGAGCTCGGCGGCGGCGTTCTCGAGGGCGCGCAGCGGCTCGGCGCCGGCGGGCCCCAGCTCCAAGCGCAGCGCGCGCCGGCCGGCCGCGAGCAGCGCGGCGAAATCCCCCCGCGCCTGCGCGCGGCAGAGCGTGCCGAAAGTGAAAGACTCTCCCGGGACTTGCAGGTCGGTCGCCTCGGGCTCGGTCAGCACGAGGAAGACGCCGCTGGCGGGGCCGCCCTTGTAGAGCTGGCCGGTCGAATGGAGATAGCGCGGGCCGATCTCGACGACGACCGGCGCGGGGCTCAGGGCCCTCAGCGCCGCGCGCAGCTTCTCGAGCGCGAGCAGGTTGTCGTCGGACGGCTCGAGATAGGCGAGCACGGCGATGAAGTCCCCCTTGCGCGCGCGCGACAAGTGGAGGTCCAGCACCTCGGAGAGCGGCAGCTGCGGGCAGCGCTCGCTAGACGCTCCCCGGAACCGCTCGACCAAGCCCGTGTCGCACTGCGCGGAAAGGCCGCCGGCCTGCAGCACCGGCTTTTCCTGGGGCAGCTTTCCTTTTTTCAGGGAGGCGAGCAGGGCTTTCGTCTGGTCCTTGGCCGACTGCACGTCGGGCTGGTCGAAGGGATCGAGGCTCAGCAGGAAGCCGGCGACGGCCGTCGCGACCTCCCAGACGACGAACTGCGCCCCGAGCTCGTAGACGTCCGGAAGCTCGATGAAGAAGGTCGGGCGGCCGGCCTTCTCGAGATCGCAGACGCGCTTGACGGCGGCGCGATCCGGCGAGTCGGGCAGGCCCAGCCGGACGAACAGCCGGTCGTCCGAGAAATCTTCTTCTGAAGAAAAGCCCTCGCCGAGCACCGGCAGGATGCCCTTGCCCTCTTTGCCCGTCGACTCGGCGATCAGCTGCTCGATCCAGAGGCCGAAGCTGTCGATGGCCGGGGAAAGCGAGAGCGTGAGCTTGTCGCGGCCCGCGCGCGCGTGCCGCCCGAGCGCCGCGCCCAGGCGCAGGCCGAGATTCTGGTCCGCGGGCTGCTGCGGCCCGCAGGCGCGCGCGGCGGCGCGGGCGCGCGCGAGCAGGAGCTCGACGTCGACGCCCATGGCCGCCGCGGGCACGAGGCCGAAATAAGAGAGCGCGGAGAAGCGCCCGCCCACGTCGGCGGGATTGCCGAAGACCTTGCGAAAGCCCCGCGAGCGCGCCTCTTTTTCGAGAGAGGTTCCGGGGTCGGTGATCGCGACGAAGTTGCGGCCGGCCTTGGCGCCCATGAGCTTCTCGACGCGGTCGAAGAAGTAGGCGTAGAAGCAGTTGGGCTCGATCGTCGAGCCCGACTTGCTCGAGACGATGAAGAGCGTGCGGCGCAAGTCGAGCTTCTTCTCGAGCGCGGCGACGGCGCCCGGATGCGTGCTGTCGAGGACCTCCAGGCGCGGGAATCCCTTGACCGGCGGAAAGCAGTTGCGGAAGACCTCGCAGGCGAGCGACGAGCCGCCCATGCCGAGGACGACGGCGTGAGTGTAGTTGTCCTTCTTGACCTCCTCGATGAACGGCCGGATCGTTCCGAGCGCGGCGGCCATCGAGTCCGGCAGCGTGAGCCAGCCGAGGGCGTTCTTGATGAGCTTCTGGTGGTCGGGCGAATCCTTCTTCCAAAGCGAGGCGTCCTTGCGCCACAGGCGCGCGGCGAACATCGCGCGCGCGAGCTCGGCGAGCCCCTGGTCGACGACGCCTTCCTCGGCGGCGATGAGCTCCTTTTTCGCGGCGATCTGGCCGAGCAGCGTCTCGAAGGACTTCTCGAAGGACTTGAGACCGTCGTCCTCGAGCTTCGCCATGACGGCGTCGAGGTCGACGACCTTGCCGATCGCCTCCCACTGGAACGCCGCTTGGTCGACCTCTTCTTCCAGGCTCGGCCGGCAGACGCCGTGGCCGCGAAACGCGTCCACGGTCGCCGGCGGCATCGTGTTGACGGTGTCGGCGCCGACGAGCTCCTCGACGTAGAGGACGTCGCTGTAAGCCGGGTTCTTCGTCCCCGTCGAGGCCCACAACAAGCGCTGCGGCCGCGCGCCGGCTTTCTCCAGCGCCTTCCAGCGCGGCGAGGCCAAGAGCTCCCTCTTGTAGATCTGATAGGCGAGCTTGGCGTTGGCGATCGCCGCCTTGCCGAGCAGCTCCTTCTTGCCGCGCTTCTCGAGCGCGGGATCGATCGCGCTGTCGACGCGGCTGACGAAGAAGCTGGCGACCGAGGCCACGCGCGAGAGGTCCTTCTTTTTCTTGGCGCGCGCCTCGAGTCCCTTGAGGAAGGCGTTGACCACGCCGGAGTAGCGCGTCTGGGAGAACAGGAGCGTGATATTCACCGGCACGCCGTCGGCGATCGCCGCGGCCACGGCCTCGAGGCCCTCGACGGTGCCCGGGATCTTGATCATCAAGTTCGGCCGGTCGACGAGCTTGTAGAGGCGGACGGCCTCCTTGTGGCTCGCCTTCGCGTCGCGCGCGAGCGCCGGCGGAAGCTCCAAGCTCACGAAGCCGTCGCGGAAGCCGGACTCCTCGTAGAGCGGGCGGAAGAGGTCGGCCGCGGCGCGCAGGTCGTCGATGGCCAGCGACTCGAAGATCGCGGCGGGAGCTGCGCCTCCGTGCGCGAGCTCGCGGATCTCCTCGTCGTAGTCGTGCGTCGTGCCGATCGCCTTCTCGAAGATCGTCGGGTTCGACGTCAGGCCGCGCAGGCCGTCGTTCTTGATCAGGCGCGCGAGCGCCCCGGAGTTGAGCAGGTCGCGGCTGACGAAATCGTACCAGACGCTCACGCCGAAGCGGTGCAGCTCTTGAAGCGGATTGGCTTTGTTGGTCATTTGGCTTTCGAGAACTCTTTCTCCATCGCGATGACTTTGTTCCGGCGGCGCAGGTGGCGCTCGAGGTTCGAGAACTTGGCGGCGAGAAACGCCTTCAAGACCTCGCTCGCGACCTCGCTGCCGATGACGCGCGCGCCCATGCAGAGCAGGTTGACGTCGTCGTCCTCGACTCCTTGTCTGGCGGAAAACGTGTCGTGGCAAAGCCCGGCGCGCGCGCCGGGGAACTTGTTCGCGGCGACGCAGGCGCCGACGCCGCTGCCGCAGATCATGACGCCGCGCTCGGCCTCGCCGGAGACGACGGCCTCGGCCACCTTGCGCGTGTAGTCGGGGTAATCGGCGGGCTCGTCCGAGTCGACGCCCACGTTGAGCACGGAATGCCCCCATTTCTCGAGGAGCTCGTGGATCTGCGTTTTGAGCGGGTAGCCGGCGTGGTCGCAGCCGAGAGCGATCTTCATGACTGGATTCTAGCGTTTACGAGAAAGGCGCGGCAACAGCAGTTGACAGCGGTGCCAGGCACTGATTTGAAATGTTTGTTGAAAGTCGCGCTATCGCCTTAACGCGCGCTCGAAGTCGCGCCGCAACCCGCGATCCTTGAACACGCTGCCGTGAACGGCAAGCGGGCCGGAGAGAGAGAGAGCCCTCGCGCATTCGAGGCCGATGTCGGCCAACGCCTCGGCGGCTTCCTCGCGGATCTTCTTCGCCGCGGCGTCGCCCTCCGCGGCCCATTTGAGGACTCGGGGCGCCAGCGCGGCCACGGCGCGCACCTGCTCCGGGTCGTGCGCGAGCCGCAGCGCGAGGCCCTTCGGGAAGCGCCGCGAGAGCCTCGGCTCGTTCAACGCGCGCTTGCCGATCCAAAAGCCGGACCCCTCGTCGCCGAGCAAGGGACCGAGCCCCCCCGCCCTCGCGGTCCCGCCGCGAGGGTTCCGGCCGAAGGCGATCGAGCCGGTCCCGCCGACGACGACGACGCCGGGGCCGCCGCCGAAGGCCAGGCGATGCGCGAGCTCGAAATCGGAGACGACCTCCACTTTTCGCGCGAGCCTACGCAGGGAGCGCGCCAACGCGAGCCGGTCGCGCTTGAGATAGACCCGCGTCGGCGCGGCGACGAGCGAGTCCAGCGGCCCGAGGCGCAGGGCGCGCAGCGCGCGCGCCAGCCCGCGCCAGGGCACGGCGCGCCGGCGGATGAAGCGGCGGCGGCGGCCGCCGGTCAGGTAGAGCCTGAGCCAGGTCGCGCCGAGGTCGACGCAGAGGGAGCGCCGCGGCTGCGTCACGGCCCCGGCCGATAGGGCGCCGGCCGCGCGGACTCGGCGGCCAGCTCCTCGAGGGTCTGATCGAGAGCCCGCGTCCAATCCACGGTGCTCTCGCGCACGGCGGGGGCCGCGTTCGGATCCATCATCGCGTGGATGAGCTCCTCGATGAGCTTGCGGCGCGTGCCGACGCTGTCGTCGAGCCGCACCCTCAGCGTTGGTTGGCGGCCGGGCAGCGCGGGCGTGAACGTGGCCTCGAGCACTCCGAGAGAGACGATCTTGGTCGACCTGACGCGGATCGGCGCCCGGCGCAGGATGTCCCGCGGAAACGGCACGCGGAACGAGCGGCCCTCGGCCGTGACGGTGAAATAGGCCTCGGTGCCGCCGAAGACGCCGCGCGGCGGGGCGTAATGATACGTGCCCGGCTCTACGCGATAGAGCAGCGGCTGCTGGGGCCGCGCGACGAGCCGGTAAACCTCGGGCACCGTGGCGTCGTTCTTGCCTTCCTCGCCCTCGAAGTCGATCCACAGCTTGCCGTTGGACGTCTCTCCGCTCGGAAGCGTGATCTTGCCGCCGAGGACGACGGCCGAGATGCCTTGCTCGGGCGCGCCGTTGATCGGCGGCGTCGTTCCCTGGCACGCGGAAAGGCCGAGGAAGCCGGCCGCGAGCGCGCCCGTCAGTATTCGTTGTCGGCTCATCGCGCGATAAGCATAGCCCATGCTTGTTAAATTCTCAATAGCGGAGCTGGCCGAGCTCGACGCCCTTGAAATAGGCCTTGATGATCGCCGTAGAGTCCTCTCCGGCCTCGGCCCGGCCCATCGCCCCCGACTGGCAAAGACCGACGCCGTGGCCCCAGCCTCCGCCGTGGAAGACGACGGTCTCGGGCTTGCCGTCGGGGGCGTACTCCAGCTCCATGACGAAGAGCGTGCTGCGCAAGGAGCCCATGCCGAGCAGCCCGCGGATCTGCATCTCGTCTTTGACCTTGACGCTGCGCCGCGTCCCCTTGACGAGGATCGTGTTGACGTTGCCCGCCGCCGAGCGGCGCAGCACGCGCAGCTCCTTGAGCCGGCCGAGCTTGAGCTTGCGCGAGACCTTCTCGTCGAGGTCCCGCCAAGAGATCACGCGCGTCCATCGGAAATGGGAAGGATGGACGTCGGTGGACGGCCGGCAATACGAGCCGGGCCACGAAAGCAGCCAGCGCCGCAGCTCCCACGGCGACGCGGGGCGAGTCCCCGAATCCGGGGCGTCGGCGACGCCGCTCCAATACGGCACGTCGCCCCAGCCGGTCAGGTCGCGCCCGTTTTGCGTGAAGCCGCCGCAGTTCGACGAATAGATCACGTGCGCGACCTGCCCCTTGTAAGTGACGATCCTGCCGCGCGTGCCGTCGACGACCTCGCGAGACCTTTGGCTCTCGGCGCGCACGCCCGCGTACATCTGGCAGTGCTCGCCGTCGCAGACGTCGTAGCCGTCCTTGCGATGGCGCCGCGTCACTTTCTTGATGAAGAGCGCGTGGCTGCGCGCGATGATCGCCTGCGCCTTGAGCGCCTCGATCGGCGACTTGATCGGCATCTCGGCGGCGAGCACGCCGTGCGTGTAATTTTCCAAGTCGAGGACGTTGACCAGGCGCAGGTTGCCCTTGAAAGGCGCGATCTCGAGCCGGCCGCGCAGGATCTTGCCGGAAGTGATCGTATTGGCGCCGAAGCCCGGCGCGGCGACGTCGTCGAGCACGATGACGCCGTCGTCGGCCTGCTTCGGCCGGACGACGACGGCTTGCCGGCGCTGCAGCAGGGTCTTGCCGTCCGAGCCCAGCACGACGAGGTTGAGCTTGCGCTTGATCTTCTTGAGACGGATCTGCCACCCGTCGTCCGCGTCGCCCGAAAGGAGCCTGCGGCCCGTCTCGGCGTCGAGCAGCTCGAAATCGCGGCTGACGCGGAAGCTCACGCTCCGGCGGGCCCGCGGCTTGCCGAGAGCGTTGGTGCCGATGCCGACGCGGATGAGCGGCACGGCCGCGCCTCCCGGCGGCGAGTCGACGATGTAGGGCATCGGAAGGTGCAGGCCGGCGGGCCTGATCTCGCTGGGGCGCTTGGTCAACAGCGGTTGGACCTCGGCGAGCAGGGCTTGCACTCGCTTGTTGCGCGGCTCGGAGTCCAGGAACTTCGAGAACTGCCGCCAGGCGTCGTTGTAGCCGCGGGCGCGCAAGAGCGCCCGGCCGAGGGCGTCCTTGCCCTCGATGAAATACGAGTCGCCCGCCGCGGCCGCGCGATAGGCTTCCACGGCCTCGTCGTTTTTTCCGAGCGCCTCGAAGGCCTTCCCTTCATAGTAGGGGACGAGCGTCAGCAGAGGCTGCGCCTGGCCCGCGCGCTTGAGAAAGGCCAGGGCCTCCTCGGCCCGGTCGGAGTCGAGCGCGACGCGCGCGGCGCCCACGAGCGCGCGAGGGTCGGACGGCGCGCGCACGAGGACGTTGTCGAAGGTCCTCTGCGCGTCGTCCCAGCGGCGGTTGCGCCATTGCGACCAGCCGAGCGCCGTCCAGGCGTCGGGATCGCTCGTCGTCGCGGCGGCCTTGCGGTACCACTCCATGGCTTTCAAGGGTTGGCCGAGCTCGTCGAGCACGACGGCTCCGTCGAGCCAGCCGGCCGCGGAGGCGCTGCTTTGCCGGACCGCGGACTCGTAGGCCTTGAGGGCCGCGGGCAGGTCGCCCTGAAAATAAAGACGGTCCCCCTGCCCTAAAGGGTTTTCCTTCGAGTGGGCCGGGGCGGCGAGGGTGCAAAGGACGCAGAGGATCGGCAGCACGGCTTCGTGCGAGGATACCAGTTCTGCTCCGCGCTGACAACGCGCGCGCATGGGCCTTTAGTCCTAATTTCCGGTGGGCCCGGCGACCCTGCCGTTCTGGGCCCTTTCGGGCCATCCTACCTGCATCGGGAATAGGCCCTTCAGACTAGATCCCGATAAAACCCCGAGCGAGGTCCCGACCCATGCCGAGCCCCAACCGCCGTTTGTCCGTCGTTCTCGCCGCCGCGATGTTCACGCTGGCTCTGTCCGCCCCGTCGCAGGCCCGAGGCCAGGGCGCCAAGCCCAAGCCGAAGCGCTACGTCCTCGTCTTCAAAATGGGCACGTCGGCGTACGAGCGGCAGCAGGCCTGCGTCCGGATGGGGCTGCGCGAGGTCGAGGACTTCTCGTTCCTTAATATCGTGGTGGCCGTGCCGGACGCCGGCGCGCGGCTGGACTCGGCCGACTCCCAGGCGGCGGCCGGCGACGACGTCGAGGGCGTGGAGGAGGACTTTTACGCCAACTGGATCAAGAGCGACCAGCCTTCGCTGGAGAGCGCCTTCTCGAGCGCGCGCGCTTTCACGAAGTCCGTGAGCTTGGCGCCGCGCGCGCCGGCGCCGTCGGCGCAGCCGGCCGTCCCGTGGGGCATCGAGCGCGTCGGCGCGCCGAAGGCCTGGAACCGCCGCGACCCGGCGACGATGGGCGCGGGCGTCAAGGTCGCCGTCGTCGACACCGGCATCGACTGCGGCCATCCCGACCTGCAGTGCGACGCGAGCGCGGGCTTCAACGCCTTAGACGAAGAATCGGCGCCGGACGACGACAACGGCCACGGCACGCACGTCGCCGGCACGATCGGCGGCAAGGGCCAAGCCGCGCCCGACGGCAAGCTCGTCTACGGCGTCGCGCCGATGGCGACGCTCATCCCGGTCAAGGTCCTCGACAAGGACGGCGGCGGCGCGCTCTCCGACGTCGTGCGCGGCATCAACTGGGCCGCGCAGAGCGGAGTGGACATCATCAGCATGTCCCTCGGCAGCCCGAAAGGAAGCCCGACGCTGCAGAAGGCGGTCAAGGCGGCCTACGACCGGGGCGTCACGGTCGTCGCCGCGGCCGGAAACTCGGGAGCGGGCAACGGCGGCGACACCGTCGGCTATCCCGGCCGCTATCCGGAGGCGATCGCCGTCGCCGCCAGCGACCAGGACGACAACATCGCCGACTTCTCGAGCCGCGGACCGGAGGTCGCGTTCACGGCCCCCGGCGTCGGCATCGAGTCGACGTGGCCCGGAGGCGGCTACAAGACCCTGTCCGGCACGTCGATGGCCACGCCGCACCTTTCCGGCTTGGCCGCGCTGGTGATCGCGGCCGGCGCGCGCGGGACCGAGCGCGTGCGCCAGGCCCTGGCCCGCGCGTCCAAGCGGCTGTGCCACGTCGACATCTGCCCTCCGTCGAACGCCCAAGGCGGCGGCATGCCGAGCGCGGTCCAGCTGGCGGGAGGCAGCGACGCGGTCTTGGCCTCGGCGGCCCCGTTCGGCCTCGGGGGACGTTAGCTAGGGCTTCTTGACGGGCGCGGTCGACGCGCGCGGCTGGTCGCGCAGGGAGCTCAGCGCGTCGAGGTCCCTTTGACGCAGCGTTTGGACGTCCTTTTCGGTCAAGGCCGGCTTGTCGTGGTCGATGTCGTCGGCGATGTAGGCCCAGAGCTCCATGCGGCTCAACAGCTCCTGGAGCAGCTCGCGCTGCGAGCGATAGGCGGCCGCGGCGTCGGCGGCCCGCTCGCGCCGCGCCGTGGCGGTCTTGCCCGACGCGGCGTTCTTCTTCCACCGCTGCGCCTCGAGCAGATAGTCGGTGACCTTGCGGATCTGCGCGGCGAGCTCCTGCGGCGTCTCGGCGGGCTTGGTCTCGGTGGGCTGCGGCTGCGCCGCCGCGATCGACGCGGCGCAAAGCGCCAGGGGCAGCAGCAGGGTTCCCATCTCGACAGGATAGCCCCGCCCCCCCGCCGCGCTCCTTTAATCTCCTT
>CAZRIP010000073.1:0-20634 GCA_964600165.1 uncultured Elusimicrobia bacterium | reverse complement strand
CGCTTGACCTGGTGCTGGATGAAGCCCTCGAGCCCGCCTTTCGGGCTCTTCATGTTCGCGGCGAGCTCGGTCTCGGCGCTGTCTTGAAGGCGGATGAGGCTCGCGGACCGGCCGGAGGCGATAAGATCCTCGATCGCGCGCACGCCGTCCTCGAAATTGTGAAACAGCACGCCGCGATAGTCGCGGGCCTCGGGCAGGCGATGGACGCGCATCGTCGCCTCCGTGATGACGCCGAGCACGCCCTCGGAGCCCGCCACCAGGCGATTGAGGTCCGGGCCGGCCGAGGACGCCGGGACGGGCCGGGTTTCGAGCGTGCCTTTCGGCGTCACCAGGCGCACGGCGACGATCATGTCCTCGATCTTGCCGTAAGCGTCCGACTGCATCCCGGCCGAGCGCGTGGCGATCCAGCCGCCGAGCGTCGAATACTCGAAGGAGTCGGGGCAGTGGCCGAGGGAAAAGCCGCGCGCCGCGAGGTCGGCCTCGAGCTTCGGACCGAGCGCGCCGGCTTCGATCACCGCCGTGTTCGACCGTTCGTCCAGAGACAAGACTCGGTTCATGCGCGCCATGTCGAGCGTGACCGTCATGCGCCGGTCGTCGAGCGGGTTGACGCCTCCGACGATGTTGGTGCCGCCGCCGAAAGGAATCAGGCAGACGTCGTGGGCGTTCGCCAGGCGCACGATCGCCTCGACGTCGTCGTGGCGTTCGGGATAGACGACGAGGTCGGGCGCGCGCCGCACGACGCCGCGACGCACGTTGAAGAGGTCCGGAAAGCTCTTGCCGAAGGCATGGAGCAGCCGCTCGTCGTCGGAGTCCGAAAGCTGGGATTCTTTTAATGAACGTCCGAGTTCGCGCAGGAAAGCGTCGTTGCGCCGCTTTTCGGGCAGGCGCACGCTCTCGCGCGCGACGGGCGGGATCGAGGGGAGGTCCTTGGCGTTGAGCGTTTTTTCGATCCACGGCCAAAGGTTCGGCTTGTGCTCGATCGGGAAAGATACTTTCGAGTCGCCCCAACCCCACCACTTCATCATGCGGCGATTCTAACACTTTTGACCCGGCGGCCATCCGATCGAGGCGAGGCCTCGGGCTATACTGTCGGCATGACTTCTCTACTCGCCGTCGCCGTCTGGCTGAGCGCGCGCGCGGCGGGCGCGGAGCTGCTGCCTCCGTCGGCGCCGCGCCGAAAGGACCTGCAGCTCGACAGCGCCTCGGAGGTCGCGCTCGACGCGTCCCAGACGCTGTTTTTTCTCGAGCGCGGGCAGGAGTACTTCGAGGCCTATCCGAAGGAAAAGCGCACCGACGAGGAGAACCGCGCCTACCTCAAGTTCCTCGAGGACTACGAGCGCGAGCTCGACACCTTCAAGGGCGAGATGGAGATCTTGAGGCTTTGGACCGAGAAGAAGTCGGCGCTCGCTCCTACGCCGTAGGCCCTCTCGAGGCCGAGAGTCGATGATCATCCGCCACGTGGCGGATGATGAACGTCCTACAGTGGGGGAGCCCCAGGGCGTTGGAAACGCCGGGCCAGCTCCTCGCGCCCGAGCGCGAGCATCGCGCGCCGGCCGTGCGGGCAGCAGCTGCCGTCCTCGCAGTCCTTGAGGTCCTCGAGGAGCTTGAGCGCCTCGCGCTCGCCGAGCGCGTCGTGAGCCTTGACCGCGGCCTTGCAGGCGATCGTCGCGACGGCGTGCTTGCGCGCGTCGCGCGCGGCGCCGCTCTCGTCCTCGATCGACTCAAGGAGGCCGTGGACCATTTCCTTGAGCTCATGATGCTCGTGGAAGAGCGCGGGGACCGAAAGCACGTTCAAGCCCGTCTTGCCGAAGGGCTCGACGGAAAAGCCGAGCTCGTCCAACCTCTTCTTGCGCGAAAGGACCTTCTGCACGGCGGACGCGGGCAGCTCGAGCTGAAGGGGCAGCATCAGCTTCTGCGTCGCGGGCTTGCCGGCCTCGAGCTGCTTTAAAAATCTTTCGAAGAGGACGCGCTCGGCGGCGGCGTGCTGGTCCAAGACGAAGAGCCCGCCGTCGGCCTCGAAGACGAGCCAACTGCGCTCGATCTGGCCCAAGTAGCGGTACGGCGGCGTGAACCACGCGGGCGCGCCCTCGGGGCGGGTCAGCGTCTCGGCCGGGCGCGACTTCAACGCGAACGCCGGCTCCTCGGGGAAGAACGAGCGCCCGCCGAGGTAATAGGCGGGGATCGGCTCTTGCACCGAGGAATCGGCCCTCGGCGCGGGCGTGAGCGGCATCGGAGTCTTCGCCTTGGCCAAGACCGACGCGACCAAGCCGCTGACCAACTCGAAGACGTCGCGGTCCTTGATGAAACGGATCTCGCGCTTGCCGGGATGGACGTTCACGTCGAAGGCGTCGGGCGAGAGCTCCAAGTGGCCGACGCAGACCGGGTGGCGGTCCTTCGGACGGTAGTCGCCGTAGCCGCGGTAGAGCGCCTGCTGCAGGATGCGCGCCTCGACGGGGCGGCGGTTGACGAACCAGTACTGGAAGCCGCGCGTCGGCGAGAGGTTGTTTGATGGCGAGATGAACAGCGTGAGCTTGAAGCCCGGCCGGTCCGCCGTCACGGTCAAGAGGCCGTCGGCCAGCTCCTTGCCGAGCACGGCGCGGGCCCGCGCCAGGAGATTTTTTTCGAGGGCTCCCGCCTCCGGCTCGAAGCTCAGATGCTGCCGGCCTTCGGACTTGTAAGTGAAGCGCGTCTCGGGGTTGGCGAGCGCCGCTTCCTCGAGCGCGGCGACGAGGCGCCCTTTCTCGAACGCGTCGGATTTGAGGAACTTGAGCCGCGCCGGCGTGTTGAAGAAAAGGTCCCGGACCTCGACGGTCGTGCCGGGCACGGCGGGGGAAGGCGAAGTCTCCTTGATCTTGCCGGCCGTCGCCGCCACCGTCCAGCCCG
Organism: uncultured Elusimicrobia bacterium; assembly: GCA_964600165.1. GTDB lineage: Bacteria > Elusimicrobiota > Elusimicrobia > UBA1565 > UBA9628 > CAZRIP01. Next base: position 17,751 of record CAZRIP010000073.1, on the reverse strand, counting down.
ATTTGGCGCCGCGCACGGCGCTCGTGATCGAAAGCTTGCTGACGGCCGCGATCGCGTAGAGCGCCTCGCCGCGAAAACCGAAGGTCTTGAGCCGCCCGAGATCCTCGAGCTCGACGAGCTTGCTCGTGGCGTGGCGCTCGAGGGAAAGCGCGAGGTCGTCTTTGTCCATGCCGCAGCCGTCGTCGCGCAGGCGCAGGAGCTCCTTGCCGGCGCCCTTGACCTCGACGTCGACGCGGGAAGCGCCCGAGTCGAGGGAGTTCTCGAGCAATTCCTTCAGGAGAGAAGACGGCCGTTCCACGACCTCGCCCGCCGCGATGCGGCTGTCGACGCCGGGGGCCAGGACCTTGATCTTAGGCACGGGACTAGAGCTTCTTTTTGAGCGCCGAGAGCGCCGCGATCGCTTCCAGCGGCGTCATCTCGTCCGGGTTGAGGAGCCGCAGCGCTTCGAGGGCCGGATGCTCGGAGAAAAGCGGCAGCTCGGGAGCGGAGCTGCCCTGGGGGGCGACTCCCGCGATGCGCCCCGAGGCCGACTCGTTCTCGAGGTTCGATAATATCTCTCCCGCGCGCGCGAGCACGCCCGCGGGCAGGCCTGCGAGCGCGGCGACGTGGATGCCGTAGGAGCGGTCCGCGGGCCCGTCTGAGATCTTGTGCAGGAACACGACCTCGGTCCGGCCGTCGGACGTCGTCCATTCCTTGGCCTCGACGTTGGCGTTGACGACGCCTGGCAGCCGCCGCGCGAGCTCGGTCAGTTCGAAATAGTGCGTCGCGAAGAGCACGCGCGGCCCGCGGGCTTCCTCGGACTGCTTGTACGCGGAATGCAGATGCTCGAGCACGGCCCAGGCGATCGAGATGCCGTCGAAGGTGGAGGTGCCGCGCCCGACCTCGTCCAAGATCAGGAGCGAGCGGGGCGTCGCCGAGCGCAGGATGTGCGAGGTCTCCTTCATCTCGACCATGAACGTCGACTGGCCCTGCGCGAGCGCGTCTTGCGCGCCGATGCGGGTCAGGATCTTGTCGACGACGCCGACCTTCGCGGATTTGGCGGGCACGAACGAGCCGGCCTGCGCGAGCAGCGCGATCAAGGCGTTTTGGCGCAAGTAGGTCGACTTGCCGGACATGTTGGGCCCGGTCAAGACCATGATCTGCGGGTCGCAGGCGTTCAAGCGCGTCGAGTTCGGCACGAACTGCCCCGAAGGCAGCAGCGCGGACAAGACCGGATGGCGGCCCTCGACGATTTCGAGATCGTGCGAGAGGTCGACGGCGGGCTTGACGAAATCGAAAGCGGCGGCGCTTTGCGCGAGCGCGTAGTAGACGTCGAGCTCGGCGACGAGGGCCGCCAAGCGCAGCAGCGCGTCGTGGTCGCGCAGGACGCCTTCCCGCACGTCCTCGAAGAGGCGGGCTTCCAGGCGCAGAATCTTGTCCTCGGCGCCGAGGATGCGCGCCTCGAGCTCCTTGAGCTCGGGGGTGATGTAGCGCTCGGCGTTGGTCAGCGTCTGCTTGCGCGAAAAGCGCGCCGGGACCTTGGCCGAGTGGGTCTTGGTGACCTCGATGTAGTAGCCGAAGACGGAGTTATAGCCCGCCTTGAGCGAGGAGATGCCGGTCTCCTTGCGCTCGCGCTCCTCGAGCTCTTCGAGGACGGAGCGCGCGTCGGTCTTCAAGCGCCGCAGCTCGTCGAGCTCCTTGTTGAAGCCCTGTTTGATGAGCTGGCCGTCGGAAAGCCGCAGCGGAGGGCGCTCGGTCAACGCCGAGTCGAGCGACTGGGCGCACCTCGAAAGGGAGGCGGCCGCGTCGCGGACGTGGCCGGCGATGACGGCGAGGCCCTCGCAGAAGCGCGCCTCGGTCAGGAATTGGGAGAGTCTCGGAAGGACGTTGAGCGAGTCGCGCAGCGCCGCCAGATCTCTAGGACCTGCCTGTCTCGTGGAGAGGCGGGAGACCGCGCGCGGCAGATCCGAGAACTCCCGCAGGATGCCGCCGACCGACTCCCGCGCCTCGGGCTTGGCGAAGAGGTCCTCGACGCAGTTTTGGCGCAGCGTGATCTCCGAAAGATCGGTCGACGGGTGCAGCAGCCACGATTTGAGCTTGCGGCTGCCCATCGGCGTGCGGCAGCAGTCCAAGAGACCCCAGAGGCTGTGGCGCCGGTCGCCGGACGAGGCTTCGACGATCTCCAGAGTCCTGATCGCGGTCTCGTCCAAGCTCATCTCGGCGGCGGCTTCCCGATAGACGGGCGCGGGCGGCTCCTTGACGTGGACGCGCGCCGCGCCGACGTAGCGGCGGCACTTGAGCGCGGCCTTCAAGGCGAGATTGTGATTGGCCCAAGAAGCGCCTTGAGCCCAGGCGGGCCGGACGCCGTCGTTGGCGGCTTCGTCGATCAGCGTGACGCAAGCGCGCGCGGAAAGGACCTCGCGGAGCTTGAGCTGCGCGGCCGCGGCCTCGGAGACGATGACCTCGGCCGGGCGCAGGCGCGCGAGAAGATCGAAGAGCTTGCGCTGATCGCGATCGTTCAAGGCCTGCGTGGCCCAGAATTCCCCGGTCGACGCGTCGACGCACGCCGCGCCCCAGCCGACGATGTCGAGCTCGACGGCGACGAGGAAATTGGAGGCGGTGGGCTCCAGGAGCTCGTCCTCGACGATCGTGCCGGGCGTGATCACCCGGACCACCTCGCGGCGCACGAGCTTCTTGGTCTTCGAGGCTTCTTCCGTCTGCTCGGCGATGGCGATCTTGTGGCCGGCGCGCAGGAGCTTGCCGATGTAGTTCTGGCTGCTGTGGTAGGGCACGCCGCACATCGGCGTGCCCTGGCGCGAGGTGAGCACGAGGCCCAAGAGCGGCGCCGCCGTGCGCGCGTCCTCGGCGAACAGCTCGTAGAAGTCGCCGAGGCGGAAAAAAAGAATGGCGCCCGGGTGCTCGCGGCGGAGGTCCTGGTACTGCCGCATGACGGGAGTGTCGGGAAGCGTCTCGGCGGGCATCGTCGACGGTATTCTAGCAGATTAGGACGTTTTAGAAATCGAAGGCCAGGCCGAGCTCGGAGTAGTGCTCGCGCGCGAAATAGAACTCGCCGTAGGGCGAGTGCCCGTCGAAGTACTCCCAGAACAGGCGCATCGAGCGCGCCTCGTCGCGAAAGCGCAGGCGCAGGCCGGTCTGGACGCTCGAGTCGATGTTCCAACGGACTTGCGCGTGCGACTGGAGGTCCCAGCCCAGATAGTAGGTGACCGGCAGGTCGGTGTTGATGTGAAACAGCGGCAGGCTGCGCAGCTCGGCGCCGAAGCCAAAGGCGCCGCGCTGCGGCGCGGGCACCGTGTGGAGCAGATAAGTCCCGTCGACGTAGCCGCGCAGCCACTTGAAGACGTCGTAGGCGAGCGCGCCGCGCAGCCCGTCGATCGAGTAGCGAAAGCCCGTCTCGCCGGTGCGCCGGATGTAGTCGTCGCCCAAGTGCGAGCTTTGGTGGAAGAGCGCGAGGCGGCCGGAGGCGTCGCCGTAGCGCGCCTCGAAGGGCAGCGCGCCGAAGAAGTCCACCGTTTGGAACTCGTTGACCGAGCCGTCGAGCTTGAAGCGCGAGAAGGCCATCGCGTCGATGTCCCACTGGAGGTTGAGGCGGTCGCCGTCCCCGAAATTCCAGCGCGCCATGCCCCAGCTGTGGCCGAGCGCGACGTCCGCGCTGTCCTGACCTTTGAGGCGGTAATAGCCGACGGACAGCTGCGTCTCGCGCGGGGCGGCGAGCATCGGCGCGAAGAGCTGTCCGGAGCGGGGGAATACGTCGGGCTCCGCGAGCGCCGTGGAGCAGAGCAGCAGCGCGAAAGGCGCCGCCGCGAGCCGGCTAGCGCGCAAGCGCCGCCTCGATGTCGCGGCCGAAGTCGTCGGCCGTCTGCCCGCCGAGGTAGCGCGCGGCGATCTTGCCGTCCTTGCCGATCAAGAAGGCTGTAGGAAAACCGGGGACCGGATAGGATTCGGGAACGTCGCCTCCCGATATGAGCACCGGGTAGTTGATGCCATGGGCGCGCGCGAAGGGCGCCACGACCTTGGCGCCCTGCAGGTCCGCGGCGACGCCCACGACGGTGAAGCCCCGGGCCTTGTATTTTTTCTGCAGCGCGACGAGATCGGGCAGCTCCTCGACGCAGGGCTCGCACCACGTGGCCCAGAAGTCGAGCAAGACGACCTTGCCGCGGAAGTCCGCCAGCGCGACGGCCTTGCCGTCCAAGCCCGGCATCGAGAGCGCGGGCGCGACGTCCGGGATCTTCTCCGAGTCCTCGGGAGCCGGGGCGGACAAGAACCAGAAGAGGACGGCGCCGCCGAGGACGACGGCCAGGCCGATCAGCCAGCGGCGCTTCGCTTTTCTCGTCATAGCGCGAACCGGAACAGCGATTGCGGGAGATAGCGGATGATCATCGTCAGGCGGCCGAAGAACACGAGTAAGCCGATCGCGATGAGCAGCACGCCCGTCACGCGCTCGCCCCAGACGATGTGGCGCTTGTAGCGCGCGAAGAACGCGAGGAAAGTATTAAGGCCGAACCCCGTCACGATAAACGGCACGCCGAGCCCGAGCGAATAGACGACCAGGAGCAGCATCCCCTGGCGAACCGTCTGCTGCGTCGCCGCGACGGCGAGGATCGAGGCGAGGATCGGGCCGATGCACGGCGTCCAGCCGAACGCGAACGCCAGGCCCATCAGGAACGCGCCGACGAAGCCCGGGCCGAAGCCGGACGTGGAGTAGCGGCGCTCGTAGTAGAGCCACTTGATCGTGAACAGGCCCGACGTGTGCACGCCGAAGGCCACGATCAAGAGGCCCGCCGCGCGCGTCAGCCAATGCATGTTCGCGGCCAGGAGGTGGCCGATCGCCGAGGCGGAGGCCCCGAGCGCCGTGAAGACGAGCGAGAAGCCGAGCACGAAAAACAGCGAGCCCAAGCCCGCGTCGCGCGCGACCTCGCGCCGCGCCGCGCCGCGCGAGAGCTCTTCGAGGGACATCCCCGAGAGATAAGAGATGTAGCCGGGCACGAGCGGCAGGACGCAGGGCGAAAGAAAGGACGCCAATCCTGCCACGAACGCGGCGCCGAAGCCGACGGAGTTCATGGTCACGAGTCTACAAATTTCCGATTTTCGAGGCGAATCATATAAAATGTCCCGTCATGAGGCCCTACGCGGCGCGCGCGTTCTCGTGGCGCTGCCCGGAGTTCGAGCCCGGCGCGGCGCTGCGCCGCCTGCTCGACGCCGCGCGCGCGACGCAAGGCTTCGCCCTCGAGACCGAGGACGCCCGCTACCTCGCGGCCGGCCCTATGGAGGTCCTGCGCGTCTCGCGCGGCCGGGCCTTCCGCGAGTCCGGCCGCCGGCGCCTCGAGCTGCGCGGCAATCCCTTCGAGGCTCTCGGGCGGCGGCTCTCCGAGTTCCGGCTTTCGGGACGCGCCGCCCCGTGGATGACCGGCGCTTTCGGGCTGCTCTCTTACGAGATGGCGCGCCACTTGGAGAAGCTGCCGATCTCCGCGCAAGACGAGGAGGCCTCGGCGATGATCTTCCCGTGGATCTTGCGCTGGCAGGCGGGGCGCGCCGAGCTCTGCTCGATCGAGCCGCTCGGGAAAGCCGCGCGCTCGGCCGCGCTCGCCGAACGCGCCTTGGCCGAAAGCCCGCTCGAGCCCGCCGCCGGGCGCGGGGCCGGTCTCGAGCCCAAGCCCGCGGGCTTGGGCCGGGCCGGCTTCGAGCGCGGCGTGCGCGCGCTCAAGGAGCGCATCCGCGCCGGCGACATCTTCCAGGGCGTGCTCTCCGAGCGCTTCGAGGCGCCCTGCGCGGCCGGGCCGTGGCGCCTGTTTTCGGCGCTGCGCCGGTCGAGCCCGGCCTCGCCGTACCTGTTCCTTTATAAGGACGGCGAACGGGCGTTCCTGGGCGCCTCGCCCGAGCGGCTCGTGCAGGTCAAAGACGGCTTGGCCCGCAACTACCCGATCGCGGGCACGCGGCCGCGCGGCGAGACGCCCGCCTTGGACAAGAAGTTCGAGCGCCAGCTGCTGCAAAGCCCCAAGGAGCGGGCCGAGCACCTGATGCTCGTCGATCTGGCGCGCAACGACTTGGGCCGCGTGTGCCGTCCGGGAAGCGTCAAGGTGACGCAGCTCATGCGCCTGCGGCGGTTCTCGCACGTGATGCATCTCGTCAGCGAGGTCGAGGGCCGCCTCGAGCGCGGCAAGTCCCCGTGGGACGCGCTCGCCGCGTCTTTCCCCGCGGGCACGGTCTCGGGAGCGCCGAAGGTCCGGGCGATGGAGCTCTTGGCGGGCCTCGAGCCCAAGCCGCGGGGCTTTTACGCGGGGGCGTTTTTTCAGCGCGACCTCACGGGGAACGTCGACTCGTGCATCGCGATCCGCTCGCTCGAGCTCTACAAAGGGCGCGCTCGGCTTCAGGCGGGGGCGGGGATCGTCGCCGACTCGCGCCCCGCTGCCGAGTATCAAGAAGTCTTGAACAAGCTCGCGGGCCTGCGCCGCGCGCTGGCCTCGGCATGATCCTCCTCATCGACAACTACGACTCGTTCACTTACAACCTCTATCAAGCCGTGCGCTCGCTCGGCGCTTCGTGCAAGGTCGCGCGCAACGACGCGCTGACGCTCGCGCAGATCGAGCGGCTCAAGCCGTCGCGGATCATCCTCTCGCCCGGCCCCGGCAGGCCCGAGGACGCGGGCGTGACCCTCGACGTGATCCGCAAGCTCTCGCCGCGCGTGCCGACCCTCGGCGTCTGCCTGGGTCATCAAGCGATCGCCATGGCCTACGGCGGCCGCGTCGCGCGCGCGCGCAAGCTCATGCACGGCAAGACCTGCGAGGTCCGCCACGACGGGCGAGGGTTGTTTCGCGGGCTTCCTAAGTCGATCGAGGTCATGCGCTACCACAGCCTCGTCGCCGAGGAATCGTCGTTTTCCGACGCGCTTTATGTGACGGCGCGGGCCGTGCCGGGCGGCGAGATCATGGCGCTGCGCCACCGCGAGCATCCCGTCGAAGGCGTGCAGTTCCACCCCGAGTCGATCATGACGCCCGAAGGCGCGCGCATGGTCAAGAACTTCCTGGAGGAGTATGGCTCTCGATAAGGACCAGATGGGTCTCATCCGGCGGATCGCTTCCGTCGTCGGCCACGAGCTGCGCAATCCTCTGGCGGTCATCAACAACTCCGCGTATTTCCTCAAGACCAAGCTCGGCCAAGATGGACGCTTGGATCCCAAGGTCGAGAAGCACCTGGGCATCGTCGTCAGCGAGATCGGCCGCGCCGACGGCTTGATCGCCGATATTCTGGCCTATTCCCGGCCGCTGGAGATCAAAGGCTCCGCTCTTCCGATCAACCCCGTCGTCGAGGCGCGGCTGGCGGCGACGGCGCTGCCGGATAAGATCAAGCTCAAGAAGGCTCTCGCGAAGGACGCCGGCGACGTCGTGGCCGACGAGAAGCTCCTTTCCGACGCGCTGCGCCGCCTCGTCGAAAACGCGATCGAGGCGATGGGCGAGGACGGGACGCTGACCGTTTCTTCCAGAAGAGAGAAGTCGAAGGTCGTCGTCGAGGTCGCGGACACCGGCCCCGGCCTCAAGCCCGAGGCCAAGCCGCTGCTCTTTCAGCCTTTCGGCACGACCAAGCCGCGCGGCCTCGGCCTCGGCCTGGCGATGGCCAAGAAGATCGCCGAGGCCCACGGCGGCGTAGCCGAGGGCGGCGACGCGCCCAAGGGCGGCTGCGTCTTCCGGCTCGTCCTGCCGGCGAGCTGAAAATATTGGATACTGACTCACCGCCCATGATTTCCGTTCACCTGAGAATCCTGCTCGACGGACGGGATCTGTCGCGCCGGCAAGCCCGGCAGGCGATGGATCTCATCATGTCCGGCAAGGCGAGCCACGCGCAGATGGGGGCTTTTCTCGCCGCCTTGCGCGTGCGCGGCGAGACGGTCGACGAGCTCGTGGGCTTCGCCGAGGCCATGCGCGCCCGCGCGACGAAGGTCAAGATCAAGCGCCGGCCGCTGCTCGACACCTGCGGCACGGGCGGAGACTCGTCCGGCACGTTCAACGTATCGACCACCGTCGCTTTCATCGCCGCGGGCGCCGGCGCGGCCGTGGCCAAGCACGGCAACCGCTCGGTGTCGTCGAAGTGCGGCTCGGCCGACGTCCTCGAGGCGCTCGGCGTTTTCACCGCCGCGGCGCCCGCGGCCGTGGCGCGCTGCGTCGACGAGGCGGGCATCGGCTTCTTGTTCGCGCCCGCGCTCCATCCGGCGATGCGCCACGCCGCGCCGGTGCGCAAGGAGCTCGCCGCGCGGACCGTCTTCAATCTGCTGGGGCCGTTGTCCAATCCCGCGGGAGCGACGCGCCAGCTCTTGGGCGTCTATGCGACTTCTCTCGTGCCTTCGGTGGCGGCCGCGCTGGCGCGGCTCGGCAGCGAGCGGGCCCTCGTCGTCAGCTCGAGGGACGGGATGGACGAGCTTTCGCTCAACGCGCGCGCCGTCGTCGCCGAGGTGCGCGGCGGGATAGTGAAGACCTACGAGCTCGACCCCGCGCGGCTCAAGCTCAAACCCGCCCGGAAAGGCGAGCTGTTGGGCGGGGACGCCAAGAAGAACGCGCGGATCGTCGAGTCGATCCTCAGGGGCGAAAAAGGCGCGCCGCGCGACATCGCCCTGCTCAACGCCGCGGCCGCGCTCGTCGCGGCGGGGATCACGGGCGATCTCAAGGACGGGCTCGAGGCCGCGGCCGAGTCGGTCGACTCCGGACGCGCGCTCGGCGCGCTCGCGCTGCTGCGCCGCCTGTCGCATGAGCGCTGAGAGCGGCGCCGACGTCCTGACGCGCGTCGCCAAGCACGTCGAGAAACGGCTCGAGAAGCACAAGCGCGCGCATCCCGTCGAAGCCCTTCGCGCGGGCGAGCTTTATGCTCGCGCTCCCGCCGACTTCGCGAAGGCGTTCGACGGGAAGGGCCCGCGCGTGATCGCCGAGGTGAAATTCGCCTCGCCCTCCGAGGGCCTTCTGCGCGAGCGGCCGACGGCTCAAGACGCGGTCGCCGTCGCGGGCGGTTATCTATCGGCGGCCGCGGCCGCGCTCTCGGTGCTCACCGAGCGCAACTTCTTCGCGGGCGACTTCGAATACCTCGCGGCGATCAGGCGCGCGCACCCGGAAGCTTTCCTGCTCATGAAGGACTTTTTCTTCGACCCGTATCAGTTCGAGCTCGCGCGCTCGCTCGGGGCGGACTGCGTGCTGCTGATCGCCGCGCTCGTCGGGCCGGCGCTGGCGGCTCTCCAGGAGCGCGCGCGCGCCCTCGGGCTGTCCGTGCTCGTCGAGGTCCACGACGAAAAGGAGATGGAGGCGGCCAAGGCCTGCGGCGCGGCGCTCATCGGCGTCAACAGCCGCGACCTCAAGACTTTGAAGACCGACCTCGGCGTCGCGCGCCGCCTCGCGCCGCTCGGGCGCGGCGCGCTCTTGATCGCGGAGAGCGGACTCAAGACGCGCGGGGACTTGGACGAGCTTTCCGCGCTCGGGTACCGGGGATTTTTGATCGGGACGAGCCTGATGAAGCGGCCCGACCCCGGCGCGGCGCTCCAGGAGCTGCTCTCGTGAAGGTGAAAGTCTGCGGCCTGACGCGGCCTCAAGACGCCGCGCTTTCCTGCGAGCTCGGGGCCTGGGCCTGCGGCCTGATCTTCGCCGGGCACAGCCCGCGCAAGCTGGCGCTTGATCAAGCGAAGGCCGTGCGCGAGAAGATCGCGTGGCCGGCGCTCGCCGTCGGCGTCTTCGAGGGCAACACGGCCGAGGAGATCGCGCGCGCGGCCGAGGTCCTGCGGCTCGACATGGTGCAGCTGCCTTCGGGCGAGCTCGCCAAGGCGGCCGGGCTTTCCTCGATCGCCGTGCTCGCGCCGGGAGAGGCCGCACCGGCCGGCGCGGCGGCTTTGCTCGTCGAGCCCAAGCGCGCGAAGGGCGACCGAAAGGCGGGAAAGAAGCCTTCTCAGGCCGAGATCGAGGCCGCGTGGAAGGCGGCGGCCGGGCTCAAAGGCCTCGTGCTCGTCGCGGGCGGGCTGACGCCGGAGAACGTCGCGCGCGCGATCGAGGCCTCCGGCTGCGACGGCGTCGACGTGGCGTCCGGCGTCGAATCGACCCTTGGCTTTAAAGACGCAGAGAAGCTGCGCGCGTTCTTCGCCGCCGCCGGGAGTCTTTGACCTATCCAAAACAGTTCGTTGCTTTAAAGCAACGAACTGTTTTGGATCAGTGGGCGGGCCTCGACGATACGGGCTGCGGGCCCGCCGGGGCGTCCGAAGGTTCGATCGATAGAATCTTCGCGCCGAGGTATTTGTCGTTGTCGGCGAAGTCCCAGGCCACCTTGGCGACGGAGATCTCCGCGCAGGCGCGGCATTTGCGCACCGAGACGTCGGAGACGTAGCGGATGCCCGTGAACGTCTTCGCGCGTTCCGGCAGCGCGTAGCCGTCGGGGAAGAGGATTCCGTCCCCGGAAAGCTTGAGCTTCGCGAGCGTCTCGGCGCCGTAGGCGTCGAGCAGCGGCGGCTCGCCGTTCAAGAAATAGACGGTGTCGTTGAAGTTGGCGCGCCACGGGAAATGCACGCGGCCGAGGTCGAGCTTGCTTCCCGGAATGAACTCGCGCAAGAAGCCGGGTTCGTCGAGCGCCTGGGTGAACGCGACCGCCTCGGGGCGGACGCCTTTCATGAAGCGGATGAGGCAAGCCTTGAGCGCGTCCCCGGCCTCCTTGTCGCACGCCTCTCGCAGCAGGCTCGTCGAGCCCATGAGCGGATTAAACACCGCCGAGTCGCCGATCTTCGTCGGAGCGGCGAACGAGGCGGTCGCGACGAGGACGATTGCCAGGGCGGCGCGCATGGCGACAATTATATAATGACTGCGTGAAAAAGGGGTATTTCGGACCCTTTGGGGGCCGTTTTGTCCCCGAGACCCTCGTCGAGCCGCTGCGGCGGCTCGAGGCGGCCTATGCCGACGCCCGGAGCGATCCCGCCTTCCGCGCCGAGCTTTCGCGCGAGCTCAAGGACTTCGTCGGCCGGCCGACGGCCCTGACCTACGCCGGCAACCTCTCGCGCGAGCTCAAGCTCCGGCTCTTTCTCAAGCGCGAGGACCTCGCGCACACCGGCGCCCACAAGATCAACAACACCGTCGGCCAGGTCCTGCTCGCGCGGCGCATGGGCAAGACGCGGGTCATCGCCGAGACCGGCGCGGGCCAGCACGGCGTGGCGACGGCGGCGGCGGCGGCGCGCTACGGGTTGTCTTGCCGCGTCTTCATGGGCACCGAGGACATGCGCCGCCAGGCGCCGAACGTGGCGCGCATGCGCCTGTTGGGCGCCCAAGTCATGGCCGTCGAGGCGGGCTCCCGGACGCTCAAGGACGCGACGAGCGAGGCGCTGCGCGTGTGGTCCGCCGAAAGCGCCGACACGCACTACGTGCTCGGCTCGGCGCTCGGGCCGCATCCGTTTCCGACGATCGTCGCCGATTTCCAGTCCGTGATCGGCCGCGAGGCGCGCCGCCAGACGCTCGCCGCCGCGGGCCGCTTGCCTCACGCCGTCGTCGCCTGCGTCGGCGGCGGCTCGAACTCGATCGGCATCTTTCGCGCTTTCATCGACGATAGGAGCGTGCGGCTCGTCGGCGTCGAAGCCGGCGGGCTCGGCGTCAAGTCCGGGAAGCACGCCGCCCGCTTCAGCGGCGGGCGGCCCGGCGTGTTGCACGGCACCTACACCTACCTTCTCCAAGACGAGCACGGTCAAGTCCTGCCGACGCACAGCGTCTCGGCGGGCTTGGATTATCCGGCCGTCGGGCCGGCGCACGCCGAGCTGCGCCGTCTCAAGCGCGCCGAGTATTCGTCGGCGACCGACGTCGAGGCTCTCGCCGCGTTTCGCGCGCTCTGCCGCGCGGAAGGCATCTTGCCCGCGCTCGAGAGCTCGCACGCCTTGGCTTGGATCAAGCGCGAGGCGAAGTCCTTGCGCGGCAAGACCGTCCTGATGAACCTCTCGGGCCGCGGCGACAAGGACATGGCGTCTCTTTCATGAGGCTCGACCGGGCGCTCGAGCGCGAGGGCCGCTGCGCCTTCGTGCCGTTCATCACGGCAGGCGACCCCTCGCTTTCGCAGACGGCCGCGCGCGTGAAAGCCCTGTCCGCGGCGGGCGCCGACGTCATCGAGCTCGGCGTGCCGTTCTCGGATCCCGTCGCCGACGGCCCCGTGATCCAGGCCGCCGCGGCGCGCGCGCTGCGCAAGAACACGACGCTGCGCAAGGTCTTGCTTCTCGTCGCCGAGCTCCGCCGCGAGGGGCTTTCGACGCCGATCGTGCTCTTCACTTATTTGAACCCCGTGCTGCGGCTGGGCGTCGAGCGCTTCGCCGACGCCTGCGGAGAGTCGGGCGTCGACGGCGTGCTCGCCGTCGATTTATCCGCCGAGGAGTCGTCGCCGCTTTCACGCGCGTTGTCGCGGCGCGGCGTCGAGCTCGTGCTGCTCGTCTCGCCGACGACCACGGACGACCGGATCAGGCTCATCGGCAAATCGTCCGGCTCGATCGTCTACTACGTCTCCCGCGAGGGCGTGACCGGCGCGCGGGCGGGCGTCGCCGGCGGGCTCGCCGCCCGGATTTCGCGGGTGCGCCGCCTGGTCAAGAAGCCCGTGATCGTCGGCTTCGGCGTGTCGGAGCCCGCGCAGGCGCGCGCGCTGGCGCGAGTCAGCGACGGCGTCGTCGTCGGCTCGGCGCTCGTCGCGGCCGGCCGCGGCGGCACGGCCGCCATGGCGCGGCTCGCGCGGCGGCTCGTATCGGCTTTAGGGAGATAATAGATGCTGATCCTGATGAATTCGGACCACACGAAGGCCGAGCTCGAGGGCGTGTTGCGGAAGATCCGCGCCATGAAGCTCAAGCCCCACGTCATTCCGGGCGCGCAATCGGTGGCGGTCGGCATCACGGGCAACGCGGGCGCGCTCGATCCGCGCGAGTTCGTCGGGCTACCCGGCGTCAAGGACGCCGTCCCGGTCACCAAGCCCTATAAGCTCTCGGGTCGCGATTTCAAGCACGCCGACACGATCGTCAAGATCGGGCCCTACGAGCTCGGCGGGAAAGGCTTTCTCGTGATCGCGGGACCGTGCGCCGTCGAGAGCGAGGAGCAGGTGTTTCGCATCGCGCGCAAGGTCAAGGCCGCGGGCGCGCAGCTGTTGCGCGGCGGGGCGTTCAAGCCGCGCACTTCGCCCTACGCGTTCCAGGGTTTGGGCATCGAGGGCCTCAAGCTCCTCGCCGCCGCGGGCAAGGAAGTGGGCATGCCGATCGTCACCGAGGTCCTCGACCAGCGCACCTTGGAAGACGTCGCCGCCTTCGCCGACGTCCTGCAGGTCGGCGCGCGCAACATGCAGAACTTCGCGCTCCTCAAAGACCTCGCCAAGGTCAAGAAGCCGGTCATGCTCAAGCGCGGGATGTCGGCGACCTTGGACGAGTGGCTGATGTCGGCGGAATATCTCTTGTCCGAAGGCAATAGCCGCGTCTTTCTGTGCGAGCGCGGCGTGCGAACCTTCTCGGACCACGCGCGCAACACCCTCGATCTCAACGTCGTGCCCGCGGTCAAGGAGCTCTCGCATCTGCCGATCATCGTCGACCCGAGTCACGCGACGGGCGCGCGCTCGCGCGTGGCCCCGATGGCGCGCGCGGCCGCGGCCGCCGGCGCGCACGGCCTGATGATCGAGGTGCACGACCGCCCGCGCGAGGCGCTTTGCGACGGCGCGCAGGCCCTGCCGCCGGAAGACTTCGCCGCCTTGATGAAGGACCTGGGCAAGATCACGGCGGCCGTCGGCCACGAGATGACCCCGCAGCGGAAAGTCCGTTGAGTAAGCTTAGGGGGGCGGTCCGCGTTCCCGGCGACAAGTCGATCTCGCACCGCGCGCTGATCTTCGGCGCGATGGCGGAAGGCCGCACGAACGTCGATAATCTTTCCAACGGCGAGGACGTGCGCTCGACGTGGGCCTGCCTGCAGGCGCTCGGCTGCAAGATCAAGCGCGAGAAAGACCGCGCTTCTTTCAAAGGCCTCGGTTGGCGGGGATTTACCGGCAACCACAAGCTCGACGCCGGCAACTCGGGCACGACGACGCGGCTTTTGATGGGCGTGCTCGCGGGTAACGACGTGCTCGCGCGCGTCCACGGCGACGAATCGCTCAATAAAAGGCCCATGGCGCGCGTCGCGGTCCCGTTGCGATTGATGGGCGCGACGATCGATCTGGCGGAAGGCGGGACGGCTCCGCTCACGGTCCGCGGCGCGGCGCTCAAGGGCATCCATTACAAGACGCCGGTCGCCAGCGCGCAGGTTAAGTCGGCCGTGCTCCTCGCGGGCGTCCTCGCCATGGGCGAGACCTCCGTCGTCGAGCCGGCTCTCTCGCGCGACCACACCGAGCGCATGCTGCCGATGTTCGGCGCGAAGCTGCGGCGCGAGGGCCTCAAGGTCACGGTCGAAGGCGCGCAGCGCCTGGCGGGCGCGCGCGTGATCGTCCCGGGCGACGCCTCGTCGGCGGCGTTCTGGGCGGTCGCGGCGACGCTCGCCAAGGGCAGCGAGCTGCGCGTCGAGAACGTCGGCGTCAACCCGACGCGCGCCGGCTTTCTCGCCGTGCTCGAGCGCATGGGCGCCAAGATCGAGCGCGACAAGGTTTGGGAGGCCGGAGAGCCCTATGCCGACTTGATCGTGCGCTCGGCCGCGCTCCACGCGACCGATATAAAGGAAGACGAGGTGCCTTCGCTCGTCGACGAAGTGCCGATCCTGGCGTTGGCGGCGGCCCGCGCCCGCGGCGTCTCGCGCTTTCGCGGGCTTTCGGAGCTGCGCCACAAGGAAAGCGACCGGCTCGCCGCGATCGTCGAGCTGTTGACCGCGCTCGGCGTCAAGGCGCGCGCGGAAAAAGACGACTTGATCGTCGAGGGCGCGGCCAAGCTGCGCGGCGCGCGCGTGGCGTCCAAGAAGGATCATCGCCTCGCGATGACGGGGTTCGTCGCCGGCCTGGTCGCCGAGGGGACGGTCCACGTCGACGATCCCGATTGCGCGAAGATCTCGTATCCCACTTTCCTCGAGGATCTGCGGAGCCGGTGTGCGGCCTAGGCTCAAGGCGGCCGTGGTCGGCGACCCGGTCTCTCATTCGCGTTCGCCGCGTTTGTTTCGCGCGCTGGGCGTCGAGTACGACGCGGTGAGGGTCCGGGCCGAGGACTTCAAAACGGACATGGAGCGGCTGCGCGCGAAAGGTTATCGCGGGGTCAACGTGACGATCCCGCATAAGCTCGCCGCGCTTGCCTTCGCGAAACGCGCCACGCCCGAGGCGAAAGCCGTCGGCGCGGCGAACGTGTTGCGCTTCGACGCGCGCGGCGCCGTCGCGCACAACACCGATGCCTCCGGGTTTCGCGACGCGCTGCGCGAGCTCGGGTTTTCGCCGCGGGGCAAAGACGCCGTCGTCTTCGGGTCAGGCGGCGCGTCGCGGGCCGTGCGTCACGCTCTCGGAAAAGCCGGGGCCAAGCGCGTGACGGTGTGGTCGCGCCGATCTAAAGGAGAGCCGCCTTCGGCGGCTCTTTGGGTCAACGCGACGCCGCTCGGCATGAAGGGGTTTCCGAACAAGGCGCCGTTTCGCGGGTCGGCACGCTGCGACGTCGCAGTCGACCTCGTCTACGGCCGCGGCACGGCTTTTTTGCGCGCGGCGCGCCGCTCGAAAGCGCGCGCCGCCGACGGCGGCAATATGCTCGTTTACCAGGCGCTGCGTTCGCTCGAGTTCTGGACCGGAAAAAAGTTTAAACCGTCCGTTCGCCGCGCGATGTTCCAAAAGACTTCTTTGCTTTTATGCAAAGAAGTAAAAAGGTGAGACCATGAAGCTCCGATTTCTAACCGCCGGCGAATCGCACGGAAAGGCGCTCGTCGGCATCATCGAGGGCCTGCCGTCGGGCCTGGCGCTCTCCGAGGCGCCGATCAAGGAGCAGTTGCTGCGCCGCAAGCAGGGCCGCGGCCGCGGCAACCGGCAGAAGATCGAGACCGACGCCGTCGAGATCCTCTCCGGGGTGCGCAAAGGCAAGACGATCGGCTCGCCGATCGCGCTGATCATCCAGAACCTGGATTATAAAAACTGGGGGGACGTCATGTCCGTCGAGGATCGGGGCGAGCCCGAGCGCCGGCGCGTGGAGATCCCGCGCCCCGGCCACGCCGACCTCGTCGGCAAGATCAAGTATAAGTTCGACGATATGCGCGACGTACTCGAGCGCGCGAGCGCGCGCGAGACGGCGATGCGCGTCGCCCTGGGCTCGGTCGCGCGCGTTTTCCTGGAGGCGTGCGGCGTCGAGGTCGAAAGCCGCGTCGTCTCGATCGGCGGCGCCTCGGGCGAGGACGCCGTCGCGGCCGCGATCGACGCGGCGCGCGCTGCCGGCGACACCTTGGGCGGCGTCTTCGAGGTCGCGGCGAAGGGCCTTCCGATCGGCCTGGGCAGCTACGTCCAATGGGACCGCCGCCTCGAGGGGCCGCTTTCGGCCGCCGTGATGTCGTTGAACGCGATCAAGGGCGTCGAGATCGGCCTCGGCTTTCGCGCGGCCGAGATCCCGGGCTCCCAAGCCCACGACGCCTACGAGCCGAAGGGCAAGACGGTCGGCTATCGCTCTAACCGCTCGGGCGGCGTCGACGGAGGCATGACGACGGGCCAGCCGCTCGTTATTCGCGCCGCGATGAAGCCGCTGGCGACTCTCATGAAGCCGCTCGACTCCGTCGATTTGAAGACCATGAAAGCCGCTAAAGCCCACGTGGAGCGCTCCGATGTCTCCGCCGTCGAGGCGGCGGCCGTGATCTCGGAGTCGCTCGTGGCCCTCGCGTTGGCCGACGCCGTTTTGGACAAGTTCGGCGGGGACTCCATGAGCGAGATACTGCCCCGGCTCAAACAATGGGAAAAAGACTCGTCTTTCTGACCGGCTTCATGGGAAGCGGCAAGACGACCGTCGGCAAGCGATTGGCGTCCTCGATGGGGGTTCCCTTTTTCGATTGCGACGCTTGGATCGAGAAGCGCGCGGGGATGGATGTGCATCGGATCTTCGCTCATCGAGGCGAGCCGTATTTCCGCGCGCTCGAGCGCGCGGCGATCTTGGCTCTGGCGAAGAAGCCGCGCGGCGTGATCGCGCTCGGCGGCGGCGCGCTCCTGGACCCGCGCAACCGCGCCGTCGTCGAGCGCCGCGGCGCGCTCGTCGCCCTTCGCTGCGCCGAGCCGGAGCTTTGGCGGCGGGTCAAGCCGGTCTTGAAGGACCGTCCGCTGCTCGTCGGCCCCGGCGCGCGCGGGCGGATGCGCGCGCTGCTGTCCAAGCGCCGCGCCGGCTACGCGCACGCCGACCTCGTCGTCTCGACGACGCGCAGGCCGCCCTTAAAAGCGGCCGCGCTGATCATCCGGAGGCTCGGATGAGCCGGCTATTCATCAAAGCGAAAGGTTGGGGCGTCGTGATCCCGCGCGGGACGCGCGTTTGCCTCGTCAGCGAGCCGCGCGCGTTCAAGGCGGCCGGACGCGCCGCGCTCGCCGAGCTCAAGAAGCGAGGCGCGCGCGCGTCGATTTTCCTGCTGCCCGCCGGCGAGAAGGCGAAGACTTGGCTTGCCGTCGAGAAGCTGCTGTCTTTCATGCTGCGCGAGGGCCTCGGCCGCGACTCGTTCCTCGTCGCCGTCGGCGGCGGCGCGGTGACCGATCCGGCGGGCTTCGCCGCCGCTATCTATCTGCGCGGCATTCCGTGGGTGAGCTATCCGACGACGGCGCTCGGGCAGCTCGACGCGGGTCTCGGCGGCAAGACCGGGATCAATCTGCCCGAGGGCAAGAACCTCG
>CAZRIP010000072.1:0-20781 GCA_964600165.1 uncultured Elusimicrobia bacterium | reverse complement strand
CTACGCCAAGCTCCCGGCGGACGCGCGGCACTTCGGCGACAACCCCGTTTTTCAGGCCCACGTCGCGCACGCGGAAGAGCTGGCGAAGGCCCGCGCGGCCGACGCCGTGCTCGTCTCCGCGTCGATCGGGCTCTTCGAGCCCGCGCCGAACTCGCATTGGGTCTTCAAGTTCGAGTCGCGCAAGACCAAGCAGCTGATCACGGTCTATCAAGGCGGGCGCGTCGTCGCGCGCAAGCTCGACTCGCCTTCCGCGGCGCTCGCGAGCGAGACGATCGAGGCTCTCGTCGGGCTGAAGGCGGCTTACGCCGCCCTCAAGCGCGTGCGCCCGGGCCTCAAGCCCGCTAAGGTCGAGATCGTCGACGGCCCCGGCGGCGCCGTCTACGTGTTCATCGGCCAGAAAGGCGCGCGCGTCGTGATCCCCGGGATCGCGCCGGTGCCGGCCCCGGCTCCCGCTCCCGCGCCGGCTCCGAAGCCTTCGCCCGCGCCGACTCCCGATAAGCCCGCGCCGCCGCCGCCCGAGTCCAAGCCCGCTCCCGCGCCGAGCCAGCCGACGGAGCCGCCCAAGACCCCGCCCGGGCAGCCGCCGGACAACAAGGGGCCGCCCCAAGCGCCGCCGGGCCAGGCGGCGAACCAAAAATGGCTTTACGAAGGCGGGTCCGGGAGGACCGGCCTTCTCGGTTTACTGGACCGGCCGCTCGGCTTCTTCGGATTCCGCCACGTCGAAGGCCTCTCTCACGCGCAAACTCCGGGAGCGGAGGGACCACGCCTTAAGTCCCTTGCGTTCGACGCAAGCACTCCCGCGATCATCGATCAGATCGCCGCCCAATACAATATCGCGCGCGCGCGCGTTATTGAAATAGGCGCCAAGGGCGGCCTCTCCGAGACGAGCCCGCGAGGCGGCTGGCTCGCGCTGCACGACGCGATGGCCCAGGCCAACGCCGAGCAATTCAAGCGCTTCGACCACCGCAAATACGAGGGCTCGGTCGTCGGGGAGATCGTACACGCGGCGTGGCGCAAGGCCTTCGGCGGGAAGGGGGAGCTCGAGCCCGCGAGCTTCCGCACGCTCGGCAACGTCGAGTATCCGGCCGGAGCCAAGGGCGCGCTGCTGCGGCTTTCGGAGCTTCATAAACATTTCGTCGGCGCGTTCGTGCGCTTCCCGTACCACCTCTTCGACATGTTCGTGCTCGGCTACTTCCGCCAGAACATGAGCTACGCCTGGGTCCACTCGACGGAGGATTTCTTGAACCTCGTGCGGCCCGGCCTGGCGGAGCGCACGCTCGAGCAGTCGGCGCTGACGCTGGCCAAGCGGCCCTCGCTCGCCAGCCCGTTCGAGCTCGTCGCCCACGTCTACGGCCGGACCGTGATGGCGACGACGTGGGGTCGGGCGGCGGACAAGCTCGTCATCACGCCGTTCGTGGTCCCTCTTTCGCAGTTCCTGCGCCGCCGGCTCATGATGGCCTTGTTCTCGGCCGTCGCGATGGGCGCGCTCGGCGCGGCCGCGCCGCACTTGGTGATCATGATCGGCGGCCACGCCGTCAACGTCCTCGGGATCCATCTTGTCAGCGCCGCCGCCGCGCCGGCCGCGGCGACGAGCCTGGCGACGATCCCGTTTTTCGGCCCGATCGTCAGCCACGCCGTCGGCGCGCTGCTCAAGGACCTCGTCGTCGGGCCGATGCTCAATACCCTGATGCTCTCGACGGCGCTGACGCTGCCCTCGAGCGTGCGCGAGCGGCTGGCCAAGTCCCACGAGAACGACCCCGGGTGGAAGCTCTCGCTGATGAGCCCCGAGTTCGCCGTCGCGTTCTGGGCGACGCTCTTCAGCCCGACCTACTGGTGGCGCAATCTGAAGTCGTTCTTCGGCATGATGACCGTCGGCGCCGAGATCGAGGGCATCATGACCTACGCGGGCCAGCTCGACGCGGGCGTCCAGCACGTGCCCGGCATGAAGGGCTTCCATCTCTTCGAGGCGCTGGGCTCGGCCGTCGAGCGGCCCGCGGGCCAGAGCGTGATCCCGTTCGGCGGCGCGATCACGTGGGGCAACGCGCTGATCTACAAGGCGCAGACGGCGCTGGGCTTCAACATCTCCGACCACGTGATGGACTGGCTCAACCCGAGCCTCAAGGGCCGGCACGCGCAGGACGTCGTGCGCCAATCGGAGCAGCAGGCGCAGCGTCAGCTGCCCGCCAAGGACGCGAAGACCCAGAAGGCCGAGGAGCCGGGGCCTTTCAGCCCCGACCAGGATCGCCAGGGAGAGGCGGCCGCGCGCGACCGGATCCAGAAGCTCAAGGACGCGGGGAAGCTGCCGGCGGAGATCGACGCCGCGACCGGCCGCGTCGCGCAGCTCGACGGGCAGTTCGCCGCGCTCGACGCGCGGATCAAGGACCTGCGCGCCCAGAGCCGGCCGATCACGCCCGACGAGCAGGCCGAGTACGACCGCTTGCTCGCCGAGCTCGGCGGCCGGCGCGACGAGGCCTACGCCCAGGACAAGCTCGGCGAGCGCCACGACCTCGAGCACCCGCGCTCCGACGACTTCGCCTCGCTGCTCGAGCTCAAGAAGCTCCAGGTCTATTACGACCAGGTCTTGCTGCCGGGCGGCCAGGCCAAGCCCGGTTTCGCGGAGGCGCTCTCGCAGCGCGAGGCGCAGCTCAAGGCGATGCGCGAGCGCCTCCTCGCCCCGACGCAAAACCGCTCCGTCAGCCACGCCTACGGCGCGGTCCAGCCCGTCGATCAGGACACGCTCGACCAGATCAACGCTCTCTTGAAGCAGATCGAGGACCTGCGCACTCAAGCCTCCTCGGAGGTCGCCAACCGCGACTCCGTCCAGAACATGCTCGCGATGCAGAACAAAGTGCGCATGGAGGCGCTCAAGGCGCGGCGCGACGGCAAGAACGAGCTCGCGTTCCACACGGCGCTGTCGCAGGTCGACGTCGTCGTGCGCGTCAGCCTCTTGCTGAAAGCCGACTTGCTCGGCGAGCAGTTCGTGCAAGGCCAGATCAACTCGTTCCAGGCCCAGATCCAGGCGGCCCAGCAAAGCGAGGCGCTGTCCCAGCAGGCCCTCGCCAACGCGCAGGCGAATAACGGGCTGCTGCCGGCGTGGCGCGCCCAAGCGCAGGCGAACGTGGCGAGCGATCAGTCCGCGGCGACCTCGTTTACGACCGACCAGCAGGAGGCGGCCTCGGCCGTCACGCAGATCGGCTCCTTCCAGGTCGACGTGCCGGCCGAGATCAGCGCGATCAACGCGCGCGACGCGCGCCCGTCTCTCGGCAGCAAGGACGCGCTCAGCGAGTACGCGCGGCGCCTGGCCTTGCTGCCGCAGATCGCGCAGTGGCGCCAGAGCGGCAATCCCAAGGACCCGACGGCGTTCTCGGTCACGGGCTTCCAGAGCCAGCAGAAGGACGTCGAGTCGAAGCTGACGACGGCCAAGACCGGCCTCGCGCAGCTGCAGAACAACGCCAACGCCGTCAACTTCGCGCCCGTCGCGATCGGAGCCGCGCCGGCCGCGCCCGGCGAGCACGGCTACTCGAGCAAGGCCGATCTTCTCGACGACGTCCAAAACATCCGCATCCCGTACTACAAGAGCCTTTTGACGAACTCGAGCCAGAACGGCTATCAAGACGACCTCGACACGGTGCTGCGGATGCTCGGCCAGGCGGACTCGCGCGGCCGCCAACCCGGCACGCAAACCGACGAGTTCGGCGACGTGCACCCCGAATCGCTGCCCGCGTGGAGGAGCCAGGCGAGCTCCGAGGAGTCCGCCGCGCAGGGCCGCGTGCATTCTTATCTGGCGCAGATCGACGCCGCCGCGCAGCAGATCAACAGCGTGGCCGGCTCGAACCTGCCGATGCTTTCCGGGATGTCGCTGACGGACCTGCAGAACGCGATCCAGAAGTACGGCGACCAGGTGCAGGCGATCCACATCCCGGACTCCGGCGCCAACACGACGGCGGCGCAGCATCAAGCGTCCATGAACGAGATCTTGATCGCGGACCTGCTGCCGCGCGCGGCCGACGACGTCATCACGTGGTCCTACGACGACGCCGTCGTGACGACGATCAATTCGGCGATGGCCCCCAACGGCGCGCTGACGGCGGCCCAGCAGGGCCTGACGCAGGTCGTCGGCATGATCAACGGCGTCGTCGCCGACGCGAACAAGGACATCGCCTGGCTCAAGGGCTCGTCGAGCGAGTCTGACCAGCAGATCTACAACCGCAAGATCGCGCTGCTGCAATCCTCCATCGTCCCGGCGCTCCAGAACGCCGACCAGATGTTGTCCGCGTTGATCACTTACCAGCAAAGCTCGGTCACGCAGGCGCAGAACAACTCCAACGGCCAGCTTTACACGCTCTACACCGACAAGACGACGTTGATCAACCAGCTCAATACGCTCTACAACACGACGGTGCCCTGGGCCATCGCGACCTTCGGCGGTTCCTCGACCGATCCCGCCGGCTCCCACGCGTCGATCAAGGCTTGGCGCGACAGCATCCAGAAGTACATGAACCCGACGAGCTACGTCGACTCGAACGGACAGACGCAGGAGAGCATCCCGCAGTACCAGCAGGACCTCGCCGACCGGACGGGCCAGGTCTTGGCCGGGCATCAGCCGAACGGCTCGCGCACCGAGGTCCTCTACGGCGAGACGCAGCCCTATCTGCTGAGCGGGCCGACCGGCAAGATCGGCGTCTACAGCACGGAGCGGGGCACCCGCGCCAATCAGATCAACACGAACGACGCGCAAGTCAACGCGATCCTCGCGCAGATCGAGCAGGTCTCGAAGGGAGCCTACAGCTTCAAGGGGATGCGCATGCCCGTCGGCGTCACCAACGACGCCTCCGGCGTGGCGGGCGTCCAGGCCTTCGTCGACGCGAACACGGTCAACAACATCTCGGATCTCCTGAAGCAATTCGGCACGGACGCGCAGAACAAGGCCGGCAACGTGGGCTTGCCGCCGCCGGACCCGAACAACCCGATCCCGGTCGGCACGCAGACCCCGATCACGGCCACGCAATATCAGCAATTGGCCCTGATGTGCTTGGACGCGGCCAAGCGTCTGGTGCCCTCCAGCTTCAACGCCAACAACCCGGACACGGGCAACGCCACTTACGCGATCGCGCGCTTCCTCTATTCCGACGCCGTCGTCTCGGCGGCCAACGACGCCCTCCAAAACCAAGTGCCGCCCGCGATCGCGTTCCTCAACGAGATCGCGCCGGTGCTCAACTCGGTGATCGCAAGCACGAACCTCGACGACGCCTACGTCAACTCGGGAGGGAAGTCGGAGACGCCCGCGCAGATCTTCTCGCGCCAGGTCGCGATGTTCCAGAGCCTGAATAAGATGTTGACGGACGCCCAGTCCTTCTTCAACATGAAAGTGACGTGGGATCAGGCGCCCAACAACGCCGGCGGCACGATCGACCAGATCGGGAAATACTACTCGTCGCTGTCGCAGATCTATCAAGGCTCGATCACCGCCAATCAGAACATCATCACGGCCGACCAGCAGATCGTGACCGCCCTGCAGACGAAGCTGACTGAGCTGCAGCAAGATCAAGCCAAGCTCCAGTCGTGGCTCTCCCAGCTCAACGACCCGCACGACCCGGCGATGCAGCGCACGATGGAGGCGGTCTCGAACATGATGGACCAGACGCGCGGCGTCCTCGAGGCGAACGTGAAATGGCACGACCTCGACGACCAGTTGACGCGCTCCAACGACATCTTGAAATCGGACCTCTCGCAGATCGACGACGCCCAGGCGCAGCTGTCGCATCTGCTGGCGGACCCGCGGCTCCAGGACGCCTTGCCGGCCGACGTCATCGCGCATATCGATCGCCTCAAGATGGGCCGCGGCATGTGGGACATGCCCGCGGGCGCCGGCGGGGAGTCCATCGTCGTGCGCAAGTCCCAGTTCTCGGCCTTCGTCGACACCGTGTTCAGCGCCTTCCAGTCGCAGAACCCGACGATGGACCTCGGGCCCCTCAAGCAGGGCATCCTGAGCAACCCGCAGAGCCTCTCGAGCCTCCTGCCCGACGCCCAGGTCATCAACTTCGGCGACACCGCCGACGGCTTCTACCTGGTCTACCAGACGCAGCTCGCCGTCCCCAACGGGATCAACGTCGGCAGCTGGGTCACGCTCGGCAACGTCGCCAAGCTCTGGGGCAACAACATCTCCGTCACGGGCTACTCGTTCTCGAGCCCGCCCGAGGACACCGTCAACGCGCCGTACGGCGACAAGGGCCTCGAGGTCCAAGTGGAGTCGCTGCAAGGCAAGAACTGGGTCAATTATCTCAACATCGACATGCACCGCTTCGCCTTCGACATCCCGCCCGACGACCAGGCGATCTCCCAGATGCGCGAGAGCCGCCTGCTGCTCTTCGACGACTACGCGGTGATGCTCTTCGGCGACAAGCTCTACGTCGGCCTGGCCGGCTTCGGCGACGCCTCGATGTCCGATCCTTCGGGCCATCCTTACTATTACGGCGGCGACTTCAAGACCTCGCTCAAGCTCACCGAGGTCATGAAGCTCAACGCCGAGCAGCAGGCGATGTGGGCCAAGGACCCCGAGTATTTCCTGCAGCAGATCAACATCGACGGCGCCGACCCCTACGTCGACGGGACGATCTACGCCGCGGGCGACAACCGGGAGTATTACCGCACGCAGATCGGCCCGCAGTTCGACCTCAACCGCCTGCTCGCCAACCTCACCGGCAACAAGCCCTCGAGCGACGCGTTCACGATGGACCTCTTCTGGTCGAACACCAGCGGCACGGACCCGATCAACCAGCAGGCCGTCGGCGCCTCGATCCTCAAGGGCTTCACGCTCAAGGACGACTCGGGCAAGCCGTGGGCGGTCATCTCGAACAAGGCGACCGGAGAGATCGGCCAGCAGTACAACACGCTGACGGACCGGCTTTCGGTGACGCTGCCCAACTACGGCATCGTCGTCAGCGGAAACGGCCAGATCCTGGGCAACGCCAGCGCGTACTACGGCGAGGTCGCCAAGAAGATGGGAGATAATTCCACGATCGCGCTTTCTTACGGCTCGCCGGTCGTCGGCATGAACAACCGGCTGGGGCTGACGATGAACTCGGCGTTCACGCTGGCCCAGCTCTGGGAAAGCGTCGCCGGCGGCGCGAAGAAGACGCTCGAAGGCGGCACGGCGCTGCAGGACTTCAACAAGAGCACCGACGAATTCTTCAAGGCCGGCGCCGACGACAAGCGAGTCCAGGAGCTCAAGCGCGTCTGGGAGCAGGACATCGCGCGCAAGCTGATCACGCAGGACATGGGCGCGATCTCGAAGCGGGTCGAGGATCTCAGGAAGGCGGGCGCGTTCATGGACAACACCCGCGTGCGCGGCATGACGGGCTGGGTCTCCAACGGGATCTCGAACGACGTCGCCGACCGGGCGGCGGGCGGAGGCTTCCAAGTCGGCACGGAGACCGACATCACGCTCCAGAAGACGCCGAAGGCGGAGATCGACGCGAACCTCGCCTCGCTCTACGTCCAGGGCGTCCAGCTGCAAGACGACATGGTCACGATGGTCGAGAAATGGCAGGCGGCCGTCGTCGACATGGCGCAGGCGCAGTGGGAGGCCAAGTCCGACCAGTACATGATCCAGAACGCGCCGACGCCGGCGCTGCGCCAGCTCGCCGAGGTCAACGAGGCCAAGGCCCAGGAGAAGCTCCACCAGGCGCTGCTTTCTTACAACATCTTGACCGGCCGCAATCCGACGGAGCCGATGCCCTTCGACAACCTTTCCCCGGCCGATCTGGACGCACTGACGGGAGAGATGCGCAAGACGATCGCCGCGCCGGACCGCATCAAGCAGCTGCTCGGCGCCTTGGACCCGGACCAGCTCAAGAAGCAGATGGGCAACAATCCCTTCAACGTCGCCGATTACCTGCCCGTCATCGACCAGTTCACGGTCAGCGTCGGCGCGCAGCTGCCGCAGGACATGCTGGCCAACCAGATCTTCGGCGCCGGAGGCTCGATCCGCATCCCGCTGATGGACCCGAGCTCCAAGGCCCAGGACAAGGCGTACAGCCTGGAGTCCAAGGCCGCGGCCGAGCAGATCCTCCAGGCGCGCGCCGAGCAGCGCTTGAAAGCGGAGCAGAGGCGCGGCGAGGCCGACATCTGGAGGCAGAGCGCCGACGCGATCCGGCCGGGCTTGCCGCAGGCCGCGGCGCGGCTGGGCCTGGCGATCCGGGCCTATCGCAACGGGCTGATCCCGTCGTCCGAGCTGCAAGACGCCTACGACGCCTGGAACTGGTACATGTCGACGGCCCTCGAGGCCGACGGCCGCGCGGCGCTGTCGGACGCCTGGGCGACGCTCGATCAGGGCTTCGGCGGGCCGTCCTCGACGGACCGCGCGCCGCTGTCGATCGGCTCCATCGACGACGCCGTCGCGCGCGCGCAGTCGCAGAACCACGGCCTCGCCGAGATCGCGCTGCGCGCCCAGGCGGCCGATTCGATGACCCAGGCGAACAACCATCGCATCCAGAAGGCCTTCGTCGACCTGCACATCGGCATGAACATCACGGCGTCGGGGACGGGTTGGCTGCCGTCCATCGGCTGGACCGGCATCCCGATCACGCCGATCATCGGCTTCGAGTTCAAGCCCGAGGAGCTCAAGGAGCTCGAGGTTCATCGGGATCAGAGCCAGGCCGCGTATTACAACGAGTTGAAGCAGAAGGTCCAGTCGAACATCGCCCTGCAGCTCGCGCAAAACGCCATCGATTACGGCATGGCCGGCCAGGCGGTCGACCTCTATAACTCGGAGGTCCTGCCCAAGCTCCAGGCCGAGCTCGACCGCGCGCGCCAGTCGGGCTCGGGCGTGGCTCAGGCCCAGGAGCGCCTCGATCAGGCGCGCTCGCAGCGCGACCAGACGCTGCTCGCGCGGCAGCAGGCGCAGTCCACGCTCAACTTCCTGCTCGGCCGCCCGGCGGACGCTCCGCTCTCGCTCGACGTCACCCCGGACCAGGCGTTGGAATCCTTGCGGCGCATCGCGGCCGCGCAGCATCCCGTCGACACGCAGCGCAAGCTCCTTGACTCGCGCGTGCAGGTCGCGCGCGCGGTGGAGACGATCGCCGATAAGGACCTCAAGGTCGAGCAGCTCGCGCTCGAGCCGATCTCGCTGACGGTCCGCTCGCTCGGCCGCCTGATCAACGCGCTCGGCGCCGACAACATCGGCAACCCCGACGTCGTCGCGGCGGCGCGCGCGCAGACGCTGACCGAGGAGCGCGCGCGGGACTCCTTCGAGGAACAGCTGCGCGCGTCCAAGACGCAGACGCGCGCGGAGCTCTCCGCGGTCGAGGCGGAGCTGGCGCGTCCGAGCCCGGCGACGCCGGAGGGCCGCCTCGCGCGGGTCGCGCTCGAGCAGCGCGCGTACTCGCTGCGCGCGGCGCTGCTGTCGATGGAAGACGACGGGGCGGCGCCCGCGAGCGGCTACGACATGCTGCCGGCGTCTTTCGCCGAGCTGCGCGACCGTCTCGAGCAGAAGGAGCGCGACGCCTCGGCGCAGTCTCCGCAGGCGCCCGTCGAGCTGCTCGATCCGAGCAAGCTCGTCCATCAAGCTTCCGGCTTCCTGCGCTACTACTACGCGCACCAGACGCTCGACAAGACGCCGATCGACAAGGGCTACGTCGAGGGCTGGCTCGAGGTCCGGCTCAAGAGCCAGGACACGCCGCCGGACGTGCTGGTCCGGCTCGCCGACCTGCGCGAGAAGAAAGCCGACCAGATCTACCAGACTCAGCTCTCCGGCGCCGAGGCGCAGGCCGACATCTTGTCGGCGGACTTTCAAGCGGACGTCCAGCTCTTGAGATGGGCCCAGCGCGCCACGGCCCATCCGGGAGAGAACGAGACGGCGCTCAAGGGCAATTTCGACGAGTTCTCGCGCCAGCTGGGCCAAAAGCTCGCCACGGAGCGCGACGCGCTGGTCGCGCGCTTGAATCTCAGCCCGGACACGACGCTCGCGCAGCTCGAGGCCCTCGTGCCCGACGACGCCTCGGGAGCGCAGGACCTGCCGGCGATGGCCGATCGGTTTCTCGGGCAGATCCGCGGGCTCGAGATCGACCGGATCAAGAGGACCCTCTTCGACGGCGGGCTGCCGCCGTCCTCGAACTCGGCCGACGACCTGATCAGCCAGCTGCGCGCGGACACGATCGCCGAGCGCATGAGCTACAAGGGCTTCACGCCCGTCGCGGCCTTCGGCATCTTCCGCGGCGTGCCCACCGGCGGCATTTTCATGGAAGCGCCCGATCCGCGCTCGATCCAGGCCAGCTTGGAGAACGTGCTGACCGACGCCCTCAAAAAGGAGCTCGTCGCGACGGGGCGCATGCAGGAGCTGACGCTCAAGCTCCACTCGCTGATGAGCCGCGTGCAAGACGGCGGCCAGGAGCTGGAGAAGCGGCGCGATCTCGTCGTGGCCTCGGAGCGGGAGTACAAGGCGCTGCTCGGCCGCGCGCGCACGCCGCAGGACCTCGCCGAGGCCGAGAAGGCGCGCCAGCGGGTCGTCGAGGCTTGGCTCGGCTTCTCGCAGCAGATGACGCAGACCAAGGCCGACTTCATCGACCTCGTCACCGAGCTCCAGGCGATCGGGATCGACAAGTCGTCCGGCCTGCGGCCTTACGTGCCGCCGGTGGCGGGCGATTTCACGGGGCTGCGGCGCGACGCGCGCGCCGAGCTGCTGAGCTACTGGGCCGACCGCTTCCGCGACCTCAACTTCCCGTTCGAGTCGCTGCTCGACTCCTTCGACAAC
This sequence comes from uncultured Elusimicrobia bacterium, assembly GCA_964600165.1. Lineage (GTDB taxonomy): Bacteria > Elusimicrobiota > Elusimicrobia > UBA1565 > UBA9628 > CAZRIP01. Next base: position 10,031 of record CAZRIP010000072.1, on the reverse strand, counting down.
CCCGTGCCCGACGAGCTGCGGCAAAAGCTGCGCGACGACGTCGCCGCTTACCGCCTCGCGCTCTGGAACGCGGACGTGATCCGCCACAAGGACTTCTCCGACGCCGACAAGCTCGAGCTCCTCGCCCGCACCGACTCCGAGGGCAAGCGGCTGCAGGTCGTCGCCGACTTGAACGCTCTTCTCACCGGGCTCGGGCCGCTCGATCCTCAGGCGGGCGGCGATCAGGCGCGCCTGCTGACGTTCCTCCGGCAAGATATCGAGGCTCAGACCGCGCAGGCGGGGGGCGATCGCGCCGACTATCTCCAGCTGTCGACGCTCATGCGCGACGCCTACTGGCAGGGCGTCGACGCGGCCCCCGAGAAGGCCGGAGTCGCCGAGCATTTCGCTCTTGAAGGCGCTTACCGGAGCTTGGAGACCAAGGCGAAGGCGCTCGACTCCGCGCGGCAGCGCTTGCTCGAACGCTACCTCATCGAGGTCGACGGCGATCCGACGCAGTTCATCTTGAAAGACGTCGATCTCGACGCCTATCTCAAGGCGCAGCAGGACTTCGACCAGGAGCTGATCAAGACGCTGCAAAAGCCCGAGGTGCGGCAAAACCGCGAGGCCGCCTTGACGCTCGACGCCCTTTACGGGACACGCGGCGCGCTCGAGCGCGAGATCGCCCAGGCGCGCTCCGGCCGCGGGATGGCCGCGCTCGACGCGCTGATCATGCTCGAGGAAGCGCGCCTGGCCGCCGCGCGCTGGGACATGCGCCCGCCCTCGGACATCGACGCGATCTCGGAGTCGCTCGAGGGCCTCAAATCGACGCGCGACCGCTGGGCCAAAGGCTCGACCGACCTTGCGCCGCTCTACGCCGTCACCTCCGTCGAGAAAGACGGCCAGCGGCAATGGACCGTCGACGGATGGATGACGAAGGAGGACGTCGACGCGGGGCTCAAGGCCGGCACGGTGATCTCGCGCGACGGCAAGCTCTTCTTGAAAGGCAAGGACGCGGCCTCGCCGGAGAAGGAGATCGTCGGCGGCATCGACGTCGCCGACGCCCAGCGCAAGGAGGCGCAGCGGCGCGTCGACGACAACGGCGCGACCCTCGCGCTGCGCGACCGCCTGGCCCAGTTCGATCTCGCGCTCGAGCGGCCGGCCAAGGACGGCTCGCAGGGCTACTCGCTCGACCAGATCTTCGGGCCCGGCGGAAAGGGCGCGCAAGGCCGCGTGTTCTTCTTCGAGGCCCCGCAGCCCGGCGAGCGCGACGGAGCGCTCCATCAGCAGCTCAGTCCCCTGCAGGCGCTCGCGCTCGCCCCCGAGAAGTACGTCATGCTGGTCTATGACGGCGACTCGGCGCTGGCGCGCGACCGCTTCCCGACCCTGGAGAGCCTGCGCGCCTCGAGCGACGGGAAGGACTTCATCCGCCTGACGCTTTCTCCCAAAGGCGCCGACGCCTTCATCGCCCAGGCCGAGCGTCACCGCGAGGCCGAGCTCTCGCAGGGCTGGATCGACGTCAAGCTCAACGGCTACGGCTTCGCGCGCGACAAGGACGGCAAAGTCTCGGACGTCTACGTCAGCGAGGACGAGTTCAAGGCCGTGCTCAAGGCCTTCCGCAACGCCGACAAGGACCTCAAGACGGCGCAAGACGAGCTCGCCAAGGACACGGCGCGGGAGGCCGCGCTCAAAGACGAGGTCGACGCGAAAAAAGCCGCCGCCCAGCGCGAAGGCCTGGTCTACCAGGACGCCGAGAAGAAGATCCGCGAGGAGCTCGAGCCCAAGGCCGAGGCCGCGGCCCCGCGCCAGCGCGGCGAGAGCGACCAAGTCCACGACGCGCGCGTCAAGATGGAGCTCGACAAGCTCGTCGCGCAGGACGCGCGCTTCATCGCCGCGCAAAAGCGCCTCGATCCCTTCACCAAGGCTTACAACGACGCCAACGCCAAGCTCAAGGACGTCCACGCCAAGACCGTCAACGCCGATAAGGCGGTCAAGGACGCGCAGACGATCCTCGCGCACTCGCGCGAGTGGAGCCTCTACGAGAGCGACAAGACGCAGCTGGGCCTGGCCCAAGACGGGTCTGTGGCTTCCGTTACCGCCGCCCCTGTCTTCGGCAAGCTCGGCCTCAACGACCACGTCCAGGCAGGGACGGCGGCCTTGCTCGTGAACGGCCCTCTCTACGGCGCTGAATTGGACGACCAAGGCCGCGTCAAGAAGTACTGGACGGACTCGCGCGCCTTCGACAAGGCCGCGGGCGGCTGGACCATCAAGTCGCTGGCGATGCAGGGCGACAGCGACGTCGTCAGCGCCGACGGCCGCAATTACCGGCCGACGTACCGCCTGAGCCACTACGAGGACTCCGCGACAGGCCTGCCGGTCTCGTTGTCGCGCCGCTTCATGCTCGACCGGGTCGACGACGCCGGGTCGAAGCTGTCCGGCGCCAAGCACTGGGCCATCATGCCGTGGCGCTGGGGCAGCCTCGCGCTCGAGCTGCCGCGCGGCGTGATCGGCACGCCCGTCGAGCTCATGACCGGCCGCGATCCGAACCAGCAGCATTACCTCGGACGCGTCTACATGTACAAGACCGAGGGCGGCGAGACCGACCATCACGGCTTCTTCCGGCAGGTCGCGGGCATCTTCGACGTGCTCGACCTGCTGCCCGATCCCGTCGGCCGCTACTACGACCCGAGCCAGTTCCCGGCGCAGGTGCAAGTCGGCGGCGGCGTGCGGCCCGGCCAGAACATCTTCGACAAGGGCCTGCGCGCTGGAGACCAGGACGTCCACTTCGGCGCGCTCGGCATCCAGCGCTCGCTCACTCAGTCGCTCGAGGACCTGACGACGGCGCGCGCGCGCACGCTCGCCCACTTTCAGGGCGGCGTGGAAGAGACCCTCATCGAGTCGATCCGCGGCCGCGCCGGGCAATACCAGGAGTCGAGGATCACCGGCCAGTTCGGCGGCAAGGCGCTCACGCAGGGCGCGGCGGACTCGATGCTGATGGCCGCGCCGTCCTCGGAGACGGGCGGCGAGGCCGTCTCGACGGTCCGGCCCGGCAATCTCGCCGTCGACCGCGTCGAGCGGCGCTTGACCGTGCGGCCCGGCGCGGACCAGTTCGCCGGCCAGGGCGCGGCGCTCGACGGCTACGGCGAGCGCGTGAGCCAGGCCGGCCAGGGCGCGGCCGACGACGACGCGCGGCTGCGCGCCGCCTTGGCGGACGCCGAGCGCGCGCTCGGCGACGCGACGACCGGCCGCGACGCGGCCGCGCGCGCCGTCGAGACGCTGTGGGCGCGCGTGCACGAACTAGCCTGGCGCATGGGCCGCCAAAAAGCCTTGTAGCGCGCGCTCGCGCAGGCGCAGTCCGATCTCGACGCGTCGTCCGGCCGCCTGACGTGGTGGCGCGACTACCTGCGCCGTCTCAAGGAAGCGTTGGGCGCCGTCTCGCCCGAGCCGCAACCGCGGCCTCAACCGCAGCCTCAGCCCCAACCGCAACCGCAGCCTCAGCCCCAGCCGGCGCCGGCGTCCGACTCCCCGGTCTGGCCGTGGGCCTTCGCGCTGTTCGGCTTGGCCTCTGCGGCGGCCGCCGTCGCCCATTGGCTGCGCCGGCGGCGGCCGGACCAGCTTGTTGTCGTTCCCTAGGGCTGGTCTTTCGGCCCACGCGGGTCGGGCCTGAAGACCTATGACGGTGCCATGGATGTAGGCATTGATACTCCGGCGCTGGACCACGCGCATCAGAGACGACGGAGAAAGTTATCCACGCGATCCCAAGCCGGTGGTGCCAGGGATGTAGATATGAAGATCGCTTTCGAGGCTTCGCAGGGGGGAGCCACCGGCCCCAGAGAGGCGGCCTCAAGGCCTAGGACCGATGTAGTATGATCGGTCCCATGAGAGCGATGGGGGCCCTGCTCGTCATGACGCTCGCTTCCGGCCGCGTCCTCGCGGCCGAGCGCGCCGTCGTCCCCATCGAGGTTTCCGCCACGCTTTCGGCGCCCGTTCGCGTCGGTCCCGCGCTTGCCTCGGGGGGCTTTCTCGGCCTTCCGGCGCTCGACTGGAAGGGCGCCGACTCGCCGGCCGCGCTCGCGGCGCAGTTCTTCTTGCCGCCGTCGGCGATCATGGGCTTTGCCCAGCGTTCCGCAGACGCCCAGGCTCCTTTGCCGTCCGCCCAGTCTTCCGCGGCGCCCTCTCGAGCGCCCCTGACCGCCGGCGCCCTTCCCGAAGGCCAGGGAGTCGCCCTGCCGGGCTCCGAGTCCGGCCTGCTTCCGATCGAGGACTTGGGCGAGGGCTCGCGGATCACCGCCGCGGCGCGCCCGCAGGAGCGCCTGACCGAGACCGAGACCGCGCTGCGCGCGCCGCTGGGCCAGCTGCGCGACGCCCCCGCGGATTCCGGCGGCGAGTCGCTGCATGCCTTGAGCGGACGGGTCTGGGATCTCATGTCCGGCAGGACCGGCGCGTTCGCGCGGCCGAAAGCGGGGCGCGCCGCTTTCCAGGATTCCGGCGCGGCGCCCGCGCGCGACGGACAGGCGCCGGCCGGAGCGGCGGCGTTGTCGCCCGCGGCCGTTCGCGCGCCGCTCGAGCCGTCCTCGCCGCTCGCCGCGCTGCCGCGCTCCTCGCCGGCGTCGCTCGCTCTCGTCTTGATGGACGTCGTCGAGCAGAAGTTGAGCCTCACGGTCGCGCGCGTGCCGCGCCTGGAGCCGGGACGCGAGGTCCGCCTCGTCCGGCCCGAGGCCGTGCCCGCGCCGTACGTGCCGGGGCTGGCCGCCGAGCCCGCGCGAGCCGCGGCCCTGAGCGCCCACGCCGTTCCGCAGGGCGCCCTGCCGGGCGCGGATTTGCCGTCGTTCGCGTGGCGCGCCGAGGCCGAGTGGCTATCGTTCGGCGAGACGACGACGCCGTCGCCTGAAGGCGCCGCGGGCGCGCTCGCCGCGCCGGCCGCGTCCGCCGAGTCCCCCGCGCTCGCGGCGCAACGGTCCGGCGAGACGTTTTCCACGTCGGCCGCCCGTCCGTCCGGCCGCCGCGCTCCGCCCTCTCCGTCGGTCGCGCGCAAAGCGCTGTCGGCCGCGCTGCCGGCCTCCGCGCTGCTCGCCTTGCTCGGCGCGGCCCTTCTCGCCTGGCCCGACCGCCGCTGAGATCCGGATCTTTACCGAATCTTTACCATCCCTTGACTTGCCGCGATTCGGGCCCTATCCTTGATAGTGATGCGCTGGCTACGGTCAGGGCTCGTCAGGAAATTCGTCCTCGTCATGGGCGCGCTGGCGCTCGTCCCGGTGGCGATCCTCAGCTCTAAGCTCATCAACATCAGCAAGCAGGGCATTCAAGCGGCCGTCCTCGAGCTTCACACCAAGCTCGCCGAGAAGCTCTCGGAGCAGATCGACGATTACTTCCGCGTCAGCAACGAGAAGATCTCCTTCGCGCTCTCCTCGCTCGGAAAGCGCATGGATTGGCAGGACAAGCAGGAGCTGCTCAAGAGCCTCATCGAGACCCACGGCGACATCATCGAGATCTCGATGGTCAACGCCTCGGGCGCCGAGGTCATGAAGGTGTACAACCCCGACCTCTCGACGGAAGAGGCGTTGGCGACGCGGTCCGACGAGCCGGGGTTCAAGCGCTTCCTGGCCACGCGCCAGCGCACGATGGACGTGTCTCCGGGCGTCAACGGCGGCGCGCCGCGATTGACGTTCTATTACCCGATGAACCAGTCCGTCATGGCGCGGGTGACGGTCTCGCTGCGGCGGCTCGCCGACAAGATCGAGAACGAGCGCGTGGGCGGAACGGGCTTTGCCGTCCTCATCGACGAGAAGGGAAACCCGCTGCTGTTCTCGAAGGACCGGCTGGGTCCGGACGCGCAGCGCGCGCTGCCGAGCTACCCGATCGTCGCGTCGGCGCTGCAGGCGAAATCGATAGGCTCGAGCGAGTTCGCCGCCGGACGCGAGGAGTTCGTCGGCGCCTACGCTCCGGTGTTCGGCATCGGCAGCGCGGTGCTGATCCTCCAGCCGCGCGACGAGGCTTACGCGGCGGCGCGGCAGATGCGCAAGACGGCGGCGTGGGTCGTGTTCGGCGTCGTGCTGCTCTGCCTGGCCGGCTCGACGCTTCTCGCGCGGGCGCTGACCGAGCCGTTGTTCGCGCTCACGCGCGCCGCCGAGGCGATCGCGCGCGGCGATTTTCTCGCGAAGGTCGAAATCTCCACGGGCGACGAGCTTCAGGACCTCGCGGACACGTTCAACCGCATGACCGCTCAGTTGAGAGCGTATTCGGTCCTGCAAGTGGATAAGCTCATCGCGGAGCAGCGCAAGACGGAGGCGATCCTCTACTCGATCGACGACGGCATCCTGATGACCGACAAGGAGGGCCGCGTCCAGCTCGCCAACCGCCGCTTGCGGGAGATGTTCGGGCTGCCCGGCAACGAGACGCTCGACGGCAAGCTGGCGCTGGAGGCGCTGCCGCCTTCCGCGCTCAAGGACGCCGTCGTGCGCGCGGCCGCCAGCCCCAATCCCGACTCTTTCGCCGACGTCGATCTCTCGACGGAGGACAAGCGCCGTTATCTGCGCGTGACGTCCCACCCGGTCATGACGCCCGGACGGGGGGCGACGCTCGGCGTGGTGACCGCGCTGCGCGACGTCACGCTCGAGCGCGAGCTCGACAAGATGAAGGAGGAGTTCCTCCACTACATCACGCACGATCTGCGCAACCCGCTCGGCTCGGCGATGGGCTTTCTCGACGTGCTCTTGAAGGGCACGGCGGGCGTGCTCAATCCCGATCAGCAGAACATCGTCGGCTCGATCAAACGCTCGACGACGCGCCTGATGGGCATGGTCAACAACATCTTGGACATCGCCAAGATGGACTCGGGCCGCGTGCGCCTGCAGTTGAAGCCCGTCGCGCTGTCGGGCGTCGCCAGCCGCTCGATCGCGATCCTCGAGTCGCTGGCCAGGACGAAGAAGATCGCGGTGACCCTCGACGCCTCCGAGGAGTTCACGATCGACGCGGACGGCGACCTCCTGGAGCGGGTGTTCACGAACCTGCTCGGCAACGCGATCAAATATACTCCCGAGGGCGGCGCGATCACCCTCTCGATCAAGGACGACGGCGCCCAGCTCAAGTGCGGCGTCGCCGACACCGGCGACGGCATCCCGCCGGAGTTCCAGCAGAAGATTTTCCAGAAATTCGAGCAGGTCACGGGCCAGCGCAAGGGGGGGACGGGCCTGGGCTTGACCATCGCGAAGTTCTTCGTCGAGTCTCATCTCGGCCGGATCTGGGTCGAGTCCGAGGTCGGCAAAGGTTCTCAGTTTTATTTTACCGTCCCGAAAAATCTCTGCCTCAAGCCGGACGGCAACGTGACGTTGCGGGAGACGGTTGCGTGAACCGTCTGCGGCTCGCGGCCCTGCTTCTTTCGCTCGTCGCGGCCGCGGCCAACGCAGGCGAGGATCCGCCGGACCTGCAGTTTCAGAGCGTCCTCGTGCGCCGGGGCGACACGCTGTGGGGGATCGCCAACACCTACCTCAAGGACCCGTCCAAGTGGGACCAGATCCTCAAGTACAACCGGCTTCCCTCGAGCGATCCGACGGTCGCCTTGCCGGGCATGACGCTCAAGGTGCCGATCCATCTGATCAAGGAGAACCTCCGCGCGGCCCACTTGATCTACATGATCAACCGCGTCGTCTTCCGCCGCAAGGAGACGGCGGATTGGAAGCCCGCCGAGCAGAACATGGAGCTCTATCGCGGCGACACGCTGCGCACGATGGAGTCGGCCAAGGCCAAGGTCAAGTTCCTCAACGCCGACCTGCTGAGCCTCGACGCGAACTCGCTCGCCGTCATCAAGCCCGTCGCCGCCGATTACGACGTCGAGTTGAAGCAAGGCGGCCTCTTCGTCGGGCACTCGCGCGTCGTGACGCCGTCGGCGAGGATCACGCCGAAGACCCAGGACACGCAGTACTCGGCGAAGGTCCGTCCCGACCTGAGCACGCTCGTCGAGGTCTATACCGGATTGGCGGCCGTCGAGGGCGCGGGCAAGACCGTGGACGTCAAGGCCGGCATGGCCACCGAAGTCAACCTCGGCCTCGCGCCGGGCGCGCCGCGCAAGATCGCGGACCTCCCGGAATTCGAGGCCCGCGCGGCCGACTTCGCCGGCGAGCTGATCCAGGGGCAAGCGCGCGTCAAGATCGCCGCCGGCGCGCAGCTCGCCCAGGGCGCCGACGCGGACTCGATCAACAAGGCCGTCGACGTCGGCGAGCTGCGCGGCGACGTCGCGTCCCTCTCGGTCGGCGTGCCGATCTCGGGCTATCACGTCCAGGCCTCGCGCGCGCGCGACTTCGAGAAGATCGCGTTCGACAAGATCTTCGAGCCCGACGAGCACGTCGATCTCAAGGAACAAAACCTGCCGTCCGGCGTCTATTGGTTCCGCATCGCGCTCATCGACCTGCTCGGCACCGAGGAAAATTTTTCGGCCGCGCGGCTCTATACCGTGGGCCTGGGCGGCAAGACCGCGGAGCAAGCGGTCGATCTCAAGAACGCGATCGTCGTCAGCAAGCCGATCTCAGATATCGACGTGTGGGAGGACCACATCCGCGTCACGGGGCTGGTCAGGCGAGACAATCTCACGGTGACGGTCAACGGGAGGGCCGTGCGCCTCGACGAGAGCGGCAACTTCTTCCTCGACGTCAAGCTCAAGGCGGGCGAGAACGACATCGCCGTCGTCGTGACCACGCCGGCCGGGGACTCGATGTCGCTCGTCCGCCGGGTCACTTACAACCAGCGGTATTAGAGCGTCAGCGCGCGCGCAGCGCCGCCAGGCGGCGGCCCGCTTCCTTGGACGACAAGACCGCGTGCTGCTGCTCGAGCGGCGCGAGAAGCCCGAGGATCGGGCCCGTCTTTCCCGCGAGCGGCTTGGCGGGGGGCTTGGCCGTGGTCGTCGAGTCGGCCGCCATCGCCAGCACGACGTAGCCCCACCGCGAGGGGTTCCCGCGCAGGAAGGAGCGGAGGATCGTCACGCGCACTTCGCCCGCCTTGGCGTCCGCGGCCACGCCGAGCCTTCCGACGAGCAGCGGCTTGCCGAGCGGATTGGAGCGGTAGAGATAGGCTCCCCAAGCGGAGGCGGTGACCGCGTACTCCCAGGCGTCGCGCGCCTGGATGAACGCGCCCGGCCCGTCGAGCAGCGTCGTCGCGCCGGCCCCGACGACGTTGTTGACGTCGACGTAAGTCTGCAGCAGGAGCGTCCCCATCTCGACGGGCGCGCCCGCGGCGTTGTCGAGACGGGCGACGCGGTAGACGAACGCCACGGCGTCCTCGGTGCTCTCGACGCGGAACGCCTTGAGCTTCCAAAGGTCTTCCGGCGGCAGGCCTTCGTCTCCGGCGGCGGCTCCCTCCGGCGCGAGGGACAGGGTGCCCGACGGATTGTCGAACTCGAGCCAGCTGTCCCCCTGGCTGAAGTGCACGTCCGTCGTGGCCGCCTCGGGCTGCGCGTCCGGAGAGGGGGCCGTCGAGAAGAGCGACTCCGGGGGGGTTTGGCGCAGCGCGCGGAAGACGCCGATCAGGTGGCCTCGCAGCTCGCGAAAAACCTGCTCGCCAGCTTCGGGCCGGTAGAAGCGGCCCGCTTGGGCGGCGTAGAGCTCGTCGGTGGCCGACTCGAGGATCTTGAGGTCGGCTTGCCCGGAGTTCTGGTAGCGGTCGACGGCCTTGGCGGCTTCCTCATAAAGCCGCCAGGACGCCTGGGAATCGGGATGGGAGCTCCAGCGCGCGAGGTCGCCGATCCAGGTCGGCCAAGGCATGCCGGCCGGCGCGGGCAACAGCCGGCGCTCCTTGACGGTCTCGCCGACGGTGGCCCAGCCGTTGCCGGGTTTTTTTTCGGCGAGCGCGTTGAGCAGCCGCAAGAACGACCCGTCGGGGACCAGCCCGTCGGCTTCGTCGACGACGAAGGCCGCGGCTTCGGGATAGGAGGGCAGAGTGAGGCTGTCGGGAGTCAGCTCGCGCCCCGGGTTGGCGGCGGGCCGCAGCGGCGCCAGGACGCAGCCGCCGGACGTCGCCCACGTCGAGGTGCTCGCGGGGTAGTCGCCGACCGCGACCCACGTCAG
>CAZRIP010000071.1:0-21458 GCA_964600165.1 uncultured Elusimicrobia bacterium | reverse complement strand
CGCCGCCGCCATGCGCGCGCCGCGCGTGCGGCGCGCCTGCGAGCCGGTGGCCGTGGGCGAGGCGTCCGTTTGGCGCCGCGCCGGCTGGCGCGGGGCGGTCGTCGACACGCGGCTCGGCCTCGCCGTTCCCAAGCCGGGCGCGCCCTCGAAGGCGTCGGGCGCGCTATCCTTCGCGGCGTTCCGCCGCGCCGTCGAGCTCGCGGAGCGTGGCCTTGTCGGCGGGATCGTGACGGCGCCGATCTCGAAGCTCGCGTGGAAGATGGCGGGCGTGCCGTTCACCGATCACACGGAGTATCTGCGAAGCGTCACCGGCCGCTCCGCCGAGATGATCCTCTGCGCGCCCGACGACGGGCTGTGGACCGTGACGGCGACGCGCCACGTTCCTCTCGCTGAGGTGTCGAAAAGGGTCACGCGCGCGGCGATCGCTTCTTCCGCCCGCGCGCTGCGCGAGGCGCTGACTCTTGCGGGCAATAGTCGTCCACGAATCGGACTCTGCGGCCTCAACCCGCACGCGGGCGAGGAAGGGCTGCTCGGCCCGGAAGAAAAGCGCGTGCTCGTTCCCGCCGCGCGCTCTCTCAAGCTCGAAGGCCCGATCGCGGCCGACGCCGCGTGGCGGCTGCACCGCGAGAGGAAACTCGACGGCTTGGTCTGCCTTTACCACGACCAGGCGCTGATCGGCCTCAAGGCCTCGGTGGGGCTTCGGATCGTCAATTGGACCGTGGGCCTGCCGTTTATCCGCACGTCGCCGGGACACGGCACGGGGTTCGACATCGCGCAAAAGAGAGCCGCCGACCCTTTCGCGATGGAGTCGGCGGCTTTGCTCGCGGCGCGGCTGGCTTAAGAGCGGGGCGGCTCGCAGGACCGCTGCGCGAGGCTGGGACTCATGTTCTTGAACAAACCCGCGGTGGCGACGTTGATCTGGGCGTTGATGAGCGCGTCTTGCTCGTCGGAGCCGAAGAGCTGGGGTAGCCAAGGCCAATAGGTCGTCCTGAAATCATCGCCCGAGACGCTGCCGGCCTTGATCTTCCTCGCGAGTTCGCGGCTGTTGCAAATCTGCAGTCTCTCCGGCGAGCCGATCTTGAGCGTGAGAAAATAGGCTTGCGTGATCGCGTGGTCGCAGTCGGGCGACACGCACTGGGCGAGCTCGTCGAAGTCGTGTTTGTCGAGCGTGACGTTTCCGGCTTTGAAGTGGCACACCAAGTCCGCATGGGCGGCGCCGACGCCGGTGGCCAGCAACACGGCTAAAATCGCTGTTCTTTTCATGGCCTGTTCCTCCGTCGTTGAAGGGTAGACGCCGTTCGCCGATCTGTCAAGAGCCCTCGCGGGCCTTTTACCGAAATTTAACCGGGGGTCGAAATCTTGACAAAGGATGGGGCGGGGGATACACTTCGTGCGATGAGGCTTCTTCTGGGGACCCTTCTGGCGCTGGCGTTGCTTCCCGCGGCCGCGCGCGCCGTTGATCAGCCGGTCTTCCCAGCCCAGGATAAGCGCAGCGAATGGCTCCACGAAAGCCTGGGGCAATTCGTTCAAAAGAAGAGCCAGCAGCCCGTCGTGCTGGCCGCGATCACCAACGTGCTCCAGGTGCATGTCGGCTCGTCGGCGGATCCGGATTACGACAAAAAGTGGCAAGCGTTCCATCAAGAGTTGTTGACCCCCGACGGCAAACGCAAACTGATCGACGAGGTCAACGCCATGATGAATCCCGGCCAGAGCGGCGGCCCTGGCGTCACCGCCGAACAGGCGGAGGCCGTGTTCACCAAGGCGCAGCACGCGGTGGACGCGGGTTCAAGCGGCGACCCGACGACGGGAGTCGGCACGAACGACGGCACGAGCGACGGCGTGTTGGGACAGAGCCAAGGCCAGGCAAGCCAGGTCTTCACCCAGGCAATCACCGTCTTTCTGGGTTTGCAGGGCAAGATTGCCGACGACATTAAAAAGCAGCAGGAAGCGATCAATCGTCGCCAGCAGCAAGCGCAGAATCCGCAGGTCGTGCCGGGCCAAGGTGCGACCAACGTCACTCCCATCCCGCCGATCACCGATCCGCGCGTCCGCGGCGTGACGACGGCGACCGAAATCGGCGCCGGCCAGCATCCCGGCGATCCGACCTGGTCCGGCCGCGCGGCCTACGGCAACTATCTCACCGGCAATTACCCAGCAGCCTCCGGCTATGACCGCAGTTACCTCAATAACGGCGGCCAGGACCCCGCGGTGCTCGTCGCGGGCGGGCGTTCCGCGCTCGCCATCGGCGACAGCGACCTGGCGGCGAAGTCTGGTCAGGCCGCGGCCGACGCCGATCCGTCGAATAAGTACGCTCAGGCGCTGGCCAATCTTTCGCAAGGCCACATGGACGGCGTCGACGTCGACGGCGCGATCATCAAGGCGGGCGGCGGCTCGCTCAACGCCGGCCAGATCAGCGCCGAGGGCGACGCCAAGCTCGCGGCGTCACAGATGGACGGCTCCGCGGTCGCCGCCGGCGCCAACAATTTCTTCGGCACGGGCAATAAAAGCAACGCCAACCCGCAGACCGCCGCCGAGATCGCCGCGGCCGCGCAGCGCGCGATGACCACGCCGCCGACGAAAATCCAGCAGTCGTCCGCGTTGACCTACGAAGCGGCCTCGGCGATGAAGGTGCAGGACTATCAAAAGGCCTACACGATCTCGAGCCAGGCGATCGATCTCAACCCGCGCAACGCCCAAGCCTGGAATTACCGCGCCATCGCCGACACCAAGCTCGCGAAATATCAGGACGCGGTCTACGACGCGAGCTTCTCGCTCGGGCTCGTGCCCGGCAACGCGCCGGCGCTGCAGACGCGCTCCTGGGCCTTCGCCAAGCAGGCTCAATATAAGGAAGCCTTGGCCGACGCGAACTTCACGATCGAGAAAGAGCCGAGCAACGCCTTCGCGTTCCAGAACCGCGCCTACGCGCAGGCCGGTCTCGGCGACAAGCAAGGCGCGCTGGAATCGCTGCGCAAGTCGGCCGAGCTCGACGAGCGCTTCAAGGACAAGTACCAGGCCGCGCTGCAGGCGCCCGAGAACTCCGATCTGCTGTTCCTGTTCAACGAGGAGCCCGCGGCGAAGAGCGCGCCCGCCGCGCCGGCGCCGCCGAACCGCTTCCTGCGCTTGGTGGTCCTATCGCTCTTCGGCGGCTTGATCATCGCTTTGGGTGTGCTCAACATCGTGTCGGAGCGCTGGCGCGATCAAGTGCGCCAGACGATCCGGCGCGTCATCGGCACCCCGGCTCCCGTTGTCGCCGAGGGGGGAGCCGGCGCGTTTTGGGGCGGGCAGTACCAGATGATCCGCTCGATCGGCTCGGGCGGCATGGGCGTCGTCTACGAGGCCGTCGACAAGTCGCTCGATCGGCGCGTCGCCGTCAAGAAGATGCGCGACGAGGTCCGCATGGACCCGGCGGAGCGCCAGCGCTTCGTGCAGGAGGCGCGCACGGTGGCCTCGCTTCATCACCCGAACATCGTCGACATCTTCGCCATCGTCGAGGACGATCAGGACGTCTATCTCGTCTTCGAGCACGTGGCGGGCAAGACGCTCGCCGAGCTGCTGCGCGAGCGCGACACCTTCGACCTCGCGCAGGCGCGCAAGATTTTGGCCGGCGCGTGCGCGGCCGTCGAGCACGCCCACAAGAACAAGGTCATCCATCGCGACATCAAGCCGTCGAACATCATGCTGACCGACGAAGGCGTCGTGAAGGTCATGGATTTCGGCGTCGCGCGCCAGGCGAAAGACGCGATGACGCGCCAGGCTCTGACGAACACGATCGTCGGCACGCCGCCTTACATGGCCCCCGAGCAGGAGCAGGGCAGCGTGCGCAAGGAGTCGGATGTGTTCGGCTTGGCGGCGGTCTTTTACGAGACGCTGACCGGGCGCCTGCCGTTCCAGGGGCAGGGCGCGGGGATGCTGCTCAACAAGATCAACGGCAAGCACGTGCCGGCCACGAGCCTCGTGCCGAGCCTGCCGCCGGGCCTCGACCAAGTCATCGCCAAGGCCCTCGCCGCCGACCCAGAAAAAAGGTTTCAATCCCCGGCGGAATTCCTCGCCGCCGTCGACGCCTTCGTGGCGTCCCCTACCTAATTAAAGAACGGTAAAGAACGAGGTTCGAGGTTGACAAAATCTCGGCCCCTGTTACACTTCTCATATGACCCCCTCGCGCTCGATTTTTGCCGCCGGGCTGCTCGCGCTGGCTTTCTCGGCCGCGTCTCCAGTGCGAGCGGAGTGCATGCGAATGAACGGGGCGTTGATGGGTTGCCAGCCGGGCGAGGTTCCAGCGGGAGAAAATCAGGGCAGTCAGGGCAGCTTCTCGACCCTGTCCGTCCCGCAGCCTCGACCGGTCCCCTCCCCTGCCGGCGGCGGCCGGATCATCGCGGGCGGGCCGGGAGCCCCCGAATTTCCGGCGCCGAAAGGCACGGATGGCTGCCCCGACTGCTACGCGCCGGAGCAGATGCTCGACGTGGCCAAGGCTATCGCCCTGCACGACGACGACACGCCCTACATCGCGCAGGTCCTTCAGCATCCTGACCCGGCATCGGCGCAGATCCACGCGAGCGACCTCAACTCGCTCGTCAAATATTTCAACAATGAAGAGACGCTGCGCGACGACGTCAAGGCGTTCCTCAAGGGCGTGAACCCTCCGCCGTCCGACGATCAGCTCAAGAGCTTCGGCGACGATCCGGACAAGCTTCAGCAGTACGTCCAGACCCTTCCGCGGCAGCAGCAGCGCGCGTTCTGGGGCATCATGCAGAAAGAGATTCCGGCGCTGCACGACTCGATGGCTCCGCTCAACGGCAATAATCCTTTCCATTCGCCTCTGATGACGTCGGGCGACCCCGTGACTCAATTCGCGATGCACGATTGGAGCCATCACGGCGGAGACGGGCATCAACACGGCGACGCTTCCGGCGGCGGTTCGGTCATGACTCCCGGCGAATGGCAGAAGGGCGACCCGCAGAATCCCGCGGCGTACGTTCAGGGCGCGGAGCAGGCGGCCGCGAGCGGCGATCTCTCCGGCGCCGTCTCGCAGGCCTCGCAGGCTCTGTCCCTCGACCCGAACAACCAGCAGGCGCTCGACATCCGCGGCGCCGCCAATTACGATCTGCACGACGTCGACGACGCGAAGACCGACGCGAACAAGGCCCTCGCGCTCAATCCCGACGATCAGACGGCGCAAGGGATTTTGAACCTCGCGCACGACAACGCCCTCGGCGGCTCCGCGACCAAGGGCCTGCTCGCGAGCCTGTCCGCTCCGGCGGGCGCCGACGGCGCGGTCGGCGGCGGTTTCGGCTCGCCGAGCAAGGCCGGCGGCGCGGCCGCTCTGGGCCTCTCCGCGGGGGACGCGGCCTCCGCGGCGGCGACGCGCGACGGTTTGACGGCGCTGTCCTTGGGCAACGCGGACCGCGCGCTGCGCGCGGCCGACGCCGCTCTGGCGTCGAATCCGAACAATCTTCAGGCGCTCAACCTGCGCGCGATGGCGCTCCTTCGGAAGCGTCAATACTCGGACGCGCTGGCTTCGGCGGAGGCGGGCCTCGCCCGAGAGCCCAAGAACCGCGCGTTCATGAACACGCGCGCGCAGGCGCTCAGCAAGCTCAAGCGCTTTCGAGAAGCGGAGGAGCAGGCGCGCGCCGCGCTCGCTCTCAATCCCAATGACCCGGACGCGTGGCGCAATCTTTCCGAGGCGCTCGCAGGCTTGGGCGACCGCGCCGGCTCTCTCGAGGCGCTCAAACGCGCCGCCGCGCTCGATCCGCGCTTCAACAGGATGCTCGAGACCGCCTTGCAGCTTCCGACCGACCAGGACTTGAGCCTGCTCTTTTCGGACGACGGCGCGGCCGCCGGGGCCGCTCCGCCGGCCGGCGGCGGATCGCGGCGCCTGCGGCGCTTCGGCCTCGTCGTCGGCGCCGCCCTGATGGCCGGGCTCATGATCTTTCTCGGGCTCGCGCCCGCGCTCAAGAAGTCGATGCAGAACGCCTGGACCCGGATCACGCGCAAAGGTCCCTCGGTCGGTCCGGCGCCGCAGGGAGTCCGCCGCGCAGCGGACCTGATCAAGGGACAATACCGTCCGGGCCGGCAGATCGGCTTCGGCGGCATGGGAATGGTCTATGAGGGGCTCGACGTCAATCTGCAGCGGCCCGTCGCGATCAAGAAGATGCGCGACGAGATCAAGAGCGACCCGCGCGAGCGCGCGCGCTTCATCCAAGAGGCCAAGCTCGTGGCCGCGCTGCACCATCCCGCGATCGTCGACATCTTCGCGATCGCCGAGGAGGGCCAGGACGTGTTCCTGGTCTTCGAGTACATCAAGGGCTCGACGCTCTACGACCACGTGACGGCTCGCGGCCGCCTGCCGCTCGACGAGTCGGTGGCGATCCTCCAGGGCGCGGTGGAAGCCCTCGATTACGCGCACGGGCGCGGCATCATCCACCGCGATCTCAAGCCCTCGAACATCATGCTGACGGACGAAGGCCGCGTGAAGGTGATGGACTTCGGCATCGCGCGCGTGGCCAAGGACGCTCTGACCAAGGCCTCTCAAGTCATGACCAACACGATCGTCGGCACGCCGCCTTACATGGCGCCCGAGCAAGAGCAGGGGCTCGTGCGCAAGGAGTCCGACGTTTACGCGCTGGCGCTGTGCCTTTATGAGATGCTCACAGGCCGCATGGCCTTCGCCGGAACCGGGGCGGGCATGCTGATGAGCAAGATCAACAAGGCCTACGCGCCCGCCACGGCGCTCGCCCCGGAGCTGCCGGGCGAGATCGACGCCGTGTTTTCGGCCGCGCTCGAGCCCGATCCGTCCAGGCGCCTTCCCTCGCCGAGGGAGCTGCTCGAGCGCGTGAAAGCGGCGGCGGCCGGGGATCGCAAGGCTTAGATGCGGCTCTCTCCCCCATGGCTCGCGGCGCTCATGGCGGCGACCGTGAGCGCGCCGTGCCTCGGGGACGACGCGAGCCAGGCGGCGATCCCGCAGCCTCAGTCCCATTGCAATCAAGGTCCGGGCCAGTGCTACTCGAAGCCGGAGCTGACCAACGTCGCCGGCGCGATCGCCAAGAAGGACGACGACGTCTCGTTCATCAAGGCCGTGCTCACGAATCCTTCCCCTCCGAACGCCGACGTCCATTACCCCGACGTTCAAGGCGTCGCGGGCTATTTCCAGGACCTGCAAGGCGTCGGCGAGGGCGTCGAGCAGGCGTTGATCAAGTACGGACATTACAGCCCCGATCAAGCCGCGGCGATGCTCAAACAGCCCGCGCAGGCGCGCGCCGCGATCCAAAAGCTGATCCAGAGCGGTCAGCTGCCGAATGCGTACCTGAACCAGGACCTCAAGCCCCCGTGGATGAGCAGCCGCGACGCCATGCAGCAGATCGTCGCCGGCAAGGGCCCGTACGCGATGACCCTCAATAATCCAAAGATCAATCCGCTCGCGCCGATGATGAATAAGCCCCTTGGGACCGGCTCGGACGCCCTGCCTCCCGTCACGACTCCGAGCCAGCTTCAGCAGTCTCAGCCGCAAAATCCCGACGCCTACCTCGACGGCGCGCAGGCCGCCGCCGCGGACGGGGATATCCAGGGAGCGGCGAATCAGGCCTCGCAGGCGCTCGCCATCGACCCAAACAATCTCCAAGCGCTCGACATCCGGGGCGCGGCCAATTATCAGCTCGGCAACAAGGACGACGCGCGCGCCGACGCGACCAAGGCTCTCAAAATCGACCCGAAGGACCAGACGGCCAGCGCCATCCTCAACTTGGGCGACCACGTGGACGGATCGGCGGGAATCAAGCCCCCGGCCGACCCATTCGGCGCGAACCCGGCGGGCATCGGGTCTTTGCCCGGCGGTGTGGCCTCGAACGCTCGCTGGAACGACCGCGAGTCCGGCTCGGCGTCCGCCAAGGGTTCGGCCGCCGATCCTCGGGCCGCGGCGCTTCTGCGCGACGCCGTCGGCTCGCTTTCCATGGGAGACTCGGCGGCCGCCGAGCGGACGCTCGGCAAGGTCATCGCCCTCGATCCCGCCAACGTCGACGCGCTCAACATGCGCGCCCTGGCTTTGGCGCGCCAGCGCCGCTACGGCGAGGCGCTGCGCGACGCCGAGGCCGTTCTCAAGCTCGACCCGAAGAACCGGACCGCGATGGACATGCGCGCGGTCGCGCTCAACAAGCTCAAGCGCTTCTCCGACGCGGCCGCTCAGGCGCGCGCGGCCATCGAGGTCAATCCCAACGACGGCGCGGCGTATCGGAACTTGGCCGAGGCGCTCGCCGGTCTCGGCGACCGAGCGGGCTCGCTGGCGGCGCTCAAGAAAGCCGCCGAGCTCGACTCGCGCTTTGAAGGGACGCTCGACGCCGCGCTGCAGCTGCCGGCCGACGCCGACTTGAACCTGCTCTTCGCCGACGACGGGCCGGCGGCCGCCGCCGTCGACGCGGCGCGCGCGGCGCGGTCTTCGCGCCGGCCGTGGAACATGAAAGTCCTGGGCGCGGCGGCGCTCGCCGGAGCCGCGCTGCTCTTGATCGGCCTTTGGTCGTCGATCGGCGGCGGCCTCGAGCGCTTTTGGCGCAAGGTCACGCGCGAGCGCGTCGTGCGCGCCTCGGAGGTGCGCTACGTCGTTGAGTCTCGCCCCGAGGAGCCGCTCGAGTCAAAGCCCGGCGGCGATGCCTGAGCCTCAGTCTTCGTGGTAGAAGCGGACGGATTCGGCGCGCGGAGACCAAGAGCTGTTCGATGCCTCTAGGGCTTCCCAGACCGCGCGCGAGACGCGCCGCAGCAGCGCGTAGCCTTCGTTGTCGCGGACGTAGCGCGTGTCGGCCTGCTCCTTGGTGAATACGCTCAGAACGTAGCGGCCCGACGGGGCGTCGACGAGCAGAACCTCGGAGCGCGCGTGGTCGACGGCGCCCTGTTTGGAAGCGACGTGCACCGTCGGCGGGATCTGCGAGAGCGCCTCGCCGTCCCAATAGGTCCTCGACAGCGAGCGCAGCATCTCCTCGCTCGCCGCGGGGCTCAGCGCCGCGGCGGTCGCGACGGCCACGAGCAGCTCCGCCATCTCGCGCGGCGTCGTCTGCCCCCAGCCGAGGGCCTTGTAGTCCGCCTCGCGGCCCGGAGTGCGGGAGTTGACGCGCGTGCGACGGAAGCCGCGCTTCTCGAGCCAGGCGTTGATTCCGGTCCCGCCGCCCGCCAGTTCTTGGCACCAGAGCGCGGCGGTGTTGTCGCTGAGCGATTCCATGAGCCAGGCGAGCTTGGCCGGAGAGACCTGCGCGCCGTCCTTGAGATTGGCGGCGAGGTCGCCGGCGTCGCGGGCGCGCGTGCTCGTGTAGACGAGCGCGGCGTTATAATCGAGGGAGCCTTTATCGACGCGGTCGAGCAGCGAGGCCAAGATCGGCACCTTGACGATGCTCGCCGTGGGGTAGAGCCCGTCGGCGTCGAGCGCGGCCTCGCGGCCGGTGGAGAGCTCTCGCGCGTACACCCCGACGCGGCCGTGGAAACCGGCCACGGCGGCCTCGACCGCGCTTTGCAGGGCGGGATCGACCGCGGCGGCTCGCGAGGGCGCGGCCAGCAGCAGGACGGCGGCGAGAAGCGGGACCATCGCTCGAGCATAGCACTTCGGCCGAACGTCGAAAAACTTTGACGCCGTCGTGATACCTCGGGCGCGGGGCGCGTTTCTATGCTTACTTCATGGAAACGCCAACCCTCCCCGCCGATGCCCCCGATCGCTTCGCCAAGACGGCCTCCGATCCCTCGCCGCTGATCTCCAAATACTCCGAGCAGACCGTCTTGGCGATCGGAGCCCATCCCGACGACGTCGAGCTCGGCGCGGGGGGCACGCTGGCCCGCTTGAGCGAGGGCGGCGCCCGCGCGACCATCGTGCTGTGCGCGCCGAACGGCTCGGACGAGCGCTTCGAGGAGGCGCGGCGCGCGGCGAAGATCCTGGGGGCGGACCTCGAGCTGCTTTATGGCGACCGGCGGGCGGCCAACCTCGACTCCTACGAGCTCGTCGAGCGGCTCGGGGAGCTCGTCACGCGCCACGCCCCGGCCCTCGTGCTCACGCACGCGGCGGCGAATTTCCATCAAGACCACGCTCTCGTCCACAAGGCCTGCTCGGTCGTGCAGCGCGTGCGCTACTTCGACATGCTCTGCTTCTGCCCGATGAACGCGCATTTGATCGCCGCTTCGTTTAGGCCGGACGCCTTCGTCGACATCACGCCCGCGATCGAGAAGAAGATGGCCGCCATCGGGCTTCACAGCGACCCCGTTTCCCGCAAGGGTTTGACCGTGGAGCATTACCGCATGGCCGCGGCCGAGCACGGACGGCGCGTCGGCGTCGAGTACGCGGAGGGCTTCGAGGTCGCGCGGCTGCGGCTGGCCTGAGCGCGTTGAAAATCCGGGCACCCCGTGTTATACTGACTAGGTCGGGGGTGAACTAGGTTCGACAGGCGGCGTTGAGTCAAGTGTCGCAGGCCCTGGAAGGTCTGAGCCAGGATAAAATCAGGCCAAACAACAACTGCCAACTCACAGTTGGCTTGGGCTGTCGCCTAACACGCGATAACCAACGTCGGCCCCTGACTCCTGCTGGGGGATCGCCGGCGTCAACTAGCAGGACGCGGTCCTTCCCCGTGTTCCCGTGGGCGGGGGGCCTAAGACCGAACGGGGATAGCCCGGTGGTACTCGTCCGGCGGTCTCTGCCGGGTGAAACTGAAGTCGGACTAAGCCTGTAGTGACCTTGGCCGGCGACGTTTGGACGCGGGTGCAACTCCCGCCACCTCCACCATTCTCATGCGTGCCGGATCCGCCAAACGGGTCTGGCACGGTTTTTTTTCCCCTGTTATACTGGGTTCGGGAATCAACCTATGCTCTCCTCACGAACGCTTCTGCTGGTCGGCGTGACTCTCCTGTCGGCGGCGGCCGTCATTTCGGCTCAGGACCGCGGCGGAAATCAGATGTCGAACAGCAACAATAATTCAGGCCCCGGCACTGGCGGCAGTCAGGGCGGCCAGGGCGGCATGCGCGGTCAGAACGGCATGGGCACTGTCCCGAATCCGTACGGCGGCCTCAACCACTTCACCGACGATAACGCCCACTCGAATTCCAACGATCGGAGCGACGACAACTCCAACGGCTCCGACGCGGCGGAGTCGGCCCATCCCGCGACGCTCTCCGACGTGCGCGAGAACTTCCCGACCGTCATCGGCACCTACATCGCGGCCCATAGCGGCGAGGACGGGTACTGGAGGATCGTCGCCGACGGCAAGAAGCTCAAGGTCAAGCTCGACTCGGTCGACAAGGATTCCGTGTCGGCGCGGGGCCGCTCCCTTTACACCGCGAAGGCGCGCCTAGCCGTGGCCGGGAAGGGCCGCCGAGCGGTCACCGTTTACTTCACCGCCGATTTTTCCGGAAGCGACTGGCACGTGGTGAGCCACTCGTTGAAGCCCACTTCCCGCAAGCGATGATCACGCATCGGACCGCGACGCTGGCCGGCTCGGAGGCCCTCTTCGTCGCGGTGTCGCTTCTTCTCTTGCGCTTCCCTCAAGCCGCCCCGGCGCTTTTCCCGTTCTACGGCCTGCTGCCGCTCTGGTCCGACTTTCGGCGAGAGGCCGAGGCGCCGATCATCTTCCTGTTTCTGATCGCCACCGCCGGGACGGTGCTGGCCGCGCGCGCGGCGACGGGGGCGGCTCAGGCGGCCCTCGCGGGCGAGGCCGCGGGCGTTTTGGCTTTGTCTTGGGCGATCGCTCTCTATCGCGACCGCGACTTCAAAAGGCAGCGCGCGCACGCCATGGAGCGCGCCGAGCTCGACCAGCAGATGCTCGACGACGACCGGGATCTGAAGTATTACAAGAGCTACGAGAAGCAGGCCGGAGGACAGATCACGCTGCGCCGCGACTTGACGGAGAGCGCCAAGGCCCTGGGCGCGACGATGGACCGCCGCGAGGTGCACGAGCGCCTGGTCGCGATCCTCTCCGCGCGCTTTCAGACGTCGCGCGTGATCGTGACCGCCGACCCCGGCGGCGACCCCGCGCTCGAGTGGGCGCTGCGCAGGAAGGCGCCGCTCCTCGTCAAGGACGCGGCGGCCGACGAAAGGCTGAAGGGCTCGAGCGCCGCCTACCGCTCCTGCGTCGTCGTCCCGCTCAAGGTGCTCCAGCAGCCCGCGGGCTTCGTCAAGCTCGAGTCCGATCAGGCCGACGCCTTTTCGCCCGACGACTTGAAGACCGTCGATCTCGTCGCGACGATGGCCGCGATGTCGCTGGAAAACATCCAGTTCTACGAGCAGGTTCATGAGCAGGCGACGCACGACGCGTTGACCCAGCTCGTCAGCCACCGCACGTTCCAGCAGCGGCTCCAGGAGGAGATTCTGCGGGCCGGCCGCAGCCAGACGCCGATGTCGGTCGTCATGTGCGACGTCGATCACTTCAAGCGCTACAACGACGGCTTCGGCCATCAGGCCGGCGACCACCTGCTGCGCACGCTCGCGGGCGTGCTCTCGTCGTTCGCGCGGCCGGTCGACGTGGTGGCTCGATACGGCGGCGAGGAGTTCGCGTTCATCCTGCCGAACGTCGTGCGCACCGAGGCGGTCCAGTTGGCCGAGCGCGTCCGCCAGCGCGTGGCCGCCGAGCCCTTCGTCTTCCAGGGCCAGAACACGGGCGTGACGATGAGTTTCGGCGTGGCGAGCTTTCCACAGGACGCGACGACGGCGCCGCTGATCATGCGCGCCGCCGACGAAAGACTTTATAGAGCAAAAGAAGGCGGCCGCAACCGGGTCGTGGGATGATGGATCCGCGCGTCATCGCCGCGCTGTCGCTCCTGCCCTTGATCACGCTGTGGGCGGGCTTCCCGCGGCGGCTGTGGCTCGCCTCGGCGCTTCTCGGCGTCGCGGGCTGCGCCGCGGTCGCCTCCGTCGTGGTCTCGCCGGGCCCGTCGATCGACTGGGCGGCGCCCGCGTGGGCCGCGCTCGGCTCGCTCGCCGCCTGGCTGCTCTGCCGCGGGCACGCGCTCGAGGAAGACGCCGACGAAGCGGGGATCGCGCAGGCCCGCGCCGCGCGCGCCGAGCTCGGGCGGGTCTTGGCCGAGCACAAGGCCCGCGGCTCGGCCGCGGAGCGCGAGCAAAAGGACACCCTCGCGCTCTACGGCATCATCAAGTCGCTCGGCGAGGCGCTCTCGTGGGAGCAGGTCCGGCCGAAGCTCGAGGCGGCCGTCGAGCAGTATCTCGGCCTCAACGAGTTCGCGTTTTATTCCGTGAGCGCCGAGGCCGTCAAGCTGATCGCCTCGCGACGGCTTCAGGGCTCGCCCGGGACCACGTGGGCTACACTTTCGCGCTACCTCCAGGAGCGCGATCTGACGGCCGCGCATTCCTTCTCGACCGACAAGCCCGAGCCCGCCATCGGCCTGCCCGTCGTCGACAACAACGAGGTCATGGGCTATCTTTACGCGCGCGTCCCGCAGGGCCACGCTCCTGCGGCCTCCCTCGGCAAGGCTCAGGGCTTCGTCCAGCAGATCGCCTTCGCGTTCCGGCGCGTCAAGCTCTTCCAAGAGGTGGAGAACCTCTCGCAGATTGACGGCTTGACGGGCGTCCACCGCCGCGGCGGCTTCGAGGACCGCATTAGGCAAGAAACCGTGCGCGCGAAGACCTTCAAGACGACCGTCGGGCTCATGCTCCTTGACATCGACCATTTCAAGAAGTTGAATGACCGCTACGGCCACCCCTTCGGCGATCAGGTGCTCAAGCGCGTCGGCGAGATCCTCAACGCCTCGGTCTACGAGACGGACTTCGTCGCGCGCTACGGCGGCGAGGAGTTCGTCGTGCTGCTGCCGCGCGCCGAGCCCGAGGGCGCGGCGCGCAAAGCCGAGGCGATCCGCCGCGCGATCGAGGCCGAGCCGTTCGCGATGGGTTTTGAGAGCGTCCGCGCGACGGTCTCGATCGGCATCGCTCATTTTCCGCGGGACGCGGGCTCGCCGGAAGAGCTCGTTTCCCGCGCCGACGCCGCGATGTACGCGGCGAAGTCCCAGGGACGCAACCGCGTCGTCGACTGCAGCGCCCAACGAACGTAAAGGACCACGACCATGGATGACATGACGCCGCCGACCCCGCAGCCCGTCGTTGAACACGCGCCCGGAGCCCGAAGGGTCAAGCGAAGACTGATGGGCACGCTGATCGGCCTCTACGCGGCCTCGCTGCTCGCCGCCTGCGTGATCGTGATCCGCGGCCAGTACGCCCCGCCGTCGAAGAAAAAGGGCGAGACGGGCAAGGGCTTCCTCGCCTCGATGGGCGAGCAGGACACCGTCGGCTGGGTCCCGATCCACGGCGTCATCACCGAGTCCGAGAGCGGCAAGCCCTGGGAGAAGGGCTCGGAGCAGTGGGCGCGCAAGATCAAGCAGATGGCCGAGACCAAGGGCGTCAAGGCGATTGTGCTCGACATCAACTCTCCCGGCGGGAGCGTCGGGGCGATCCAAGAGCTCTATATGCAGATCCAGCGCGTGCGCAAGGAGAAGCATATCCCGGTCGTCGCGCTCTTCGACGACGTCGCGGCCTCCGGCGGCTACTACATCGCCTCCGCGTGCGACCGCATCGTCGCGCACCCAGGCACGCTCACCGGCTCGATCGGCGTCATCTTCAACGTCAACAACCTGCAGGGCCTCTTCGGCAAGATCGGCTACAAAGTGGACCCGATCAAGTCCGGCAAGCACAAGGACATCGGCTCGCCCGCGCGCGAGATGACGCCCGAGGAGCGCAAGCTGCTGCAGAACCTCATCATGGACGCCTACGGCCAGTTCGTGGCGGCCGTCGCGCAGGGGCGTCAACTGCCGGAGTCGCGCGTGCGCGAGCTCGCCGACGGAAGCATCTATTCCGGCAACCAGGCGCTCACCGACAAGCTCGTCGACAAGCTCGGCGACTCGACGGACGCGATCGAGCTCGCGGGCCAGCTCGGCGGCATACAGGGCCGCCCGAAGGTGCGCCGCGAGGCGCAGAGCTTCTCGGATCTCTTCGACATGCTCGACTCGCGGTTCGACGGGATGATCACGGGTCAGGCCCCGACGCTCGCCGATCGATTGCTGCCGCAGTCGCATTCGGCGCTCGAGTACCGCTGGGAAGGCTGGCGCTGAGATGAACTCCGTCGAGCTGCTCTTCGACTACTTCGAGGACCACGTCAAGGCGACGGGCGCCATCGTCGAGCGCAAGCCGGTCGCGCTCGGCGTGCTCTGCTTCATGATCGGCGGGGCGAGCGTCTTCGTGGCGCAGGGCTTGGCCGACCGTCTCACGCTTTTTTCGTTCTCGTGGGCGGCCTGCCTGATGTCGCTGATCTGGAAGGTCGGCGCGGGTTTTTTGCTCGCCGCCGTCGTCCACAGCGTCCTCGAGATGGGCGGCGCGGCGGGCAGCGTTTCGGCGCTCTTCGTGCTGTTCGGCATGGCGGATCTCGTCTGGGCCTTGGCGATCCCTCTGTTGTTGATCGCGCGCGCCTTCTCGTCGGGCTCCTCGTGGTTCGTGACGGTCGTCTTCCTCGCCGTGGGCTTGTACGCCGTCGTCTTGAAGGTGCGCGGCATCCAGGACGCTTATCACGTAACGCCCGGGCGCGCGTGGACGAGCATCAGCCTCCCTTACATCGTCATCGTCGCGGGGACGCTCGTCGTCGTCTCCCTGGCCGTGGCCGACCTCGTGATGAAGGTCCTGCACACGGTCCGCTAGGAGCCGCGTGAGCAAAGCCCCGATCCCCGATCTCTTCGAGGGGCTGCCCGTCGTCACCTCGGCGCGCATGCGCGAGCTCGACGAGCTCGCCACGCGCCGCTTCGGCGTTCCGGCGCTGACTCTGATGGAGAACGCCGGCGAGGCCGTGGCGGCCGCGGCCGTCGAGTTCCTGAAAGGCCAAGGCAAGCCCGTTTCTCAAGCGAAGATCGTCGTCTGCTGCGGCCGCGGCGCCAACGGCGGCGACGGCCTCGTTGCCGCGCGGCATTTGAAGCTCGACGGCGCCGACGTCTCCGTCTTCATCTGCCCGCCGAGGAAAGAAGGACCGGCCGGCGGCGGCGAGTACCCGGAGCTCGTGCGCGTCAACTTGAAGAAAGCCGAGGAAGCCGGCGTCGCCGTCAAGCCGGCGGGGCCGGAATCCGGCGTCGAGGCCGCGTTGGCGCCCGCCGACGTCGCGCTCGACGCGCTGCTCGGCACGGGCTCCTCGGGCAAGCCCGCGGGCGCGATCCATCACATGATCCAGGCGCTCACGCGCTCGAAGAAGCCCATCCTCGCCGTCGATATACCGTCGGGGATCCACCCGGACACGGGATATCACTCGGGTGTGTTCGTGACCGCGGCCGAGACCCTCGCGCTCGGCCTGCCCAAGCGCGGCCTCGTCACGCCGCACGCGGCGCGCAGCGTGGGCAAGCTCAAGGTCCTTTCGATCGGCTATCCCGCGGGGCTCCTGAAGCCGTGAGAGCCGCGCTCGCCGCCGCCCTGCTCGCGCTTTCTGGCTGCGCGCGCGAAGGGCCGGCCGTGACGCTCAAGACCTCGATGGGCGACATAAAGTTCGTGCTCTACGATAAGACCGCTCCGAGGACGTCGGCGAACTTCCTCGCGCTCGCGAAAGGCGAGAAAGAGTGGCTCGACCCGCGGGACGGCAAGCGAAAACGAGCGCCGCTCTACGACGGCCTGACATTCCATAGGGTCGTTCCCAGCTTTTATATCCAGACCGGCGATCCGGCCGGCGACGGCTCGGGCGACGTGGGCTTCGCGATCGAAGACGAGAAAGGCGCGCTCGGGCGCTTCGACCGCGCGGGGCTCGTCGGCATGGCGAACTTCGGTCCGAACAGCGGAGCTTCCCAGTTCTTCATCACGCTCTCGCCGCAGCCGGACTTGGACGGCAAGCACGCGATCTTCGGCGAAGTCGTCTCGGGGCTCGACGTCGCGAAGGCGATCGCTTCCGTGCCGCGCGACGAGAGTTTCGGTCGCGACAAGCCGCTGCGGGCCGTTTATTTGGAAAGGGTCGTCGTCGAGGGGCGCTGATGCAGCGCGTGCGCAAAGGCCTCTATCTGCTCGAGGCCGCGGGCTGGGTCAACGCCTACCTGATCGAAGGCCCGCGCGGCCTGACCTTGGTCGACACCGGCCATTCTCGCGCGGCCGACGCCTTGGGCGACGAGATCGAGCGCGGCGGTTTCTCGCTTCAAGACCTGGAGCAAGTGCTGATCACTCACGCGCACTTCGACCACGTCGGCGGAGCGGCGATCCTGCTCGACCGTAAGCGCGTGAAAGTCTACGCGCATCCGGACGACGCGCCGGCGATCAAGGGCGCGATCGTGAAAGAACCGCTGATCCGCCGCGTCGGGCGCTACCTCTGCTCGATGTGGTTTCCTTACCGGCCGCTCGAGGTGCTCGTGCCTCTCCAGCAAGGGCAGACCCTGCGCGCGCTGCCGCAATGGCAGGTCCTGCACACGCCCGGGCATACGGCGGGGTCCCTGTCGCTTTTTCAGCCGACGGAAAAGATCCTGATCTGCGGCGACGCGCTGGCCAATCGCGGCGACAAGCTGTCCTTGTCGCCTTCCCTTTATAACGATGACCATGCCGCCGCGCTCTCCTCGGCGCGGCGGTTGTCGGCGCTCGACTGCGACGTGCTCTGCTGCGGGCACGGCCCGGTGATCCGCGCCGGCGGAGCGCTCAAGCTCCAAAAGCTCGTCGAGTCGCTGCGGTAAAATCCGAATAAAATTCGTCCCGCCGTCTTGACTTTGCGGGGTTCCGGCGTCATCCTTGAGGAGATGAAAAACGCTTTTTGCCTTCTCGTCTTGGCGGCTTGTCTCGGCTACGCGGTTCCGGCGTCGGCCGACGATCCGCCTTGGGGGGACAATCCCGCGGGCTACCTGGGCGCGGGCGCCAACTTCGTCAACGGGATCATGTTCGTGGGTTGGAGCCCGCAAGATCACCCGAACGGCGGGCAAGGCACGCCGAAATACGACATTTACAACTACCTCGTCCTCAACCACGTCGACCCCAACGACGTGAACTGGGCCCCGGCCGCCGCGACGGGCCTCAACAAGATGCATCCCTGCGAATATTGGGCCGACGACGGCCAGACGATCATGTACGAGGACGAGTACGTCCATACCGCGCCTCCGGGACACGGCGATCCCAACGGCGCGATTCCCGGCTCGAAAGGCGAGTTCATTTGGGGCGGCACCGACGGCTACGTGAAACCCGGCAACCCGTGCGGCGGCCCGAGCGGGCAAGTCCACCCGCCGTCCAACGGCACGACGCCGACGACTCCGGGCGCGCCGACGACGCCCGGCACGCCGACGACGCCCGGTACGCCTGGCACGCCGACGACTCCGGGCACGCCCACGACTCCCGGCACCAACAACGGCCCCGTCGAGTTCGACCACCCATGGAGCGGCAACGTCGAAAGCCAACTGCGCTCCTATCTCTCCACCGGACAGGCCGGCGCCGATGGAAAGAGCGGCCAGGGCGTCGTCGATCAGATGAACGCGCTCGGCGGCATCTACGCGGGCGGGGAGTTCCAGCCGGCGCACGACGGCGTCGGCGCGCCGACCTACGGCTACCCGTGGTTCTACGTGTCCTACGTGCCGCTCAACGACGGCAACGTGGGCTACCAGATCGTCGAGTTCGGCACGCCCCCGGCGGGCGACTAAGACTTCTTGAGCTTGGGAAGGCGCTTGGTCGCCGCGGCGATGAGCTTGCGCAGCGCGGGCTTTTTGACTTCAGAAACTGACCGGACCTTCACGTGGCGCAAGCCCTTGCCCGAGCCCTCGAGCAGTCCGGCCGGGTCGTCGAGCTGCGCGCCGTAGTAGAAACCCAGGTTCACGTGGGTCGCGAAGGGCATGATGTAGCAGAATTGCTCGGAGCTCTTCTTCGGGCCCACGCCGTAGCCGACGTTTCCTTGCGTCTCCCAAGGCACCTCGGTCACGCCGGGCAGGACGTCGGCGATGAGCTCGCGCAGCGCGCGCGCGATGGCCTGGGTGTCCTTGGTGGCGCGCTTGACGGCGCCGTCGAACGTGCCGACGCCGAACGTCCGGATCTTCACCGGCCGCCGACGGCCTCGGCGGACGAGAGCAGCGGCACGTAGACGTGCACCTTGTTCTCGTTGGCCGCCTTGACCAGGCATTCGGGCTTGACGGGATGGAACTTGTAGCTCGCCGCCTGCAGCGGCTCGACCGACGTGATGATCTCGATATGGCCGTCGCGCGGGGAATAGTCGCAGACCTTGGGGCTGAAGACGAGGATCGCGCCGCGCACGAGGGGGTCTACGCGGGGGTTCAATTCCCTTAAAGTCGTCTTCGCCGAGAGCTTCTCCGAGGCCGTGATCTTCGCCATCGCGAGCGCGAAGCTGGCCGCGCGGATCGGTCGCTTGCGGTCGCGCCGCGTGGGCGGCACGTAGCCGCGGAATAGGTTGGTGTCCCAGATGCCGAGGGCCGTCATGTCGCGCCGGACCCATTCGTAGCAATGCGCGCGCAGCGTGCGAAGCCGCCGGCGGTAGCGCCGCAGCGACTCCTTGGGCCTGCGGTCCCAGCCGCGCGCGTTGTCGTCGGCCACCTCGGCCAGCTCGTCGGCCTTATCCCAGTCGATCCTCGCGATGACGCTCTCGGCCGTGGGCGGGGGCGCCAGCTCCGGCGGCTCGATGACCTTCTTGATCTTCTTGCCCTTCTTGGTCCGCACGATGACCGTCCGGCGGCGCGGCGGCTCCCAATCGGGCATCGGCGTGCCGATGAGGTCGGCGATGAAAAGGTAGCGCTTGGCGACGCCGGCGTTCTTGTCTTCCGAGACGAGGTCGTCGTGGACGAGCTTCTCGGCGGGCGACATCGGGTCGTCGTCGGCGCGCAGGCGGCCGCGATAGATCGGGATCGCCGCTTCCACGGGCTTGATGTCGAGGCGCCGCGCGACGAGCGCCGCCATGTCCGAGTATTGCTGCCAATCGTCGAGACTGGGCGTCCTGCCCTTTTTAAGGAAGCGGATCTGCTCGGCGAGGTCCTGGAGGGCGGCGACCTGGGCGACTTGTTCTCGGGCGTCGGCCGAGGAAAAAGAGATCGGCGGCTCGCTCACCTTGCTCTCGTCGTCCATGAACCAGGCGCGCAGCGCGCGGACCGTTTCTTTCTTTTGGCCCGTGAAGGTGACCGCCGCGGGAGCCGCGGGCGGCTGCGCGAACGGCGAGCCGGCGAGCATGGAGGCGGCGAGAAGCAACCCGTGCATGGCGGAAAAGATACCAGATTCTGAGACGGAAATGACAAGCCCCGACCGGGTTTTAAGGAAGATTTCAGGTCAGTCGATCTCGGCGTTCGGGAAACGCCGGCGCAAGGCGCGCTTCTGGCGCCAATTCGTCCACATCTCCATGAGGCCCATGACCGGCGTATCGAGGCCGTAAGAGACGTACTCGCGCGAGACCGCGCCCTCGGCGCGCATCTTCTGTTGGAGCGGCTCGTTGACGCCGCGGATCGTCTGGACGGAGTAGCGCGCGCCCAGGCGCGCGGCCTCCGCGCGCGCGTGCCGCCAGATCTCCTCGTTTTGCGTGGCGACGGCGACGTCGAGCGCGTCGCCTTGGCGCAGCGCCTCGGTGACGAGGCGCTTGTACTGCTCGAGCAGCGGGCGCCGGAAGTTCTGCGCTCCGAGGCTGTCGCCCTCGATGAACGAGCCTTTGACCAGGCGCACGCCGAGCGTCAGGCCCATGCGGCGGGCGAGCGCCGCCCAGGCGCGCAAGACGGCCTCCGAGACCGCGTAGCGCGCCGCCACCGCCAGGCGCACGGGCATGCCGAGCTCTAAGACTACGGAGCGCGCTACGCTCAAGAGGACCGGCAGCGCGGCGGACGCGCCGACGTCGAACTCGACCGGGATGCCGGCCTCGCGGGCCTTGAGGGCGATGCGCCGCGCGTTCGCGGCGGCGACGCGCTCGCGCTCCGCCAGAGGGAGGCCGTCGAGCTGCGCCCCGAGCGCCTCGACGTCCAGCGTGATCGCGACGTCGAGCTTCGGGTCGCGCTTCTTCGCCTCGGCCAACTCGTCGACGAGCCCGAGGTACGAGCGCACGGCTCCGCGCACCGACCAGGCGTCGTGCAGCTCCCAGGAAAGGCGGCCGACGACGGCGCCGACGCCGTGGGAGCGGGCGATCTCGCGCGTCGTGCTCGCTGCGCTTCCTGCCGTCGGGCCGGCCATGCCCTCGCCGTGCGAGAGCGCCGACGCCAGGCGCGAGAACGGCCAGACGTGGGCGGGAAGCGTCGCGGCGCGCTGAGCGAGGAGCACGACCCGCGACGCGGTTTGCGCGGCGCGCGCGCCGTCGAAAAGCGCGGCGGAGATCTCGGCGTCGGCGAGCTTCCCGGAGGCCTCGGCCTCGCGCACCGGCGCGAGCGGCGCCTGAGACGCGCGCGCGGCGGCCGCGAGCGGCGGTATCGAAGCTGGAGGCGCCTGCGCTTCGAGCGCGGGCGCGATCGGCGAGAGGGGCGGGGACGCGGAGAGCGGAGTCGGGGCGGCGGAAAGCTCGGGCGGCGCGGCGCGCTGGACGGCGGGCTCCTCGATGGAC